>CAZJXV010000148.1:0-10505 GCA_964550015.1 uncultured Verrucomicrobiota bacterium
TCACACCCATTCCTATACCGGCCCGCGAAATTACACAATCTTTGGTACTCCACCCGGGCTGTTTTTTTGGCTTCGATGAGCAACCGGGAGGCGTCCCATGGGTGCAGGGCGTCTTGAGGAAACGCTAGGGCAAGCCCCTTGGCTAGGCTTGGGGCCCGCCCTAGCTCGTTTGATTCAATTGTCTGCGCTCGCGCCAGCCGTTCGCGTAAGCCGCTCGCGTTGTGCTACTTCTTCCTGCGGCGCAGGAGGGCCAGGAGGCCGAGACCGGCGAGCAGGAAAATGCTCGGCTCGGGGACCGTCCAGGCCACGATGTTGCCTTCGTCGCCGGTGGTGATGATCGTGCCGTCGCTCAGGATGGCGGGTGAGGCCCAGGACGAGGTATGGGCCCCGTCCACGCCGAACATCACGGTACCGGCCGGAGTCACACCGAAGAACGTGCCGTTGTGGTCCACGCCGAAAATGTTGCCGTCGCCGTCCACGGCCGGTGCGCCGAAGCAGTCGCCGATCTCGCCGGGCAGCGCGAGGGGCGTCTGCGTATACACGGTCCACAGGATTGCTCCCGTGTTGGCGTCAACGGCGGTGAGGCCGCCCATGGCGCCCGCGCCGGGATTGCCGCCGCGACCCAGGGCGTAGATGACCTGTTCGTCGGGGCTCATCGCCACGCCGCCGTGCCACCAGGCGCCGCCGCCGTTGAACTGCATCTGCCAGACGAGCCCGCCGCCGGGGTTGTACTTCTCCAGTGTCGAGGCCACGTACTCGTCCCCGTCGTTCGGGATGCCGTTGGGGTCGAAGTCCACGTCCTGGAACCCGGCGTAGATATCGCCTGCCGTGTCCACGAGCGTGGGGGTGTTGCCCCAGCCGTCGCCGTGCGGGGCCGTTGACCAGACAATGCCGCCAGCGGCCCGGTTGATGCAGTGGAGTTGGCTCGTCTCGTTCACGCCCGCTACGCCGGCGTCCTTGTAGTAGAGGAACTGGCCTTGCGCGTCCATGGACAGGAACCCATGCCAGACATCCACGGTCTGGCCCGCAGGCAGCAGCGTGTGGAGCACGGGCGGGCTGTTGCCTACAGCGGCGTTCCACGTGTAGATGCCTGGGGCACCTGGCGGGCTGGCGACCGAATAGATCGTTTCGTCCCACGTGGTGAGCTTGGTGCTCAGGCCCCCGGACTGAACATCAGTCCAAGCGGGAACATACCCAGCCCAGGTCTGGAAGGCATCCATGGACCCTGGGGCGTTCTGGGCGGCGATGACGTAGTTCATCGACCACGTGTCAATCACGCCCGTGCCGTCGGTCCAGCCGGATGTCAGCGGGATGGGGCTGCCGAACATGTGGGCGCCGGTGAACTGGTTGAGCACATAGAGCTCGGGCGCCGCGTTGGTGCCCACCACGACGGCCCCGTTGAGCAGGTCCTCGATGGGCGAGCCCCAGACACCGCCGGGAGCGTTGACCACCCACAGCGGCGTCGCGATGCCCGCGCCGGACAGCGTGCTCGGGGTGAGGGTGTAACCCATACCCTGGACGCCGTTGTGGTACATGGACCACCCGGCCGCCGGCTGGGCGGGCGCGTTTGTGGCGACGCACAGCGCAAGCGCGAGCACGGCGCCAAGTACTAGTTTTCTCATTGTGTCCCCCTTTCTCCTCGATCGCGTTGTATGCGTGGACGGGATTTCCGGGCTCGCGCACACGGGGCTACGGCCCTGTGCGCCCGTATCATCCTCGGCCACGCTCAGTTACGCTAACGCCTATTGAGAATCTGACGCGGTTACATGAGCTGGAAAAACGTAGTATCCCCCACGAAACCAATGCCGTAAGGCTAGCACACGCGGGAGGCCCTGTCAAGTGTTTTCTTCTCTTTCCCCGCCCTTTTCCGGGCCTTCCGAGGCCCTCTCCCGGCCTTTTCAGGCCTTCCCAGGCCGATGTCGGGCTGCCCAGGGCGCCGGGCCGGGAGGGGGTCGCCTGGGATCGCGCCCCGCCGGGCGTATGCCGCTGCGGGTGTGCCGTTGTGTCTGGTCGGAGGGAAATGAAAAAAACAACGAAAAAGGGGTTGACAGCGGGGCGGGCGTATGGTATTGTACTCCGCGTTCAACGGTATTGGGGAGCCCAGAAGTCTTTCCTGGCACCAACGGCGGGTAGGACTGTCTTACACAATGATCGAAGGAGGTCGAAGATGGGGAGACACGGTGTCTTAATTGCTCTTGTTGCCTTGCTGGCGGCCGGTTCCGTGTGGGCGGACGACCTGTACAGCACGGACTTCGAGGACTTCAGCCTCGGCGGCATCGATGGCCAGCAGGACTGGCAGGCCATTGTTGACGCTGAGGGCCAGATCGTGAATTCCGGCGACTCGCACGGCAAGGTCCTGCAGGTGATGGCCGAGGGCCCCGGCTGGGGCCAGGAAGTCAGGCGCAACTACGATGCGGAATCGACGAAGCAGTATCTCACCGTCGAGATGGACTTCATGCGCAAGGATGCCATAACGGCGTTCATGTTCATGGACAACAACGGGCCGGACGCGATTCCGGAAACGCCCGAACAGGGCGGCCCGGAGTCTATTTTCTGGGACTACGGTATGGAGATCGCCGACGTGTTGGACGTCTCGAGCAACGCGAGCCCGGGCATCGGGTACCAGCACTACGACCTCGACGAGTGGCGCCATGTGGGTATCGAGGTAGATCAGCAGGCGAAGAAGATCCTGCGGTTCAACTTCGACGGCACCTGGTACGACGAGACCGACACGCCCGATGAGGTGAAGTGGATGAGCCGCTTTGTGTTCCGCTCCTATTCGTATGAGAGTGGCGGCGAGCGGCTGTGGATTGACAACCTGTCGATCACCGACAGCGATGGCAGCGTCCCCGGTGACGTGGACGGCAACGGCGTGGTGGACGGCCTGGACCTGACGGCGGTGCTCACGGCGTGGGAGACCGAGCCGGGCGACCCGCTGTGGGACCCGGATGCCGACCTCGATGACAACGACATTGTAGACGGCCTGGATCTGACCGAGGTGATCTCGAACTGGACGGTGGCGTCCTCGGCGGCGTCCTCGGCGGCGCCTGACGAGTCCGAGGAGGCGAAGCCTGGGAAACGCCTCGGCAACGTGCGCAAGGGCCGATAGGGTTTCATAATGAAGCAGCGTATGGCGCCGGCCGGGCCCGGGGTTGCCTGCCTGGCGCTGGAGGAGGAGGTTAATTTAGGAGTTACTGGATGAGGCGAATTGACCAAGTAAGGACTCGTTCTAACACCTTCTGTAACACTGGAAAGGAGAGGTAACGATGAGGACAATGTGGATTGCGATCGCGCTCGTGAGCTTTGCGCTGGTGGTTCCGGCGCAGGCGACTACGTACGGGACGATTCTCGGCGAGACCACCGGCCCGCTGACGCCCGGCTCGTTGCTGGAGGTCATTATCTGGGTCGAGATGGACGACGTCGGCGGCGCGGATTCGGGGCTCGCGGGCATGGACTTGCTGGTGAGCTGGGATTCGACCAAGGCGTCGCTGAGCAACATCTCGGATGGCGAGCTGTGGATCGACGGTGCCTACGCCGCGGACAACGATGTGGACCTTGACAGCGACGGCGATTGGGGCGCCACGTACTACTCGAGCCCTCCGGCCGGTCCCGGCGTCCAGTACTACATCATGGACATGACCACCGACACCTTCATCGGTGAGATTCCGGGCACCGACGGTGTGGCGGGGACGAACCTGTGGCCGAACAAGTTCGAGGTCACGCCCGGGGTGTCCTCGGTGTTCCTGCAGGGGTACCAGGACACGCCGGCCGACTTCAGCATCGCTTCGGAGGGCAGTCCGTATCCGTGGGCGCACCTGGCGTTCGAGCTGCAGGAGGACCTGACGCAGACCGGTCTGTGCCTGAACCTGCAGATTGACACGCTGGGCCAGCTCAACAACCCGAGAAACACGCCGGATCGGATTCTGTTCTCCCCGCCGATGCAGAACTGCGGCGAGTTGTCGAGGGACCAGGCGATCTCGATCGAGGCCGGCGCGATCAACGAGTGGGACTGGGCTGCGGGGCTCGTTCCTGAGCCGAGCGTCTTCCTGCTTGCTGGTCTCGGGCTCCTGGCGCTGTTGCGGCGCAAGAAGTAACGTCCGGCGACGCAGGTGTCGCTGTTCCCCGGGGTGCTTCCCGGGGCGGCGGCGCCTGCCTTGCCGCGGGCGCGGCAATCGTAGAGTCGAGGTTTCGGCGCGGGGCACGTGATGTGCTTGGGCCATGGGCTCCAGGCGGCATGCGTGCCCGCGCCGCCCTCTTCTCTCGCCGGGCGGGAGACCGGCGTGTAACGAACCATTCTTTCGAACGCCCTTCCGGGGGATATGGAGGTATCTGACTCATGCGACGACAGGTTTTGTTCATACCCATTCTGGCCCTTGTCATGGTGGCGACGGCCCTGGCGCAGGACAACCCGATCCTGCCGTTGGGGGCGCCGTACGGTGGCAACAACCGCCCGCATGTTTACAGAGTGCCGTACATCTTCGGCAATGGCTGCAACATCGTGGTCAAGTGGAAGCAGGACCTTTCCGTGGCGCCGTACGCCACTCGCCGCAATGCCTGGCACAACATCACGTTCGACGAGCAAGGCTTCTTGTACTTCCGCGGCGCCGGCAACGCCGAGCTGGGTATCCACAAGGCGGATCCGGCCACCGGGAACAAGATATGGTGGAGCGCGGCGGTGCCAGACACGGCGTTCTCGACCCAGAGCGCCATCGTCGGCAGCGAAGCGGTGTATGCGGCTCGCAACGACCCGGGCAACCCGACTGTGTACGCGCTGAACAAGGCGACGGGCGTGCCCATCTGGGAATCGGCCCCGTTGCCCATGCCGGTACTGCTGAACATGGCGCTGTACGACGGCGTGCTCTACGGCACGACGGCGCGCGATGCGAACGGCAACAACCATGCGTTCGCGATCAACGCGGCGACGGGCGTCATTATGCACGCGACACCGTACCCCACGAGTGGCGACAACGGTTACTACAACGCGGCGTTTGCGCCGGACGTGTTCGACGAGGGCGTGCACGGCCTGTACTGGTTCCACAACGACAACGGGGACTTAGGCGAGGCGATCTACGGCGTCCAGATTTCGAACGCCACCGCGGCGAAAGCGTGGAGTTCGACGCCGATCAGGGCGTACGGGTCGAACGCCATCTACAACCCGGACATGAACGCGGTGTACGCGCTGCACTGGGCCGACTACGGCACGGCCGTGGAGTGCTACGACCCCGTGACCGGCGCCATCCGATGGACGGCGGCGCCCAACGGCGACCCGACCCTGGGCTTCCCGGGCGGGTTCAACGGCGGGTTCTACAAGACCCACCCACTGAAGCCGGACGGCTCGGGCTTCGTGTTTGCCGGGTTCGGCCATGACGTCTACTCGGTCACCGACCCGGGCGATCTCGGCGGCGGCGCGCTGAACTACACGGCCCACGGCGATTGGTATTACGACGGCCTGGATATCCTGGGCGAGTCGCAGACCTGCGCCGTGCTGATCGTGGACCCGGTGACGAACGCAAAGGTCTTCGTCAGCGGCACGACGGCGGCGTACGACGATTCGGACCCGAACAACATCATTGATGAGCCGCGCCGTCTGTTCGCGATGAACGTGCCGGTGGGCTCGTTGATCTGGGAATGGGTCAACCCGGGCGACGTGAATCCGTACGATTGGTCCTTCAACTTCCGCGCACTCTCGGTCGGCCCCGACGGCACGCTGTACTACCAGGACGCGGCCGAGCCTCCGGGCGGCAACGGGACGCTGTACGCGATCACGTCCAACGCCGTTCCGGGCGACGTGGACTGCAACCTGGTCGTGAACGGGCTGGACCTGACGGCCGTCATCACCGCCTGGCAGACGAAGCCGGGTGATGCGCTGTGGAATCCGAAGGCGGACCTCGACGTGAGCGGTGTGGTGGACGGGTTGGACTTGACGGCGGTGATCTCGAACTGGACCATCCCGTCTTCTGCCGCGCCGGAGGAGTCCGAGGCGGCCAAGCCGGGGAAACGCCTCGGCAACGTGCGCAAAGGTCGGTAGTAATCAGGCGGAGTACCGTCTGGCGGACGCAGTGAGTGCGATGGCGCTTGCTGCGCGAGAAACGATGGCGGCACACTGAGGTGCCTTGCATCGAGAGGGGTGGGCCTTGAGTGTGCTCAAGGCTCGCCCCTTTTGTTTTGGAGCGGCCTTGCATGGGAGAGCGACTGGGCCCCGTATGCAGAGTGGCTCTGCCCGATGGCTCTTTGACGGTCGTGTTTCGATGACTTCAACCCATCTGTGAGCGGGCGTGTGGGGGGACGGCCCCGAACGGCTTCCTGCGGGGAGCGGGCGCGCCGGCCCAGCCGGCGCCGGGGTGGTCCATGCACCACGGCGGCGGCAACGTACGCACAGGCCGGTAGCGGCCGAACGGAGCACATTCGGTCGAAAGTAACTGGCGGCTCAAGTGGCAGCGCGCGGCCGAAGGGAAAGTGGTGCGCGAGAGACTCGGAACGCACGGCGGTCCGTAGGCTTCTCGTGCAGAGTCGAATAGGCGTGGAGTTTCTTACACAGCACAGAGGAGGACAAGATGAGAAGAAGCGCGATTCTGATCGCCATCGTTCTTGCGATGGCGGCCGGCCCGGCGTCGGCAGTGCAACTGTACTGCACGGACTTCGAGAACGCCGCGTATGGCGATCTTGGGGGCCAGACGTTCGGCGGCGGCACCTGGACGACCGTGCAGAGCGGCGCGAGCGTGGCTCATGCGTGGGCCGAGGTCATTGACGACCCAACAGGTGCGGGCGAGGGCAAGGTCGCCCGTTATCTGTGCGAGGACATCACCACGCAGGGCGAGTCCGTGGACTCCTGGGTCGCCTGGGGCGACAAGGACCAGACAGGAACCACCGTGACCGTCACCGGCGAGTACTACATCGAGACGGCCGATCCGGCTAATCTGCAGAACGACTACTGGATGGCTACGGTTGACATAAACAACGAGGGCAACAACCAGGGCGAGTACTGGTGGCAGGGCAACGACCTGTTCAACATTAGCGGCGGCGCCGGTTTGTGGGGCGGCGAAGGCGGCCCGATCCCGCTGAACCAGTGGTTCACCGTCACCCGTATCCTCGACTACACCGCCATGACGTACAAGTTCCTCGTCAACGGCGTGCCGCAGACGTGGGACGATGGGGGCACGCCGAACGAGGACTTCGGTCTGGATTCGAGTATCCTCGGCGGCGAGGAGATCTGGCATCTCCTGTGCGGCGGTAGCGACACAGAGCCCGGCCCGCCCTGGGACCCGGATTCGGCGATGTATGTCGCGAGCCTTTGCGTGACCGAGGGTGCGCTCTGCGGCCCCGGCGACGTGGACTGCAACGGGGTCGTGGACGGCCTGGACCTGACGGCGGTGCTCACGGCATGGGAGACAGAGCCGGGCGACCCGCTCTGGAACGAGAATGCCGATCTCGACGACAACGACATCGTGGACGGCCTGGACCTGACCGAGGTGATCTCGAACTGGACGGTGGCGTCCTCGGGTGCGCCGGAGGAGTCGGAAGCGGCGAAGCCGGGGAAGGGCCGCGGGGGCCGCGGCGGCGGCAATGTGCGCAAAGGCCGATAACATTCGGTCGAAGTAGGCGGCGGCGCGAGCGGGCGCTTGCGCCGGCGCGGGCGGCAGGCAGGGCAAGAAGTACCAGTCGTGCCCCGTGAGCCATCCGGCCTGGGCCGGTGCTTCTTTCCTGCCGCGGCGCCCAGGGGAAGGACCGTGCGCGGCACGACCGCGGCCCGCCCGCCGGCGGTCTGCGGGGTTTGCGTCTCACGGTTCGACGGCTGTGTTGACTCTTACATTGGCAAGGAGGAAGGGACAATGAGAAGAGCTGTGGTTCTAATCGCGATCGTTCTTGCGGTGGTGGCCGGCCCGGCGTGGGCGGACAACCTGTACGTCACGGATTTCGAGTCGTTCAGCCTTGGCACCATTGACGGCCAGCAGGGCTGGGTCGTGGGTAACGGTGACTACCCGCTTGACGGCTAGATCGTGGACGACGGGACCGGCAACAAGGTCTTGCAGGTGACCGTGACCAATACGCCCGGAGGCGGTTGGGGTCACGAGGCTCGCCGCGACTACGACGCGCAGTCGGCGAAGCAGTACCTGACCGTTGAGTTCGACTTCCAGGTCGTGGACGCGACGTACGCGTTCTGGTTCATGGACAACAACACCACGCCGAGCGTGTCGCCGGACTCGATCTTCTGGGGAGAAAACAAGGCCCAGTCGGCTCCTGCGGACATGGTCTGCAGCAACGCCCAGCCGGGGATTCCTCAGACGCCCTATGTTGTCGGCACGTGGTATCACGTGGGCATCGAGGTGGACCAGCAGGCGCGCGAGATACTTCGGTTCAACGAGGACGGGACCTGGGTGGACGAGGACGACTCGGGCGGGATCGCGGCTCCGACGCAACTGAGCCGGTTCGTGTTCCGCTGCTACACGCCGACGCCCGGCACACGGCTGTGGATAGACAACCTGTCGATCACTGACGGGGATGGCTGCGGGCCGGGCGATGTGGACTGCAACGGCGTGGTGGACGGGCTCGATCTGACGGCGGTGCTCACGGCGTGGGAGACCGAGCCGGGCGACCCTCTGTGGAACCCGAATGCCGACCTCGACGACAACAACATCGTGGACGGCTTGGACTTGACCGAGGTGATCTCGAACTGGACCGTGGCGTCCTCGGCAGCGGTGTCCTCGGCGGCGTCTGACGAGTCCGAGGAGGCGAAGCCTGGCAAACGCCTCGGCAACGTGCGCAAAGGCCGATAGAGGCGGAACGGAGCACATTCGGTCGAAGTGACCGGCGGCGCAAGCGACAGCCTGCCGCGGCGCCCAGGGAGAAAGCCGTGCGCGGGAAGACCGCGGCCATCGGGTGGTCTGCGGGCTTTTCGTCGCACGGTCGTACGGGTTTGTTGTTCTTTTGCACTATTCAGGAGGAGGGAACAATGCGGAGAGCTACAGTTGTGATGGGTCTTGTTGCTCTGGCGGTGGCTGGGGCGGCGCAGGCCGACACGTTGTTCAGCAGCGGCTTCGAGGTGGCCGACGGCTATGTGATCGCTACGCTTTGGGGCCAGGACGGCTGGTTCAAGGGCGCTGGTCCAGACACGCCGACCGACGGCCAGATCGTGGATGACGGCACCGGCAACCAGGTCATGCAGATCATGGCGACCAACCCTGGTTGGGGTTGCGGGAGCAAGCGCAACTATGACATCGCCTCAACGAAGCGGTACTTGATCGTCGAGATGGATTTCATGAGGAAGGACGCGATCGAGGCGTTCATGTTCATGGACAACAATGGCCCTGAGGGGAGCCCGAAGTCCATCTTCTGGGACTGGGGCATGGATGAGAGCCATCCGGAGTACCCGAATGAGTTGGATGTCTCGAGCAACGCCTGGCCCGACACCAACCGTGTGTACTACCACTACGAGCTCGACGAGTGGCACCATGTCGGTCTCGAGGTGGACCAGGATGAGCGCACGGTCACGCGCTTCAACTTCGACGGGACCTGGTACGACGAGAACGACATGTCCTACACGCCGGACCACGAGACCGTGATGGCGTTCCGTTCGTATTCGGGCGGTTCCGGTGGTGAGCGGCTGTGGATTGACAACGTGGTCATCACTGACAACGACGGCTGCGGCGCCGGCGACGTGGACTGCAACGGCGTGGTCGACGGCCTGGACCTGACGGCGGTGCTCACGGCGTGGGAGACCGAGCCGGGCGACCTGCTCTGGAACGAGAACGCCGATCTCGACGACAACGACATCGTGGACGGCCTGGACCTGACCGAGGTGATCTCGAATTGGACCGTGGCGTCCTCGGCGGCGGCGTCCTCGGCGGCGCCGGAGGAGTCGGAAGCGGCGAAGCCGGGGAAACGCCTCGGCAACGTGCGCAAGGAGCGGTGACGTCTGCTCGAAGTAGCTGGCGGCGCACGAAGCAGCGTGCGGTGTCAGGCGCGGGCTTGCTGCGTGCCGTCCGTGCGGCTTTGGCGGCAGTCCGTCCGATGGACGGGCTGCCGCTTTTTTTGCCTCGTTGAGCGAGGTGCCCGCGGCGGGGCGTGAAAGAAGCCCGGGACGGGGGCAAGGATAAGAAAAGGCTTGACATCGCCCCCCTCCTTTGAGGTATACTTTAGGTAATAAAGGGAGATTCTGAGCTTCTATTGTCCCTTCCAACAGGGAGTTCTTGCAGGGCTCAGGAGTGTGTGTTCTGCGTGAACGCCCAGTGTTTGCGCAAGGAAAGAGGAGGGTTTTGCGGCCACTGCACCTCGAGAGTTCGCTTGGGGGCGAACCTTGGGGTATCTGCCTCGCGCGCAGCCGATTCCAGCGTGGCTTGTAGACGATCACGGTTTCTAGGTTTCATAACTCACTCAGAAGTAACGGGCAGGACAAGGAGGTAGGAGACCATGAAGACACTTCTCATCATGGCTGTGCTGGTGCTGTTTTCGGTGCCGGCGCTCGCCCAATGGGTCGCCGAGGGCCAGGATCCGCAGTTGTGGCCGTA
>CAZJXV010000149.1:0-10394 GCA_964550015.1 uncultured Verrucomicrobiota bacterium
AGTACGACCCCAACGATGCCACCCTTTACAAGAGCCGCGCCCGCGTCTTCTTCGATATGGAGGAGCACGAGAAGGCCATCGCCGACCTCACCAAGGTCATCGAGCTCCAGCCCGACTTCGAGGCCTACGGCGCTCGCGCCCAGCTCTACCGCGAGCTCGGCCAGCCCCAGAAAGCCCTCGACGACTACGAGAAGGCCCGCGAGCTCAACCCCACCCTCGACGCCGACGGCACCGTGTGGTAGGGAGATGCGGCCGAACGATTGTACCGCCGGCATCTTGTGGTCCTGAGCATGTCGAAAGATCCCGGCGGTCCGGGGGCGCCCCGCCCCCGAGACCCGTGCCCTTACCCGGCGATGAAGGTGATGGCGTAGCCTTGCTCGTTGTACCGGCCGTCCTTCGTCACGACGTAGATGTAGCGTAAGCCCGCACTGGCGCCGTGGTGGAACGTGGCGGAGGTGTCGGACCAGTTGAACGCGGCTTTGGCCGTCAGCGAGCCACAGGCTGAGTACGTCGAATTGAGGCCGAGATAGATGTCACCCGGCCCTTTGAAGCGCCCGAAGTTCTTGCCGACGACGGTGACATCGCTGTTCGTCAGTGAGCTGTTTGGCGTGTCGTTGCTGATGACGGGCGGCTGGGGCTTCGGCGTGGCGAGCGCGCGGCGCCGCCTGATGCTTGTCGGATACATCGTGGGCCCTCCGTTCAGTTCGTCGCCCTGCGGCGGGGGCGACAGGACTCGGCCATTTTCAGCTCGGTCATTCGCAGCTTCAATTCGAGCTCCTTCTCCCGGATGCGGTCCGCCGCCGCGTCGCCCCGCAGCCGCCGGACGGCCGCAACGATCAGCGTTGTGATCAGCGCGACGGCCGCCGTGATCTCGACCTTCTCGTAGCCGAGACCGAGCATCTCGTTCGCCAGCATAAGCAGCGCCGAGACAACCATGACTATCTTCTCAAGCATTCTCTGCTCCTTTGTTTCTTTCCTTCGTTGACAGTCCCGCGGCCGGGCCGGCGAGAAGGCACTGCGCCGCCTCGACGGACGCGCCGCCCGTGAGCATCGTCGGCACGAGCCACGTCCGCCCGTCGTGGTCGGTGAAGCGCTCGCTCCGCTCGACGAGCACGCGCCGAACATCAGCCGTGGTCGGCATGTGGCCGGCGTGTGCGCGGCGGTACTCCTGGACCAGTCCGGTGACCATGCCCGCCAACGCCGGCGACGCGAACGACGTTCCGTCCAGCTCGCCGAGCCACTGGGTCCGGCCGCCGGAGCGCGCGCGTCGGACCCGGATCGCGCCCGTGCGCAGCGCCGTGCGATACGCACGGCGGAATTTTCTGGCCGTTCTCGTCGGCAGGAAGGTCCAGACGTCCTCACCGGGACAGACGAAGTCCACGTATTCGTTCGTGTTGCTGAACGCGCTTCGCGCCACGACGTAGCGGCCGTCGTGTCGTTCAAGGCGGATGCTGCCGACGGCCAGGACGAGGCCGTCGAACGCGGCCGGGTAGGCGGGCGGGCTCCCGCGCTGCCCATCGTTGGCCGCCGCCGCGCAGAAGATGTTGCCGTACTCGTCCACCGACCGCGTGATCGCCTGCTCGAGCGCGCGCACGTCCTGCCACGCCTTCGTCCAGGCGGCCGAGCCGCGGCGAGCGCGGTCCGGCGCCAGCCCCAGCGAGACGTTCACGACGATGCCGCGCACGTCGTGCTTTGCCTGCCACCGGTGGAGCCGGTCGAGCGCCTTGACCCACCAACGCGCGTCATTGCGAAGCCGGCGCTGGTCGTAGCACTTGAGGGCGATCAGCCCGACGCGCGGCATCGTCTGCGCCGCGACGCCCGCCGTCGCCGTGCCGTGGAAAAAGCTGTCGTACCGTCCCCCGCGGTGCCACAGGAACGTGTCGCCGGGAATCGTTGAGACGCCCGCGACGCAGTTCGCCCGCAGCGCGGGCGTGGCGCGTTCGATGCCCGTGTCGAGCACCGCCACGTGCTCGCCTGCGCCGTCGAAGCCGAGGGCGTTGAACGCCGGCACCTCCGAGAGCGCCGCCCACTCCGGCTCGTGCGCGGCAAGTGCGTCCTCGTCGCTCAGCGCGAGCGCCGCCGCCGGCGCGCGGCATGGCCCGACGAGGCCGAGGCAGCGCGCGTATTCCGTGTCGTACCACATGTTCGTTCCTTCTCCGATGCTTCGCTCTGGGTCACCGCAGGTGCCCGGGCACGGTGTGTGGGCCCTGCTCGTGGTATGGCCGGCCGAAGTCCGACGTGCCGCGGAGGTCCTGTGCCTCGTCGGGCCGCTCGTGGCCGCACGTGCGGCATTGCGTCGGGATCCGGTGCAGGCGGTAGTCCACCTCGACGAGATAGTCGTCGAGCACGTACACCCGGTCGTAAAACGCCTCGCGCGACCGGATGCCGAACCGGCTGCGAACCCAGCGCCGCAGGCAGATCCAGCACAGGCCCTTTCCCAGCACACTCATCGTTCGGTCCTTCCTTTCTCGCGTGTCGAGAAGACGATGGCTCGTCGAGACGCGCGGCGGGTGGGCCCCCGGTGAGAGGAGGTAAGGGGAGGTAAGGGGTCTCTGGGGGAGTTGCCGAGGACCCACCGCGGCCGTGCGTGTAGCTCTAGGGCGCGTCGTCTCGTTGCGGCCCGAGCTCGACGTGCAGGAAGCGCTTCCGCTCCGTGTAGTGCACCCCGTTGAGGATCGCCTCCTTGACCGCCGTGTGCTTGAAGATCTCGACGATGCTGTCCACGATGTGGTTGAAATCGAGGAACTGCATCCAGCTCTCCTCCACCGGGACGGCGGCCAGCGTGGCGACCGCGCTCCCGTCGAGCTCAGGCGGGCTCACCGTCAGCTCCTTCTCATACGCGGTGAACGCACACCCCGCCAAGCTGAGGAGGCAGAGGCACAATAGGCGCCGTGTCATCAGTCTGACTCTTCCAAAAGGTTTTGCGCCGTGTCCTCTTCATCCTCCTCGCCTGGCGGGTCGTAGGGCGGATAGACGTCCACGTCCTGTTCCATCACGTCGCAGCCGAGCATGAACAACGCGATCCCGAGGACCGCGATCGCAAAGATTCGTCTAAGCATCGTTCTCACACCTTTGTCTTCACCGTGATTCCTTGAGCGCTTCGCGCATTTCCTCGACGAGGCGCTCGATGTAATTGAGCTTCTCGAGAATCACCGCGATGTCGCGGTTGTTCTCCATCGCGCCCGTCCGCACGGCGTCCACGTGCGCCTCGAGCGCGTTGACCCGCGCCGTGCTCACCGCGAACGCGATGGAGAAGAACACCGTCGCCACGGTCAGCACGCCGACCGCGAGCCGGGCCGCGCCGTTTGCCCGCGCCATCGTTCTCATACGGTCACCAGCCGAGCGCGTACTTGATCTCGCACGTGCCGGCATTCGAGGCGACGCCCGTCTCCTTGGCCGACACCCGCACGTTGGCGATCCCCGCGACCGGCAGCACGATGGCGATCGAGTCGTACGTGCCCGGCGCGCTCTCGGCCGTGAACGTGTACTCGCGCAGGCCGACCGTGGCCTCGCTGTCCGTTTGCTGGTAGAAGTTCGTGCCGTCGGTGCTGAACTCGACCTTGAGCACCACGGCGTTCTCGCTCTCGGCCGTGCCCATCGTGTATTTGACCAGCAGCACGAGCATGCCGAAGTCCTCGACCTCGATCACCGTGCCCGCCACGTAGCTCGCCGTGAGCGCGGCACTCGAACGGATCACGCCCGAGCGCGTGAGCGCCCCGGCGATCCGGGATTTCACCGCATTCGTCGTCATTCGTCTTGGTCCTTTCGTTTCGCTTAGAGGTCCGGTTCGTAGAACACTTCCATGAAGATCTCGACGCCGTACAGCGGCGGCCGCCGGAGCGATGTGCCCGTGCCCCACGAGCGCCGCCGCCGGTCGAACTTCGAGGTGTAGAACGCGAACGAATCGCACGTGCCGTTCAGGCCCGGGTAGCCGGAGAGCGCGTACTTGATGTCCTGCTCCAGGTCGAGGATCTGCTTCGTGCTCCCGTCGTTGATCGCCTTCGCCGGGTCCGGCTCGACGATCCAGCCGAGGATCGCGATCACGAAGATCTGCTGGCCGGGATAGTCGTCGAGCTCCCACACTTCGCTCGGCTCGATCATCACCACGACGCGCTTGCCCTCGTCGACCGCGTCGCGCTCGCGCTCGTAGAACGCGTCCACGTACGCGCCGAGCGTGGCGTCCGACGTGAGGATCGAGACCACCTCGTTATAGATCTGCTTCGGCGTGCTGCTCATGGCCTACTCCCGCTCGAGCGTGATCTCGCCCAACCGGATCTCGCCCTCGAAGGTGCTCGCGACCGCGTCGGTGGAGACGTCGAAGCTCAATGCGCTCATCGCCTCCTCAAAGAGCGCCCGGTACGTGCGCGCCTTGTGCCAGAAGATGTCGCCGCGCCTCGACGAGATCCAGTTGAAGATGACGAACAGCGTGTAGAAGATCGAAACCGTTTTGAGGTCCGCTTCGTCCGCGATGTCCGCCAACGTGCTGTCGCCCTCGCGCACGGCCGTGCGCAGGTCTTCCGGCAGGTGTTTGAGGACGATCTCGTCAATCACCCGCTTCGCCTCGGCGTGCTGGTCGTCGAAGCTCGTCGTGGTCGGCGTCGTGTCCGGCAGGTGGTTGAGCACCGTCGGCTCGTACGCCTCCAGGTCCGTGTCCGTGCTGTAATTCGTCATGCTATTTCCTCCTGAGCGACCGCTGCCTCCTGCCGGCCGGCGACGAGCTCGTCAATCGCGGCCAGGCGTTTTCTGACGTCGAAATGCTGTTCGGCAAAACGGCGATATTCCGCCGGTTGGTACGGCCCGTCGCGCAGCAGCGCTTCCAGCTCAGCGGCGTTGCGCCACGTCCAGCGCGCCTCGTACACTTCGTCCGCGCCGGTCCAGGCGTGGATGAGGGGGCGGAGCCCCATCGCCATGCCCTCCATGACGGCGACGTGCGTGCCTTCCCAGAGCGACGTGGACAGAATGAAGTGCTTGTCGTCGAGAAACGACGGCATGTCCTCGACCCACCCGTGCAGCGTGAAGTTCGCGAGGTCGTTGAGCTCGACGTACCGCTCGACGTACAGCCGTAGGCGCTCGTCCTGGAAGCGGCCGGCGACATGGAACTCGTAGCCGCGGAGCCGGGCCGCGCACTCGAGCAGCAGCGGCACGTTCTTCTTGTGATTCAGGAACCCGACCCACGCGATCCGCTTGCCCGGCGCGCGTTCGCGAAAAGCGAAGCGATTCAGGTCAATCCCGTCGAGGATCGTCGTGACCTCGGGCTCTGTGAACGAGCCGAACTTCTCCTCGGCGAGCCTCCGCACGTGGGGCGCGACAAAGACGAGGCCGTCCACGTTGGCCCAGTTCACCTGCGCCGGGGCGTTTGTGAAGAACTCGTAGCTGCGCAGACACACGATCACGCGCGCGTCCCACCGCACCTGGCTCGCCAGCACCGCGCTCTCGTCGCACCAGTCGAACCACGCCACGTCGGCCCACCGCAGGTACTGCGGCAGGAACGTTTCGATGCGCTCGACGTTGTACCGCTCGGCCATGTGGTGCTCGAGCTCGCGGCTGAACTGCCCGGTCTTGTCCACGATCAGGAAGTTCCGCCGCGCCGAGTTTCTCGTCGGTACAGCGCGGGCCTCGATGATCCGCTCGGCCCACTTCGGCAGGAAGGCCTCGACCTGCTCGCGGAACCGCTCCGGCACGTTGTCGAACTGCAGCAACTTCTCGCCCGCGAGGATCGCCTTGTACGGCTCGTGCCAGCGCTCGTAGAGCTCGCACAGCTTGTGATGCGGCAGCCACGTGTAGAAATCCTCGCTGAAGAACACGCCCGAGAGCGGCAGCGTGCGGCCGCACGCCAGTGTGAACCAGTGCTCGGCCTCGGGATAGCGCTCGTCGGCCAGCGCCATCTCGCCGAGCGAGACGTAGCACTCCGCGAGGTCCCAGCGCTCGCTCGTGCCGCGCAGGAACACGGCCCGCGCCGCCGCGTTGTCGCCGAGCAGGTAGTGGCATCGCCCGAGGTGCCACAGCACCTTGTACCGTTCTTCCGGGTGCGTGCTCTCGTCGAGATAGCGATCATAGTAGCCGATGGCCTCGGCGTAGTCGGCACGCTCGTGCGCGTGCAGGCCCAGGTAGTAAAGCGCCTTCGTGTCGCGCGGGTTCCGGTCGAGGCGCTCGCGCATCCGGCGCGGGACCATCTCGCTCCGCGCCGCCTCGCGCTCGGTGCGGTTCGTGTGCGTGCGAACGTGTTCGATCACGATGTCGGCGAACCCGACGGTCTTTGCCTTGTCCACAACGAGCTCGTTGTGCACGGCGCCCTCGTAGCGGATCCGGCCGTTGTTGAGGAAGAGCCGGAGCTGGATCCCGACGTGGCTGTTGTCCTCCGGCTGCAGCCTGAGCCGGAACCCGACCGCCTCGGTCTCCGGCGGCAAGACCTCCATCATCTTGCGGAACGACTCGACGCTGCCGGGCGCGAGCACCTCGTGCCCGTCGAGCTGCAGGACCCAGTCGGCCGTGCACCGCTCGAGGGCGCGGTTGCGCGCGGCTGCGAAGTCGTCCGTCCATGTGAACGGAAACACCGCGTCCGTGAACTGCCGTGCGATCCGCTCGCTCTCGTCCGTCGTCCGGTCGTCTATGCCGATGACGATCTCGTCCACGACGGGCAGCGCGCTGCGGATCGCGCGCTCGAGCGTCGGCGCCTCGTCCTTGACGATCATGCAGAGCGCTATGCTCGGCCTTTGGTCGTTCATGCCGTCTCCTTCTTGTCGTAAAGGCAACAAGTGGGGCGGGGAGGAGCCCCGCCCAACACGTCCCGTGTCGTTCTGTGTGCTCGGTTACCGAGACACTGCAGTTCCTGAAGGGAACTGCTTAGGTCTTCGTGATGACGACGCAGTCTTCATCACGAAGACACTTTGACCCACTGCGCCAGCGCTTTCGTCGAATAGAGCGCCAGCCCGGCAATGAGCCGCAGCCGCCGGAACATCGCGTCACGGTCCTGGTCATAGACGACCGGCGTGACCTCGACGAGCTTGCCGACCTTCGCCGGGATGAACCCCGTGAGACCGACGCCTTCGCCCAGGCAGCCGGCCGTGATGCGGCTCACGCCGCTCAGGCCGCCCGTCGTCTCCGTGCCGATGTAGTCGTTCACAAAGATCGGCACGCCGTTGAACCCGTTGACCGTCAACGAGCCCGGCCGGCCCGTGATCGGGTCGAGGAACCCGAGCGTGAGGTTGTCCACCTCGCCCGCCGTCGAGCGCACCAGTGAGCGATACGCCCGAAGCATGCTCGAGTTCATGAGCAGGAAGTCCACCTGCCCGTCCTTGGCCATGACCTTGGCCATGAGCTGCTCGAGGCCGTCGAACGTGATCGCCGACGCCGTGGTCGTGGCCGTGTCCAGGATCTGGCCGGACTCGACCAGCGTGTTGATGCCGCTGATCTGTCCGCTCGATCCCGTGCCGGTGATCAACCCCTGCTTCCACAGCCGGCCGATCGCCCGCGACTTCTCCTCGACCTGCGCGCGCATCTGGTCCGTGCGCTCGCTCATCGTCAGCTCCTCGAGCGCGTCCACCTCCGCGTCCGCCACGACGCGGCCGAACGACGCGGTGACCTGCGTGATCGACGCCGGCGTCTTCGACACCGTGTCGCCCACGTCAATCCACTTCGCCGTGTCCGCCGTGTTCAGGCTGCGGTTGTACGAGAGCGACTTGCCCTCGACGAGCACGAACGGCAGCACGCGACTGAACGCGTCCACCGCGAGGATCTCTGCGATGATCCCCTGCACCAGCTTGCTCTGGCTGAGCAACCCGGCCTTCGCTAAACTGAGACTCGACATCTATGCTCCTTCATTGTCTTTGCCCCTCCACGTTGCCACCCGGGCAACACCTGGAAGGGGTGCTGTCGTTTCTTGCGTCAGCAACTTCGCCGGTAGCCGTTCGGCTACTCGCCTTCGCGCAGTGCTTCCTCGATGAGATCGCCGCCGGTGACCGCCGCTATCCGGGCGGCGCGTACCGTCGCGTCAGTCCCTCCGCTGCCGCCGCCAGCGAGCGCAGTGCTCGGTCGCACCAGG
Organism: uncultured Verrucomicrobiota bacterium; assembly: GCA_964550015.1. Lineage (GTDB taxonomy): Bacteria > Auribacterota > JABMQX01 > JAFGEW01 > JAFGEW01 > CAZJXV01. The sequence goes on from CAZJXV010000149.1 coordinate 8,042, forward strand.
TGCGGATTTTCCTCCAGAAAGGTCCTGACCGCGTCCGCCACCGCCACCGGGCGGCCGTACCGGTCGAACTGGCGATCTCCCTGCGCGTTCACTACGACCGGCTCGAGATCGTCGTCGAGCCGGACCTTGTCCTTCATCAGATGGGCGACCTGGGCCGGATTGATCGCATGCTGCGAAGCCGCGGCCCATACCAGCTCGCGGTCCACCCGCGTCTCGGCCAGCACGCCGCGCAGTCGCGTGATCTCGCCCTCCAACTCGGCCATCCGCGCCGAATCGTCGGTCGGGTTGTCCGGGCCCGAACCGTCCGCCTTCGAGGAAGGTGACGCCGGCGTCCCGGTTCCGCGTAGCTTCAGCGAAGCAGGATCGCCCCCGCTCTGCCTTCTCGAAGCGTTTGGCTTCGTCTCCCGGCCGCGTCTCCCGTTATTGGGAATCAGGTCTTCCGGCCTCAGCGTCCGGATCAGCTCCGCCCGGAAGTTCGGGATGAACACCTTGTTCAGCCACTCCCTCTGCTCCTGTGTCAGCTCCGGCCCCTTGTCCTTCTTCTCCTCTGCGCTCTCTGCGTCCTCTGCGGTGAGTCTTTCTTCCTCATTCCCAACACGTTTCCTGTCAACAACTTCCAACATGCGGCCCATCGCCTCACTCGATCCGAAATGGTTCTCATTCTCAAAACGGCAGCATTATAGCCACTTCCCTACCGTTTGTCAAGCACTTTTCGAATTATTTTCGCTTTCGCTGTCGCATACTCTGTAGCCGACAGCCGCGTGCAGCTCGTTGCTAGTCACCGCCGGACAGGAGAAGAAACTGCGGTGGCCGCAGTCAATCCTGGCGCAGAACCGCAGGAATCGGTTACAGTGTGCCCAGGTCGACGGGTCACCGTCGCGGAGGAAGGGCATGAGGGCGGTAACGATCTGTTCAGTGCTGCTGTGTCTGTTGTGGCCGGTAGCCCGGAACGCCCGGTGCCAGGGCGACTTCACGCTCACCTATACGCCGTTCAAGTCCCTCTGGAACCCGCACGCCGTCAACTTGAGCAGGACCGTCCTCGAAGACAAGAAGGCATCGGCCGAAATCCCGGGCAAGCTTCGTGGCAAGAAGGTGGCGTTCTACACCGCATCAGTCGCCGGTCGGGACCTGCTGCTGGCCATGGCCGACGACGAGGACGCGAAGCTCTACGTTGATGTAGACGGCGACGGCGACCCCTTCAACGACAAGCCGTATCGCCCGAAGGGGAGAAGGTCTGACCGCTTTGGGCCCGCGCGTTCGTACGGTCCCATCAGTGTGCCGGTCGGCGAATCCAAGGGCAGCCTGTCTGCCTCGTTCCATGTCGACACGGTCGGGTATTCCATCAGCCGGAAACGCGCCCCCGATCTCAGGCTCGTCCTGGCCGGTCGGCCAATGGGGACGGTTCAGCTCGGCCGTCAGACGTACCGCATCGCCCTCTTCGACTGCAACTTCGACGGCCGCTATGACGAGGTGTGCGACAGCTTTGACGGCGACTATCGGAGCATGGACGCGGACTGCTTCGCCATCGACCTCAACGGCGACGGAAGGTTCTACACCTCGAAGGAATTTCAGCCGCTGTCGAAGCGCATCTTCGTTGCCGGAAAGTGCTACACCCTCGCCGTGCTGCCGGACGGGTCGAAAGTCCGGCTGCGCCAGGTGCAGTCGGGTCTCAAGCTCGGGGCGCTGGAAACGCAGGGCAAGGGTGTCGAGCTGTTGCTCTTCACGCCGGAGGTGGGCCTTGTCACTCTCCATGGCCCGAGGACACAATGGGCCCTGCCCGCGGGCGCCTACACGCTCATGCAGTGGCACCTCACCCTGAATGACGAAACGGAGACACGCTGGGATCTGTATCCCCCCGTTGTGCCGGAGCGGAGGCAGACCTTCCAGATCGCGGAAGGCGAAACCTACGAGCTCAAGATCGGCTTGCCCCTCCGCGTGGAGACTCGAGTCTCCGTTGGTTCTGCGTCAAACGGCGCTCGGCGCAGGGTGTCCGTTCGATACCGCCTGCGCGGCCAGGGAGGCGAGGAATACGCAGGCCGCGCCTACCGCAACGGCCGGCCATACCGCCCCGCGCAGATCCGGTTCCTCGATGAAACGGGGCGCGTGCTCGAGACCGGCACGCTGAAGCATGAGGAATCCCGCATCGAACGCGAGGGAGAGAGGACAATGTACCTGGAAGGCGGAGCGACGACCGACTACTCCTGGAAGGTCCCCGCCGAGTTCCACGGCAAGTTCTGCGTCAAGATCAAGCTCTTCCTCGGCCCGTTCGAATGGAAAGCCGAAGACACGTGGCACACGATTGACTAGGCGCGGCGCGAACACGCGCTGGGCTAAGGGAGACACGGCAGCGAGC
>CAZJXV010000150.1:0-10372 GCA_964550015.1 uncultured Verrucomicrobiota bacterium
TGACATCATTAGCACGACGCCCAATGCTGTGCGTGTTGAGTTGTCGCGGCTGCGGAAGAAAAGAGCGCCACGGCGCACCCGCACGCGAGAGCAGGGAACCGATTGAGTGGATGGCTACGATTTGACATCAGGAGAATGACAACCATGGCGAGGAATATGAAGCTTCGGCCTGAGCAAGATACGGTGGCCCAACTTGAGGCGATCAAGCGATTGCTGGTGCTCTGGCTGGTCAAGAACGGGATCGCCCAGAAGGACGTCGCGGCAGCTCTGGGTTTGGACAACAGCACGGTGTCGCGCATGTTTCCCAAGGGCGTTTTGAAACGCGTGGGCGCTGCAAGCACCTGACGGCAGGCAGCATGCTCTGTCGATCTGTAACTCCGCACTACACCACTTGCCCCAAGGAGATCTCTGAATGGCGACGAATCGGCGACTTCGGAACGCGCTGCTAAAGACGCTGAATGTGACTCCCCAACGTTTGTCGCAAAAGGTGCAGGCGCTCAAGGCCGTTCAACCCATGACGACCGAGGAGGGCACGTACGTCTTGGCACATCAACATCGCCTGGACCTAAGCAAGTACCTTGATGCGGCTATGCTTGCGCGCATTGGTGACATCGTGTCGAAACTCGGAGGCGAGCGGCAGCGTGAGCCGAGATCGTCCACTGCCCGCCCAAGCTCTGGGACCCGTTCTGTCCGCGTGGGTTCGGCGCCACCAGTGGCCGCCGGCATCTTGCCCCCTTCGGTTGCGAAGGACGCGGCCCGAATGAGCGATGTCTACCCCAAGCTTTATGTTCTCGAGAATGCGCTGCGGAGCGTCATACACCGCGTCCTTAAGTCGGCGGTAGGCGACGACTGGTGGCAGAAGTGCGCGCCACCAGCACTGAAGAAAACCGTGGATAGCCGCAAGGCGGGGGAGAGCAAGAAACCATGGCACGGGAGGCGCGGTGCTCATGAAATCTACTACTCAGATTTCAAGGATCTCCGCTGCATCATCATAGGGCAATGGCCGCATTTCCGGGAGATATTCGGCGACCAACATCGCCTGTCGCAACAACTGGACGACCTGGAGCATCCGCGCAACATCGTGGCTCACAACAATCCACTCAAGAAGCGCGACCTTGACCGGCTGAACCTGCATTTCGGCGACCTAATGGATTTGCTTAAAGCGAAGCGTGGTCTGATACCGTAGGTGTGCTCTCACACGCTTGGGAGGTCGCCGTTGCCTTTGGTGGGGAGGGAGGTGCGGCCCATGAGGGAGGCGTCCACGGCGCGGGCGGCTTCGCGGCCCTCGGAGATGGCCCAGACGACGAGGGATTGGCCGCGGCGGGCGTCGCCGGCGGCGAAGATGCCGGGGACGCTGGTGGCATAGCCGTCGCCGGTCGCGATGTTGCCGAGCTCGTCGAGGTCGAGGCCGAGGCGAGCGATGACGTTGCCGGGGCCGGGGCCGAGGTAGCCGAGGGCGAGGAGGACAAGGTCGGCGGGCCATTCGCGCTCGGTGCCCGGGACTTCGCGCATTTCGAGGCCGGGTCCGTCGGCCCGGGGGACAAACTCGACGTTGACGGTACGGAGCGCGGCGACGCCGACGTTCGCGGCGACGCGGCCGTCGTTGGCGACGCGGACGTCCGCTGCGACGAACTCCTTGGTCATGATGCTCCACTCGCGTTGGACGCCCTCTTCGTGCGACGAGCTGGTGCGCAGGCGCATGGGCCAGTAGGGCCAGGGCTGGTGCACGGGGCGGTCCAGCGGCGGCTTGGGCAAGAGCTCGAACTGGGTGACGGATTTGGCGCCGTGGCGGTTGGCGGTGCCGACGCAGTCGCTGCCGGTGTCGCCGCCGCCGATGACGATCACGTGCTTGTCCTTTGCGTCGACGGGCTTGAGCCAGGAGGTCATGGGGCCGCCGGCGACGCGCTGGTTCTGCTGCTCGAGCATCTCCATGGCGAAGTGGATGCCGTCGAGGTCGCGTCCGGGGATCGGGAGGTCGCGCGGCTTGGTGGCGCCGATGCAGACGACGACGGCGTCGAACGCCTTGAGCCCCTCGACGGGCATGGCGGTGCCGATCTCGACGCCGGGCTTGAAGATAATGCCCTCGTCGCGGAGGATGTCGAGGCGACGGTCGAGGACCCATTTCTCCATTTTGAAGTCGGGGATGCCGTAGCGGAGCAGTCCGCCGATGCGGTCGGCGCGCTCGAAGACGGTGACGGTGTGGCCGGCGCGGTTGAGCTGCTGGGCGCATGCGAGGCCGGCCGGGCCTGAGCCGACGACGGCGACGGTTTTGCCGGTGCGCTTTTCGGGCGGCTCGGGCACGATCCAACCTTCGCTGAAGGCGCGCTCGATCACGTCGAGCTCGATCTGCTGGATCGCGATGGCGGGCTCGTTGATGCCGAGGACGCAGGCTTCCTCGCACGGGGCCGGGCAGAGACGGCCGGTGAACTCGGGGAAGTTGTTGGTAGCGTGCAGGCGCCGGGCGGCTTCGCGCCAGCGGCCGTGGTAGACGAGGTCGTTCCAGTCGGGGATGATGTTGCCGAGCGGGCAGCCGACGTGGCAGAAGGGCACGCCGCAATCCATGCAGCGGGCGGCCTGCTCGCGGAGCTTCTCCTCGGGGAATGGCCTGTACACCTCGCGGTAGTCGCGCAGGCGCTCGTCGACGGGGCGCTTCTCGGGCAGCTCGCGCGCGTGCTCCATGAATCCTGTCGGCTTGCCCATGGTGCGCCTATTCCGATTCGATCATTGCTTCTTCGCGCCTGATCTCTTCCCGGGCGAGGCGTTCGAGGGCGCGGCGGTAGTCGGTCGGCATGACTTTGACGAACCGGCCGAGCATCGCGTCCCAGTCGTCGAGGACGGCCCTGGCGCGTGCGCTCTCGGTGTAGCGGTAGTGGTTCTCGACAAGTGCGTGGACGTCGGCGATCTCGCCGGGGTCCTCGAGGCGTTCCAGCTCGACCATCTCGCGGTTGCAGCGGTCGCGGACGAAGTCGCCGGCCTCGTCAAGGACGTAGGCAATGCCGCCGCTCATGCCGGCGGCGAAGTTGCGGCCCGTGTGGCCGAGGACGACGACGCGGCCGCCGGTCATGTATTCGCAGCCGTGGTCGCCGACGCCCTCGACGACGGCGCAGGCGCCGCTGTTGCGCACGCAGAACCGCTCGCCGGCGACGCCGCGGATGTAGGCCTCGCCGCCGGTGGCGCCGTAGAGGGCGACGTTGCCGATGATGATGTTGTCCTCGGCGACGAACGTGGAGCCGTCGGGCGGGCGGATGCTCACCTTGGCGCCGGAGAGGCCCTTGCAGAAGTAGTCGTTGGCGTCGCCGCGGATGTGAATCGTGAGGCCGCGCGCGCCGAAGGCGCAGAAGCTTTGGCCCGCGGAGCCGGTGCAGTTGAGGGTGATGGTGTCGGGCGCGAGGGCCGCCTCGCCGTAGCGGCGCGAGATCTCGCTTGAGAGCATTGTGCCGACGGTGCGGTTGATGTTGCGGATGGGCACGTCGAGCACGACAGTCTCGCGGCGCTCGAGTGCGAGCCGGGCCTGCTCGATGAGGCGGTGGTCGAGGGCGCGTTCGAGGCCGTGGTCCTGCGGCTTCATGCGGTAGGTGCCGATGTGTGGCGGGACGTCGGGCTTGCTGAGGATTTTCGAGAAATCAAGGCCGCGGGCTTTCCAGTGGTCAATGGCCTTGCGGACCTCGAGGCGGTCCACGCGGCCGATCATTTCGTTGACGGTGCGAAAGCCGAGTGCGGCCATGATGCGGCGTAACTCCTCGGCGACGAAGCGGAAGTAATTGACGAGGTGCTCGGGCCGGCCGGCGAATTTCTTGCGCAGCTCCGGGTCCTGGGTCGCGACGCCGCAGGGGCAGGTGTTGAGGTGGCACTTGCGCATCATGACGCAGCCCAGCACGACGAGGGGCGCGGTGGCGAAGCCGTACTCCTCGGCGCCGAGCAGCGCGGCGACGGCCACGTCGCGTCCGGTTTTCATCTGGCCGTCGCACTCGACGATGATACGGCTTCGGAGGTCGTTGAGCACGAGGGTCTGGTGCGTCTCGGCGATGCCGAGCTCCCACGGCAGGCCGGCGTGCTTGACGGACGACTGGGGCGAGGCGCCCGTGCCGCCGTCGTGGCCGCTGATGAGCACGACGTCGGCTTTGCCCTTGGAGACGCCCGCGGCAACGATGCCGACGCCGACCTCGGCGACGAGCTTGACGTTGATGCGCGCGCGTGTGTTCGCATTCTTCAGGTCGTGGATAAGCTGGGCCAGGTCCTCGATCGAGTAGATGTCGTGGTGCGGCGGCGGCGAGATGAGCGGCACGTAGGGTGTCGAGTGCCGCACCTTGGCGATCCACGGATAGACTTTCCCGCCGGGGAGCTGGCCGCCCTCGCCGGGCTTGGCGCCCTGGGCCATCTTGATCTGCAGCTCCTCGGCGTTGACGAGGTAGTTGCTCGTGACGCCGAAGCGGCCCGACGCGACCTGCTTGATCTTGCTCAGGCGCGAGTCGCCGTTCGGGTCGGGCGCGTAGCGCGCGGGATCTTCGCCGCCCTCGCCGCTGTTGCTTTTGGCGCCCAAGCGGTTCATGGCGATCGCGACGGTCTCGTGCGCCTCCTGGCTGATGGAGCCGAAGGACATGGCGCCGGTCTTGAAGCGCTTGACGATCTCGGTCCACGGCTCAACCTCGTCGAGCGGTATGGGTTCTCCGAGCGTTTTGAACTCGAGCAGGCCGCGGAGCGTGCCGAGGCGGTGGCTCTGGTCGTTGACGAGGCGTGCGTAGTCTTTGTAGATCGCGTCGTCGTTGGCGCGCGTGGCGTGCTGGAGCCGGGCGATACTGAGCGGGTTGAACAGGTGGTGTTCGCCGCTGCGCCGCCACTGGTACTGGCCGCCGACGTCGAGGTCGAGCTCGGCGGGCATCCTCACGGGGGGGTAGGCGTGGGCGTGGCGACGGAGGGCTTCGTCGGCGATCATGTCGAGGCCGATGCCGCCGATGCGGGAGGCGGTCCACGTGAAGTACCGGTCGACGACGTCCTGGTTGAGGCCGACGGCCTCGAAGATCTGGGCGCCGCGATAGCCCTGCAGCGTCGAGACGCCCATCTTGGACATGATTTTGAGCAGGCCCTTGCCGCAGGCGGTGATGTAGTTACGCACGGCGGCGTCGGGCTCGAGCCCGTCGAGGAGTCCGGTGCGGAGCAGGTCGGCCAGCGTCTCGAAGGCAAGGTAGGGGTTGACGGCGCAGGCGCCGTAGCCGATCAGCAGCGCGAAGTGCATGGTCTCGCGCGGCTCGCCGCTCTCGACGACCAGGCCGCAGCGGGTGCGCTTGGCCTGGCGGACGAGGTGGTGGTGCACGCCGGCGGTGGCCAGCAGCGCGGGGATCGGCGCGTGCTGCTCGTCCACGCAGCGGTCGGAAAGGATGAGGATGGCGCGGCCGTCGTCCACGGCGCGTTCGGCCGCGGCGCAAAGCTCCTGCATCGCCCGTTCGAGCGCCCGTTCGCCCTCGGCCACGTTGAAGAGCGTCGGCAGAGTGATCGCGCGGATGTCGCCGACGTCAATCGTACGGATGCGTTCGAGCGCCTCGTTTGTCAGGATGGGCTGCTGGAGTCGGAGTTGGTGGCAGTGCTTCGGCGTCTCCTCGAACAGGTCCTGCTCGGCGCCGACGAGGCTGATCAGCGAGGTGACGAGCTCCTCGCGGATGGCGTCGAGCGGCGGGTTGGTCACCTGGGCGAAGAGCTGCTTGAAGTAGTTGTAGAGGAGCTGCGGCCGGTCGGAGAGCACTGCGAGCGGCGCGTCGTTGCCCATCGAGCCAATGGGCTCCTTGGCTTTCTGGGCCATGGGGCCGAGGATGATCTTGAGATCCTCGAGCGTGTAGCCGAACGCGCGCTGGAGGCGGAGGAGCTCGTCGGGCGAGATTGCCTGCGTGCTCTCGGTTTTGGGCAGGTTGTCGAGGCGGACCATGTGTGTGTTGAGCCAGGCACGATAGGGCTGGCGCGCAGCCATCTCGTGCTTGATCTCTTCGTCGTCCACGATGCGGCCCTGCTCGGTGTCGACGAGGAACATGCGGCCGGGCTGGAGGCGGCCCTTCATGAGGACGTTCGCGGGATCAATGTCGAGGACGCCGGTCTCGGAGGCCATCACGACCAAGCCATCCCTGGTCACGAGGTAGCGCGAGGGGCGCAGGCCGTTGCGGTCGAGCACGGCGCCGATGCACTTGCCGTCGGTGAACGGGATCGAGGCGGGGCCGTCCCATGGCTCCTGAAGGCAGGCGTGGTATTCGTAGAAGGCCTTCTTCTCGTCGCTCATCGTCTTGTGGTTCTGCCACGCCTCCGGGATGAGCATCATGACGGCGTGCGGCAGCGAGCGGCCGGTGTGGTAGAGCAGCTCGATGGCGTTGTCGAGGATGGCCGAGTCGCTCGCGCCCGGGGTGAGGATCGGGAAGAGCTTGGGCATGTCGTCGCCGAAGAGCGGCGACTCGAACAGCGCCTGGCGGGCCGTCATCCAGTTGATGTTGCCGCGCAGGGTGTTGATCTCGCCGTTGTGGCAGAGGAACCGGAAGGGCTGCGCGAGGTCCCACGTCGGGAACGTGTTGGTCGAGTAGCGCTGGTGCACGAGGGCGATGCCGGTTTCCATCGCGGGGTCGTTCACATCGGGGTAGTAGGTGGCGAACTGGGTCGCGAGCAGCAGGCCCTTGTAGTTGATCGTCCGGCACGAGAGGCTCGGGACGTAGAACATCGCCCTCTCGGGCAGGTCGGAGTCGCGCACGGCAAGCTCGAGCACCTTGCGGATGACGTAGAGCTTGCGCTCGAACTGGGCGGCGTCGGCGACGCCCTTTCCGCGGCCGATGAAGACCTGGCGAACGACGGGCTCGACGACCTTGGCCGTCTCGCCGATGGGTGTGTTGTCCGTGGGCACGTCGCGCCAGCCGAGGAGGTCCTGGCCCTCGCGGCGGACGACGTCCTCGATGAGGCCGGTGCAGTACTCGCGCTGGGCGTCGTCCCGGGGGAGGAAGACCATGCCGACGCCGTACTCGCCGGGATCGGGCAGCGGGAATCCGGTTACGTTGCGGAAGAACTCGTGAGGTATCTGCATCAGCAGGCCGGCGCCGTCGCCTGTGTTGGGGTCGCTGCCGGCGGCGCCTCGGTGTGTGAGGTTCACGAGGATTTCGAGGGCGTTCTCGATGATGGTATGGGAGCTCTCGCCGTCGAGCCGGCAGACGAAGCCGACGCCGCACGCATCCCGTTCGTAGGACGGGTCATAGAGGCCCTGCTTTGCCGGGCGCGCTGGACGTGTTCTCTGGCGATTCACCGCTTCGTTCTCTGACCGTGCTCTTTTCAGGGACCTTTTACCTGTGCAACAAGAACTCCACGCATTGCGTGCCCGGGAAAGCGCCTCGTCTGTTGCATCCCAGAGCGAAACGCGCTACCGGGCAGCCGATCTGCCGCAATGCGGGATGATCCCGGATGCCCCGCGCAGTCCGGCTCACATGCTCCGCAGTCGTTTTCGTTTCGCACATGGAGGCGGGCGGTGCTCAGAAGACCGGCATACGGGGCTGGGTGCGTGTCGATCTAATCTAAGCGCAGTGGAAGTATTCGTCAACGAGCTTTTGGATTTCCTCGCCTTTGCCGTAGAACCGCTCGCTGAGGTCCTTGTCGTCGTAGCTCTTGAGGGTTTTCACCAGGCCGTCAATGACGACGGGAGAGAAAACGCCGTCACGCTCGTAGATCGCGCGGTCCTTGAGCAGGCAATCGGCGGACTCCCAGCACGAGGTAGGCAACTGGGGTAGCGTGTCCTGGATCTGCTTGTGCTCGTGCGCAAAGATGTTTACGTTGACATAGTATTTCTTGGCGACTTCGAGGGCGTTTTTCATCTCCAGCCCGTGCCGCGCGGCGACGGCAAGCCCGGCCAAGAGGAAATAGACGTTCGCCGAGCCGTCGGGGCAGCGGAACTCGACTGTCTGGCTGTCGCTGAAGTCCGCCAGTTCGGACTGCTCCAGCGGGTTGGCGTGCTTGACCATGTCGCGCACACCGGTCCAGCCCAGAGGCACGCGCACGAGCACCGAGCGGTTCCGGTCGCCCCAGCACACGTTGGTTGGCGCTTCCTGGTGCGGGACGAGCCGCAGGAATGAGGTGGGGACGGTGTTGCCGAACGCGGTGAGTGACCTCGCCAGCGTGAGGTAGCCGGCGATGACCTTTCGTGCCACGTCACTGAGGCCGTCCTTGTCGACCATCATGTTGACGCCGTCTTTCATCAAGCGGGTGTGAATGTGCAGGCCGCTGCCGGCGTGGCCGACGACGATTTTGGGCGCAAAGCTGATCGCCACGCCGTACTTCCTGCCGAGCATCCTCAGGGCCCACTTGGCGATGACGATTTGGTCGGCGGCGTCCTCGATGGGCCTGGGAAGGAACTCGAGTTCGTGCTGTTCCATCTCGTGGTCTTCGGTCCGGATGTTGCCGACCTCGGAGTGAGCGTACTTGATCGTCCCGTTGGCCTGGGCGATGGCCTGCATGGCCTCGTAGCGCAACTGCTCCCAGTTGGAGAACGGGGACGATTCGTGATAGCCCTTCTGGGTCGGGGTCGGGTAGAGCTCGTCCTTGCGATGCAGGATGTAATACTCGAGCTCGCCGAGTGCTTCGAGACTCATCCCGGTGCTCTTTTTGAGGGCTTCGTGGGCGTTCCGGACCGTGTTTTCGGGCGAGCTTGACAGGGGCGTGCCCTCCTTCGTGTAGTACGAGCACATGACGTCCACGGTGGGGATGGCGGCGAACGGGTTGACGTAGGCGGTCTTGTAGCGCGGCACGACATACAGGTCGCTCGAGGCCGCGTCAATGTATGTGAAGAGGCTCGAGCCGTCCACGCGCTCGCCGGCCGACAGCAATCGGTCGAGCTGGGCCTTGCCGGTGATGATGAAGTTCAGGGTCTTGAGGCGGCCGTCTCCGGCGACGTAGCGGAAGTTGATCGTTTCGATGCCGTTGCCTTCGATGAAGTCAATGAGGTCCTTTTTGGTGAACTCTTCCGCCGGTTTCCCGAGATACTGGACGATCTTGTTCGGATTGAGCGCAACGCGGGTGTCTTTCATCGGTCTGTTGCCTCCTTCACTCTGACTTGCGGCAAGGCGATCCGCCGGCTTCATGTTGGTTGCTCGCTCGACAAGTGGTTCGCTTCAGGGCCGGCGGATAATAGGCGGCGCCACAGGCCGTGTCAAGCGGATGGTGCACGGGGCCGACGTCCGCGGGGTCCGTTCGCGCCGCTGCTCATGGGGGCCTGCTTGCGGGGGACGGCTGGATATCTCTGCCGTTTGCGCGCGGGCGTCGTCCCTAGGATCTTCTCACACAGGGCCTTCGCTCTCAGAACACATCCTCGCTGTCGGATGCACCCGTCTACAGACTGCCGAAGAAGGCGCATGCAGGCGAGAATGACAAGGCCAGGGGCGCCGGGACCGCAACCGACTCTCTTAAAAGTAGCATTGTGGGACCCTCGGAGCAAGCGCTTTCGCGAGGGAACGCCGCTTCAGCTACCGAGGAAGGTGGCAAGGCACAGATATGCTTTCGTTCGGGCCTTGAGGGAAAACGGGCGGGACAGCTGAATTACTGAGGCAGCAAGCGTCTGTTCGCGGTAAGAATTGTCAGCCCTGTGGCCTGGAAGTCCGCATCATCTGTGACTAGAGCGAGATTCTTGTCTTTGCAGATCTCAGCGATCATTTGATCGTTGAAGTCAGACTGCCCCTTCCCATAATGCGCCAGGAGCGCTTCCAGGTCGACATCTGAGAATCCAGAGTTACAGCAGTTGCACTGCCGGATGATTCTCCTGACGTTGTGAGCGATATCTTGAGCCACTGGCCGGAAGGCTGCGCTGGCTCTGAAGTCCTTGAACTTCGCCGGCTTCGGGTCGCTCTGGTTGTACTCCCACCTGGCATATGTGTTGACGAACTCCGAGACCACGAGAACGTCGATGAAGATTGAGCAGCCCGCACTTCGCATGTCGCGGAGGCGGGCTGAGTAGACGGCAGAGCGATTCCGGGCATGGGACAATGCACCATAGACCGACAACCAGACGTTCGTATCCAGGAACAGGTGATCGGCAGACGAGAACGAGTGCTTTCTGATGTCGATCACGCCGCTAGTCGTCATCGCCGAGCACCTCGTCTGTCGCAGTGCGGAAGCGTTCTGGATCTCTGAAGTACTCCTTTGCCCGATCTACGGACCGCTTCAGAGTGGCCAGGTCCTCCGGCGACGCATCCTGAACTGTCAGACGGGCCCGGAGTTCATCCGCCGAGATTCTCCCATCGTAGAGTCGGCCAATCGCGGCGTTGACGAACGCAGATGTGAGGTCCTCAACGCCTTCAAAGGAGATCACAACATCTCTGCCGGCCGCAAGCGCGTCACTGATGGCCTCCTAGACCTTGGCACCGTCCTC
>CAZJXV010000151.1:0-10337 GCA_964550015.1 uncultured Verrucomicrobiota bacterium
CAACGCCTACGTCTCGCCGCACTACGGGGGTTCCATTCTCGAGCTCGATTACCGCCCGAAGCGGTTCAACCTGACCAACGTGCTCACGCGGCGCAAGGAGGCGTACCACGCGAAGATCGTCGCGGGGCTCGAGCCGGAGCAGGCCGGCGGCGACCAGCCGAAGTCGGCGCACGAGCTCGTGAAGGTCAAGGAGAGCGGCCTGGACAAGATCCTCGCGTACGACCGCTACGACCGCCGGCTGTTTCTCGACCACTTCCTCGGGCCGGACGTCACGCTCGAGGCGTTTGCCTCGGCCGATTACGACGAGGAGGGGGATTTCGTGGGCCAGCCTTACGAGTGCGCCAAAGCGGCCAAGGCGGGGGACGCCATCGAGGTCGAGCTCGCGCGGACGGCGGGCGTGCGCGTCGGCGAGGAATGGGTGCCCGTCCGAGTGGAGAAGGCGTACCGCTTCGGCCGCGACGGGGTCTTTTTGGTGACGTACACGATCGTCAACCTCGGCGACCGCAAGGTGGATGTCTGGTTCGGCTCGGAGGCCAACATCGGCCTGCTCGCCGGCGACGCCGACGACCGTCGCTACGTCGTGCCCGACCACGATCTCAAGGACTCCAAGCCGGCGAGCCGGGGTGAGTTGGAGGGGGTGGGGGAGGTTCGGATGGAGGACGACTGGAGCGGTGTCCGGGTCTCGTTCGGTTTGGAGCCTGCCGCCGGCTTCTGGCGCTTCCCGTTGGAGACGGTCTCCCAGTCTGAAGATGGCTTCGAGCGCAATTACCAGGCGTCGTCGCTCCTGTTCCACTGGCACCTGTCGCTCAAGCCCACGGCTTCGGAGCAGATCACCATCAGGACAAGGACGGGCCACGCCGGCGAGTGACAGCGGGCGCGGTGCGGCACGGTTCCTGCTTTCATTCCCTTGAGTTTCCCGGTAACCATTTCTGGGCGGCCTGCGTTCCAGATGATGGTCGCAAGAAGGTCTCGGGAAGTCCGGCGGGCCTGGTCGCAGGGAGCCTTTCAGGGGCCGGCCCCGGGGAAGTGTTTTTTTGGGTGAATTATCAACCGGCTTGACCGTCTTATAAGGGTGAGACGAGTAAAGGAATCGGAAAAGGAGATGCTGCCATGAAAACGCTCGCTATGCTGCTTGCCACCGCCCTCGTCGTGGGCCTGTTCGGGTGCACGGCGGAGGAGCAGGGCGCGGCCGGCGGGGCTGCTCTCGGCGCGATACTTGGCGCCGTCGTGGGCAACCAGAGCGGCGACTCGCGGGAAGGCGCCGCGATCGGCGCGCTCGCGGGCACGATCGTGGGCTACCACATCGGCAAGGCGCAAGGCGACAACGCGCGCCCGCAGCAGCTCTCCGTTGTGTGCCCGCACTGCCGCTACGAGTTGGGGCTGCCCGCCGACGCGGGCCCCGGCGATATCGTCGAGTGCCCGACGTGCCACAACGAGTTCGTCCTGCGGTGACGCGAGCGGCCACGACCGACTGAGTGGACGATCACGCGGACCCGGCCACGAGGGCCGGGTCCGCGTTTTTCCATGTCACGCTCGTCGAGAACGGGCATGGCGCTCCCCACGCTGCCGCAGAAAATCTGGAATCTCTCGCAGAGACGCGGAGAACGCAGAGTTCTGTGTGCTTTTTCTTATCTGCGGGCTCTGCGTCTCTGCGAGAGATCCTTCCCCTGCGTGGCTGTTCTGATGGAGACGCCCTTCACCTCATCCGTGCGCCCAAAAAGCCTTGCGAGCCCTTGGGGCGACCGGTATGCTTGTCGGCGATGTTGGTTGCGGGAAACCTCGCGTGCAAAGGAGTCGGAAAATGGTTCCGGTGTATGTGCTTATCGCGATCATTGTGATCCTGCTGCTCGTCGTCGCTTCCATCTACAACCGCCTGAAAATCATGCGCAACCGGGTCGAGAACGCCTGGTCGCAGATTGACGTGCAGCTCAAGCGGCGCTACGACCTCATCCCGAATCTCGTCGAGACGGTGAAGGGGTATGCGGCGCACGAGAAGGACACGCTCGAGCGGGTGATCCAGGCGCGCAACATGGCTGTGAACGCCGGCACCGTCAAGGAACAGGGGCAGGCGGAGAACATGCTCACCGGCGCGCTCAAGTCGATCTTCGCGCTGTCCGAGCGCTACCCGGACCTCAAGGCGAACCAGAACTTCATGATGCTGCAGGAGGAGCTTGCGGGCACGGAAGGCAAGATCGCCTACGCGCGCCAGTTCCACAACGATTGCGTCATGAAGTATCAGACCAAGAAAGAGCTGTTCCCGACCAACATTGTCGCCGGCATGTTCAACTTCCCCGACAAGGAGTACTTCGAGATCGAGGAGGCGGCCGAGCGCGAGGCGCCGAAGGTGTCGTTTACACAAGCATGATCGGGATGTAACGCAGGCATCCTGCGGGCTGTGGCGGCGGGCATCCGGTTCGCCGCACGGATGCCAACTGGGCGGGAAGATGCCCTCCAGACGGCCGGCAGGATGCCGGCGCTACAAGGGCGTGTAGCATGTACGAGCAGATCGCGAGTAATAAGCGCAAGTCGTTTTTTGTCTGCTTTGTGTTCCTTGTGTTGATCGGCGCGCTGGGGTGGGTGTTCAGCAGGATTACGGGGATCGGCTGGTACTGGGGCGTCGGCGTGGCGGCGGTGATCGCGTTCGTCATGAGCTGGGCGAGCTACTACTACAGCGACCGGCTCGTGCTTGCCATGGCGAAGGCGCACCCCATCGAGCCGGACACGTATCCGAAGCACAAGTTCCTGGCGAACGAGGTGGAGGGGCTGTCGCTGGCCGCCGGCTTCGAGAAGCCGCCCCGGTGCTACATCATCAACGACAGCGCACCGAACGCGTTCGCCACCGGACGGAACCCGGAGCACGGCGTTGTGTGCGTCACGACGGGGTTGCTCGACAAGCTGGACCGCTACGAGCTTCAGGGCGTGCTTGCGCACGAGATGGCGCACATCAAGAACTACGACATCCTGCTCCAGACCATCGTCGTCGTTATGGTCGGGGTGGCCGTGCTCCTGAGCGACGCAATCCTGCGAATCATGTGGTACAGCGGGGGGAGGGGAGGCCGCAGGCGCCGCAGTTCAAGCGACAAAGGCGGCGGCCAGCTCGGTGCCATCTTGCTGGTGATCGGCATCATCCTGGCCATTCTGGCCCCGCTCATCGCGCAAATGCTCCGGTTCTGGGTCTCGCGCAAGCGGGAGTTCTTGGCCGATGCCGACGGCGCGATGCTCACGCGCTACCCGGAGGGCCTGGCGCGGGCGCTCGAGAGGATCTCGGGCGATCGGGAGCCATTGGAGGTCGCCAACAAGGCCACGGCCCACATGTACATCATCAATCCGCTCGCCGCCCGGGGCCGGAAGGGATCGAGCGGCCTCTTCTCGACCCATCCGCCCGTCGAAGAGCGTGTGGCAGCGCTGAGGTCGCTGGCTGGTGAGCCGCAGTACGCTAGACAGTAAGCACTTAAGGTGCGTGAAGTCATGTTCTGCAAGAGGCCTATAGCAGGACCGTTTTCATTGCGTGTGCTTGCAGCGCTGACCCTGGCATTGTTGTTCTTTGGCGCCGCTGCATCGGAACCTGAGGCGTCCGGGATCTCCGTCGGCAGGATGAAGTTCTGCCGCGCAATCAAAGACCGTGAGCCCCAACAGGCGGCCGACAGGTTCCCGAGCGACATCGAACAGGTCTACTGCTTCACCGTGATCCTGAACGCCGGCGCGGAGACGCACGTCGTCCACAAGTGGTACCACCAGGAAAAGCTCATGGCGGAGGTGAAACTGACGGCCAGGGGCGAGTACTGGCGGACGTGGAGCTCGAAACGCATGCTGCCGGAGTGGTCCGGCACCTGGCGGGTGGACGTGGTGTCGGCCGACGGACAGGTTCTCAAGTCGCTGTCGTTCCAGCTCGTTGCTGCCGGGGCGGAGGGAGCGTCTTCCGGGTCCCAGGAGACGTCTGAGGATGACGAGGGCGGCGGCGGCGGCAGAGGTGAGTAAGGGGTTAGAAACCTGGTTCGGGTCCCCAGGGGGAATCCCTAGGGTCTGATAACATATATTATATAAACTACGGACTCTGTGCGGTCCTGCCTGTCTTCTCCGGCCCCTGGGGCGTGCTGCCGCTCTCGGCGGCTTCGTTGAGCGCCTCGGTGAACTCCTCCCAGGTAAACGGCTTCGAGATGAAGCGCGGTGCCTCGATCGGCGATATCTCCTGCAATCTGTCCTCCAGGTATGCGTCGTAGCCGGTGATGAAGATGACGGGGATACCGGCCGTGTTCGCGTCGGTCTTGAGCGCGGCGTAGGCGTCCCAGCCGTCGGTGAGGACGGGGTGCTCGGGGACGAGGAGGGCGTGGTCGAGGGTGATCGCGACCGGCTTCATTTTTCTGGCCAGCATGACGGCGTCGTCGGCCGTGAGCGCGTACACGGTAGAGAAGCCGGCCTGGTGGGCCAGGTCCTCGAGCATCTTGCGGAAGTGCAGGTCGTCCTCGGCGATCAGGACCAGCGGTTGGCTGGGGTCGCCCTTGACGGCAGTGCCCTGGCCGGCGACTTGTCGCCAGTCGGCGCCTTGCTCCTCGTCCTCGCGGTAGATGGGCACCGTGAACGACACGCGGGTGCCCTTCCCTACCCCCTCGCTTTCAAGCTGGATCACGCCGCCCATGAGCTCGACGAGGTTCTTGGTGATGGTCAGGCCAAGCCCGGTGCCGCCGTGTTTGCGGGTGGCCGAGCCGTCGCCCTGGACGAACTTGCCGAAGAGCTTGCCCTGAATCTCGGGTCGGATTCCGACGCCGGTGTCCACAACGTCGATGGTAACGAAGCCGCGTTCGACCACGGGGATCGCGCGCACGGTGATGCCGCCCATGTCGGTGAACTTCAGCGCGTTGCCGACGAGGTTGAGCAGGATCTGCTTGAGTTTGCCGTAGTCGGCGCGCACGGAGGTCGCGCCGTCCTCGGGGGCATGAAACTCGAGCGTGACCGACTTTTCCTGCGCCTGTACGTGCGTGAGCAGGTACACGTCGTTGAAAAGCTTTTCGAGGTTGACGGCTTCGAGGTCGAGTGTCATTTTGCCGGCCTCCATCTTCGAGATATCCAGCAGGTTATTGATCAGCTCGAGCAGCGACCGGGCGCTGTCGAAGGAGGTTTGGATAAAATCACGTTCCTCCTCGGCCGAATCGCACATGCCGTCGAGGACGAGGCGAAGGAAGCCGAGGATCGAGTTGAGCGGCGTGCGGAGCTCGTGGGAGGCGTTGGCGAGAAACTCGCTCTTGAGCCGGCTGATGTCCGTGAGGTTCCTGTTGACCGAGAGCAGCTCGTCGTTGGCTCGCGCGAGCTCGCGTCGCTGGTCTTCAATCATGCGCAGCAGGGAGACTTTCTGGATGGCGTTGCGGACGGCGCCACAGAGGAGCTCTTGCGTGAGTGAGTCCTTCACGAAGTAGTCCTGGGCGCCGCTTTTGATGGCCTGGGCGGCCACCCACTCGTTGCCGTGGCCGGTGATGACGACCACGGGGATGAGGTCTTCGCCCTTGAGGTCCGCCAGTTCGACAAGGAACTGGAGGCCATCTATGTCGGGCAGCAGGTAGTCGAGCAGGATGCAGTCGGGCTGTTCGTGCCGGCATACCTGCAGCGCGTCGGCGGCGGTCGGGGCATCCCAAAAGATATACTGCTGCCCGTCGTGCCGGCCGAGGAGACGCCGGTACATTTCCCGGTCTTCGGGACAGTGGTCAACCACGAGAATTCTGAGCGGTTTGTTTGTCGTAGCGACCATACCCGTCAGAGAGTTCATATGCCTGCCTCCTCGGGGGTGTCCGCAGGCGGATCCGGGATGAGCGTGCTGACTTTGTCCAGGAAGAGCTGGTGGTCCAGGACGGGCTTGGCGATGTAGTCCTCGGCGCCGCTGCTTGCTAGGAGCGACTCCCGGTCGCCGGGCATCGCGCGGGCGGTGGCGAGCAGGACGGGGGTATTTCGCGTGCGCTCGTCGGCCTTGATAAGACGAGTGATGCCGACGCCGTCGATTGCCTCGCCGGCGTACGTCGCGTTCTTGAGCGAGACGTCCATTACCACCAAGGCGACCTGGCCCGAACGGACGAGATGCAGGATCTCGTCCGGGTCCTCCGTGATGCTGACTTCGTAGTGACCCCGCCGGGCCAGAATCATCTGGAAGAGCCTGGCGTTGACGGGGTCGTCTTCGACCACAAGAACCTGCCTCACAGCATGCTCCCTCTATCTGCGCGCAGGGCACACCCGTTATATCGGCGCACATGAGGTGCAAATCAATGAAAAGACTGGCCGCTCCGGGCGGAGCGTCGCACGAGGGGCTAGCGGGACCTCCAGAAGGCGGGAACGAAGAGGACGAGGATGGCGAAGAGCTCGAGCCGGCCCAGCACCATGCAGAGGGAGAGCGTCACCTTGGCGACAGGGGCGAGGTGGGAGTAGTGTTCCAGCGGGCCGACCATCCCCAGACCCGGGCCGGTGGTGTTGATCGTAGCCGTCACGGCCGTGAAGGAGGTCACGATATCGGGTCCCGTGGCGGCGACGACCAGAGCCGCCGTGACCACTACGGCCATGTAGAGGACGACAAACCCGGTGACGGCGTGCACGACTTGCTCGCTCAGAACGGTGTTGCCGATCCGCACCGCTCGCACCGTCTGCGGCCGAAACACCTTCTCGAGGTGGTGCAGCGCGGCCCGTACGAGGATCACGAGTCGGGCGACCTTGATTCCCCCGGCGGTCGAGCCCGCGCAGCCGCCCGTAATCATGAGTACCACGAGAAGCATCCTCGAAAACGCGGGCCAGCGGTTGAAGTCGTCCGTTCCGAATCCGGTTGTCGTGAAGATCGAGGTCACCTGGAACGCGGACGAGCGCAGGGCGCGCCCCAGAGTCGGGTACTCTGACCGGGCCTGCGCGAGCAAGTTCACCGTGACGGCTGCGATGGCTACGGCCAGCACCCCGACAAAGACGCGCCACTCCACGTCGCGAAACAGGTTCAGCGGCCGACCACGCAGCACGTGGTAGTGCAGGCCGAAGCTGGTGGCTCCGATCACCATGAAGACGATGACTGTGAGCTCGATGCCCAGGCTGTGGTAGGCCCCAATGCTGTCTTGCCTAGGCGAAAAGCCGGCGGTGGCCAGCGTGCCGAAGGTGTGGCACAAGGCATCGAACAGCGACATTCCCTGCGCCCAAAGCAGGACGGTTTCGGCCACCGTGAACAGCAGGTAGACGCGCCACAGCAGGAGGGCCGTCTCCTTGACGCGCGGCTTTAGGCCTTCTGCCTGGACGGTCGAGACCTCGCTGCGGAAGAGCTGCTTGCCGCCCGCGCCAAGCGCCGGCAGCACGGCCAAGAAGACGACCACGATGCCCATGCCGCCCAGCCAGTGCGTGAAGCTGCGCCAGAACAGGATACCCTTCGGGGCGGCTTCGATGTCCACGAGCACGGTGGAACCCGTGGTGGTGAAGCCGGACATGGACTCGAAATACGCGTCAACCGGGCTCGGCAGCACCCCGGACAGCATGTACGGGACCGCCCCGAGCGCCGCCGTCAGGAGCCAGCCTATCCCGACGATGAACAGCGCCTCCCGGTGGAACACCTCCTCGCGCGAGCGGCGGCCCGCCATGTAGAGCCCAATACCGACGGCGCACGCGAAAGCCATCGAGACAATCAGGGCGAGCACCGGCGACATCGGCGCGCCGGCTGTTGTGCGCCCCGTTTCCCCATAGTGCAGCGCCCACAGCAGCGGGATGACCATGCTGATGCCGATGAAGACACACAGAATCCCAAGGAGCTTGTAGACGACTCGCCAGTTCAAGGCCGCGTCTCCGAGCTGCGCTCCGTGCTCCGGAACAGCTTTAGGAGCGCGCCAATCCCGTCCGGTTCCGCGAACGCGATCACCGTATCGCCGGCCTTGAGGGCGTCATTGCCCCTGGGGACGATCGCCTGATCGTCTCGAATAAGCGCGGCGATGAGCGTATTTCGGGGGAAGCGGATGTCCTTGAGTGCGCGATCGGCCGCCTTCGATCCCTGCCCGACCTGCAGCTCGATCGCCTCGGCCTTGCCTTCCACGATCTCCGTCGTGGTCCGCAGCTCGCCGCGTCGCACAAGCGCCAGGATCTTTTTGGCCGTGATAAGCCGGGGACTGGCCGCGTGGTCTATGCCAACCTTCTCAAGCAGCGAGGCGAAATCCGGCCGGTGAATGAGCACCACCCCCATGCTGGCCCCCTGCTGCTTGGCGAGCAGCACGGCCATGATGTTGCGCTCGTCGTCGTCGGTGACGGCGATAAAGGCATCCACGGCACCGACGCGCTCGCGCTTCAACAGGCTCAGATCCGCGCCGTTGCCGTGCACGACCCGGGTTTTCTTGAGTTCCTCGGCGAGCTCGGTGCAGCGCTCCCGGTCTTCCTCCAGCAGGCGCACCGAGCAGCGCAGGTTTTCGAGTAGCTGGGCGAGCAGCAGACCGATGTGCCCGCCGCCGTAGATCATCACATTGCGCAGCCGCGTTTCCGGCCCGGTCAGCAGCTTCTGCATTCGATCCATGCGGCCCCTCTGGCCAATGACCGTCACAACGTCGCCCGGTTGGATCACGCTGGTGCCGTGTGGAATAATGAGGGTGTCCTTACGAAGAATCGAGGCGATCAGGACCCCCTCTTCCAGCGGGATGTCCTTGAGCGGCTTCGACGCCAGCGGAGAGTCCGGCTGCACCCGCACCTGGCGCATCTCGGTCCGGCCGCGCGCATACGACTCGATGGCGAGCGCGTCCGGGTTCTCGACAAACTTGGCGATCTCGTAGGCCGTGAGCATCGCCGGGTTGATGATCAAGTCTATGCCGATGTGGTCCCGGTAAAGGAGCTGGCTCGCTTCGAGGTAATGTCGGCTGCTGAGCCGAGCCACCACTCTCTTGGCCCCGAGCGCCTTGGCCGTGAACGTCGAGATCAGGTTTACCTCGTCGTTGTCCGTGACGGCCAGAACAAGGTCCGCCCGCTCCACGCCGGCAGCAACCAGGGTGTTGGGCGTCGCGCCGTGGCCGCAGATGGCGCTGATGTCGAGGGTCTCCCCCACCCGCTCGATCTTGCTCTGGGCCACGTCCACGATGGTGACGTTGTGGGCCTCGCGGGAGAGGATCGAGGCGATGTGGAAGCCGACTTCTCCTGCGCCGATGATAATGACGTCCATGCGTCCCCAGGCGTCGTTTGTGGATGAGCGGCGACGAGGACACGATAGTCAACGCCGCGGGCGGGTTCAATCGTTTTGTGAGCGGCCTCTGAGACCGGAGATACGAGACAGCAACTTGCGGAGCCGCGCCCGTTCCAGGGCGGGGAAGACGTTCGTCGCGAGTGCCAGCGGTACAAAGACCGCCCCGAAGAGCACGCCGCCAGCGAGGATGCGTGGCACGAGTTGCCACCCGAGGAGTTTGGCAAGAAGAGAGACGACGGCCGCCACGGCAGCGAGCGCGGCGGTCAGACCCAAGTACCTCCAGGGCAGTATCTTGCCATACGGAATGTCAAGGAGCTGGTGAATCTTCACCATGAAGTAGCCGTTCCAGACTAACCGCGCGAGGACCGTAGCCGCAGCGGGTCCGAGCAGCCCGAAGGCTGGACTCCTGAGCCGGAACAGGAGCAGAAGGGCCGGACAAAGCACCAGCACGGACACGAGCCCAACGACCGAGCCCGTCGCGACCGCCCGGGACTTCTTCGTCAGCATCAGGGGCAGCATGAAGTTCGCGACGCGGGCCGGCAGCAGGAACAGGGTGATCATGAATATGGGAACGCTCGCAAGGTACTTCGAGGAGAAAAAGACAAGGATGGTCTCCCGTGCGTACACGAACAGAAATGCGGTCGCCGGAAACATGATGAACGCGATTTTCCTGATTGCCCGTTGCCACACGTCCATCATGGGGCCGATGCGGCCGGCGGCGGCGTGCACGGACATCTCGGGCACGATCACGGAGCTGGCGGAGATAACGAGAATCGGGAGGACGGGGAGCTGGAATGAGCCGTTCCAGTACACCGCGAACAGGGCGGGGGCATAGAAGAGCATGACGGCGAGCTGGCTGGCGCGGCGCGTCAGGTCGGTCACGAAGGGGGCCATCCCCATTGGGAGGGCGAACTTGATCTGTTCGAGCAGGTTTCGCCAGCGCCATTGGAGCGGCGAGCCGGCGGCCGGCCACAGCGTGATCCACGTCGTGCCAACGAGAAGCACGGCGGCGCTGATGACCACGGCGAGGAACGTAGTCGTCAGCGACCAGCCGAGCACCCCGAGGCCAATGACGCACATGATGAACGGGGCGGACCGGCTTATGACAGTCGTCGCGACAAGGAGCACGGGCCTGTCGGCGCTCAGCAGGACAGGATCAACCACCAAGCTGGGCAGC
>CAZJXV010000152.1:0-10261 GCA_964550015.1 uncultured Verrucomicrobiota bacterium
AAGCGGGTCCTGTTCGCCCACTGCCGGCATTACCCGGGCCTGAAGGACGAACCCAACAAGCTCGACAAGGCGAACCTGCCCGAGGACGCCTTCTACCACCTCTACGAAATGTATCTCGACGGGAGTGGTCTGCGGCGGCTGACACGGGGCAAGTACGACGACTTCGACGGGCGCTACCTGCCCGACGGCCGGATCGTGTTCCTCTCCACGCGGCGCGGGCGGTACGTCCAGTGCGGCCGGCACAGCGGCGTCGAGAGCGTCGGCGGGGAGCCGGGCATCCGCCGGCGGCTGCGTGAGATGGGCGTGGTGCCCGGCACGGCGGTCAAGGTGGTGCGGGTGGCGCCGCTGGGCGATCCCATTGACGTGGAGCTGATGGGCTATCACCTGTCGCTGCGGCGGGCCGAGGCGGAGCGGGTGGTGGTGAGTGTAGGCGTCGAGCCCGGGAAGGGCGGGGTCCCGCTGGCGAATGCCGAAGTGGGCCGTGACTACGAGGTCGTGGACCTGGACGGCGGCCGGGGCATGCGCGACCACCTGACCGGGGTGGGGGTCGGCGAGGGCGCGCGGGTGACGGTCGTGGACAAGGCGGGCGATTCGGGGCCGGTGACGCTTCGGGTCGGCGAGTCGCAGGTCGCGCTGGGCTCACGGATGGCGCGCAAGGTGACGGTCAAGGAGGGCGTGCCGGCCGGGAGCGTCATTCGCGTGGCGCTTGCGGGCAACCCGAACTCGGGTAAGACGACGGTGTTCAACAACCTGACCGGCACCCGGCAGAAGGTGGGCAACTATCCGGGCGTGACGGTCGAGCAGAAGGTCGGCACGGTGACCGTCGCGGGCCGCAGGCTCGAGGTCACCGACCTGCCGGGGAATTACAGCCTCACGCCGTACTCGCCCGAGGAGCTGGTGGCGCGGCGTCTCATTCTCGAGGGCGGGGCGGACGTGGTGGTGGACGTGGTGGACGCCTCGAACCTCGAGCGCAACCTGTACCTGGCGACGCAGCTCATGGAGATCGGCGTGGCGCTCGTGCTCGCGTTCAACATGAGCGATCTGGCCAAGGCGCGCGGCGAGTTGATTGACCACGAGCGTTTGTCCGTGCTGCTCGGCGTGCCGATCGTGCCGACGGTGGGCAACAAGGACCGCGGCACGCGTGAGCTGCTGGAGACGATCCTCGCGGTGGCCGACGGGGCGCTCGAGAGCCGGCCCCGGCTGGTGGGGTACGGGCGCGACATTGACGCGGAGCTCGACACAATCCAGCGCTACCTGGTCGAGCAGACGCAGCTTGCGGACGCGTATCCGACCCGGTGGCTGGCGCTCAAGCTGCTCGAGGGCGACGAGGAGGTGCGCCGGACGCTGCGGGCGCGCCACGGTGTGGACGGGCGGCTCGACGAGCTGGTGGCGGCGAGCGCCAGGCATTTGCACACGCTCTACGGGGACGAGCCGGAGGCGTTGATTGCCGATCGGCGTTACGGCTTCATCAGCGGCGCGTGCCAGGAGGCGGTAGCGAAGTCGCCCGAGCGGCGGCACAACGTATCGGACCAGATTGACACGGTCGTGACGAACCGCTGGCTGGGTCTGCCGATCTTTGCGTTGCTGATGTTTTTGATGTTCTTGCTGGTGTTTGTCGTGGGCGACCTCGGCATCAAGCTGGTTGAGGCAGGGCTGGGCCGGCTTGGCGGGTGGCTCGGGGGGCTGCTGCCCGAGGGTCTTGTCCGCTCGCTGCTGGTGGACGGGATCGTGGCCGGGGTGGGCAACGTGGTGGTGTTCCTGCCGCTGGTGGTGCTGTTGTTTCTGGCCATCGCGTTTCTCGAGGACACGGGTTACATGGCACGGGCGGCGTTCGTCATTGACCGGCTGATGCATGCGATCGGGCTGCACGGCCGGTCGTTCATCCCGATGTTGCTTGGTTTTGGGTGCTCGGTGCCGGCGGTCATGGCGACGCGGACGCTGTCGAGCCGGCGCGACCGGCTCACGACGATGCTCGTGGTGCCGTTGATGAGCTGTGGGGCGAAGCTGCCGGTGTACGCGTTGCTGGTGGGGGCGTTTTTCGTTGGGGCCGAGAGGACGGTGGTGCTGTTTTCGCTGTACATTATCGGCGTGGTGCTGGCGGGGGTGCTGGCGAAGGTGTTTCGCACGACGCTGTTTCGGGGGCCGAGCGTGCCGTTTGTGATGGAGCTGCCGCCGTACCGGGTGCCGACGCTCAAGGGGGTGTTGATCCACATGTGGCAGCGGGCGTGGATGTACCTCAAGCGCGCCGGGACGTTGATCCTGTTGTTCTCGATCGTCATGTGGTTCCTCCAGGCCTTTCCTCTGAAGCGGGCGCTGCCCAGGGACTATGAGGCGGCCATCGCCTCGGCGGAGGCCTCGGGCGCTTCGGCGGCGGCGGTCGAGGCGCTCAGGCACGAGGCAGCGGCCGAATGGGGCAAGCGGAGCCTTGCCGGGCGCCTCGGCACGGGGATCGCGCCGGTGCTCAAGCCGATCGGCCTCGGGGACTGGAAGATCGGCACGGCGCTTGTTTCCGGTTTCGTCGCCAAGGAGGCGGTCGTGTCCACGATGGGCCAGGCGTATGCCGTCGGAGACACGGAGGCGGACGACGCGCCGCTGCGCGAGAAGATCCGCAGAGACCCGTTCTACTCGCCGCTGAAGGCGTACACGTTAATGGTGTTCACGCTGCTTTACGTGCCGTGCATGGTGGCCGTGGCGGTGATCCGGCGGGAATCGGGCTCGTGGTGGTGGGCGCTGTTTGCGGCCGGCTACACGACGGCGCTGGCGTATGTCGTGTCGCTCATCGTGTATC
Source organism: uncultured Verrucomicrobiota bacterium (assembly GCA_964550015.1). Lineage (GTDB taxonomy): Bacteria > Auribacterota > JABMQX01 > JAFGEW01 > JAFGEW01 > CAZJXV01. The sequence goes on from CAZJXV010000152.1 coordinate 2,789, forward strand.
ACGGCGGGCGGCTCCTGGGGTTGAGCTAGGGTGTGGCGCGGGCGAGGCGGCGCTTGTCGCGGGCCGCGCGGATGGCTATACTGCTTTTCCTTGATTACTTGAGACGCAGGCGACGGGAACGTCTATGGGCTGCTGCCGAGCACTCCTGTTTGGCGCCCTGGTGAGTGGCATCGTGCTCAGCGCGGGCCCGGCGACGGCCGGGGACGAGCTCATCTTCCGCGAAGATAGCCGGGGGCCGTACGCGAGCTACACGCTCAAGCAGGGCGAGAACGTCTGGCGCCACGTCGTGCGCCGGTTCACGTCGAGGACCGACGGCGTGAGCGACGAGGATGCGGTGGCGCTCGTGCTCGAGCGCAGCGGGATCAAGGATGCGCGCCGTATCCGGCCCAACGCGGAGGTGAAGATCCCGATCGAGTTGCTGGCGAGCACGTACCGCCGCGCCGACGCGGCGCCGGCGGCGCGGAAGCCGCTCGCGGGGGTGGTGGTGATCATTGATGCGGGCCACGGCGGCATTGACACGGGCGCGCGGGGCCGCGACGGCGTGTACGAGGACGAGGTCGTCTATGACATCATGTGCCGGGTGAAGCGGATCCTCGAGCGCGACACGGCCGCGACGGTGCACGTGACGATCCGGGACAAGAGCCGCGGGTTTGCCGTGACGGGCACGCGGACGAACTTCCCGCGCGACCGCGACGAGTACATCCAGACCAGTCCCACGTACCAGAACCTGGACTCGACCGTGGGCCTGCACCTGCGGTGGTATCTTGCGAACTCGCGGTACCGGGCGGCGCGGGACCGCGGCATCGCTTCGGACCGGGTGGTGTTCACGAGCTTTCACGCCGACGACCTCGCGCGGAACGCGCGCGGCGCGATGGTGTACGTGCCCGACGAGGCGCTCTGTGCGGGCACGTACGGCAAGGGGGGCCGCACGTACCGGCGCTTCGCCGAGGTGCGCGAGCGGCCCAAGGTGGCGTTTACGAAGCGCGAGCGGCAGCGGTCGGAACGGCTGTCACGGGAATTCGCGGGGGACCTGCTCGGGGCGCTTCGGGGGGCGCGCATCAAGGTGTTCGCCAACGAGCCGGTGCGCGACCGGATCGTGCGGCGCCGGGCGTTCGTGCCGGCGGTGCTGCGCTACAATGCGGTGCCGACGAAGGTGCTGATCGAGTGCGGGAACCTGAACAACTCGCGCGATCGGCGGAACCTGGGTGATCCGACGTTTCGCGAGCGGTTCGCGCAGGCGTACGTCGAGGCGCTCATTGCGTTTGCGTCGAAGGCGCACTGAGTCGGGGGTCTCAGGCGCAGCCGTTGGGGCAGACGAGCGAGCCGGTGAAGTCCTTGGCGCCGGCGCCGGCCATGACGATGTCGAGCAGCATGGGCGCGCCGCACTTGGGGCAGAGCATGTCTTTTTCGAGCTGGAGCACTTCGGAGGCGGTACCCGCCAGGCGGTTGAGGGGGACGCGGAAGCGGCGGCCTTCGCCGTCCGCCTCGTGCCGGCCGAGGACGGCCTGGATTTTCTCGACGAGGTCGCTCGGCGTGCTCTGGGTCTTGATGAGGTAGTCGTCGGCGCCGAGTGCGAGGGCGGCGTCGATGTCCTCGGGGGCGCCGCGGTTGCTGAAGACGAGGACGGGGATGGCGTGCCAGTCGGGGTGGTCCTTGAGGCGCTGGAGCACGGTGAGGCCGTCGAGGCCGGGCATGACGAGGTCGAGCACGATGGCCTGGGGCGTGAGCTCCTCGAGGGTGCGCAGGCACATCTCGCCGTTGGTGGCGGTGATGACGTCGAACTGGTCGCTGGCGAGACGCTGCTCGTACAGGCGCAGCAGGAGATGATCGTCGTCGACCAGCAGGATCTTCTCTCGCATCGTTCGTCTCCCCAGGCGCACGGTGACCGCGCGCCCGCTTCTCTTCCTGGGTATCGTCCGGGCGGGGGCCCGGCTTGAGCGAATTCTGTGCGGGTTTGTGGCGTGGCCGTCGGGGTTTCGGCTCAAGGCCGGGGGCGGATGCGCCGATACCGAAGTGAAGCTCGGTACGTGCCGGGTTTTGTCGTTGTCCGGGACACGCCGCACAGCAGGGAGACGCGCCGGTGTCGAAAAGCGCACTCGAGGTCCTCGTCGGTCGGATCGCGCACCTTCCGTCTCTGCCGCCGGTGGTGCATCGGCTTATCGAGGTGACCCAGGACCCGGACGCGAGCATCGAGATGGTCGAGCGGGTGATCCGCACGGACCAGTCGCTGACGGCCAAGGTGCTGCAGCTCGTCAACTCGGCGTTCTTCGCGTTGTCGGGCCGGGTCTCGACGGTGCGGCACGCGGTGGTGATCCTGGGGTTCGAGGCGCTGCGCAACACGGCGTTGGCGGTGTGCACGTACGAGTATCTGAGCGGGTGCGGGCGCAACGAGCAGTTCGATAAGCGCGCGTTCTGGGAACATGCGGCGGCGGTCGGGATCCTGGCTAAGCGGATCGCGGCGGCCGCCGGGGCCGCCAAGCCCGACGAGGCGTTCGTGGCCGGGCTGCTGCACGATTTGGGCAAGGTGGTGCTCGACGAGTACTTCCCGGCGGAGTTCGCGGCGGCGCTGGCGGCGTGCCGCCGGCGGGAGATCGCGCTGGAGACGTGCGAGGAGGAGGCGCTCGGGTTCAACCACTGCTTTGCGGGCGCGGCGGTGGCGCGGAAGTGGCGATTCCCGCCGCAGCTTGTGGAGGCGATCGGCCGGCACCACGACAGTGCGCCCTACGACGTGCTGTCGGCATCGGTGATGCTGGCGGACGCGGCTGCGACGGCGTGGCGCCTGGGTGCGAGCGGCGATCCGCTGCTGCATCCGATCAGTGCGGCGGTGTGGCAGCACATCGAGTTGGACGAGGCGGCGCTGGGCCGGACCGTCGAGGGCTCGCGCGACGAGATCGCGCAGGTGCGCGTGCTGTTCTACTCCGATCTGGAGGAGGGCGCCCCGGCGTCGGGGCGGCGCGAGTGGCAGGGTCCGCTGGTCGAGGAGGCGGGCGTAAAGCGCGTCGTGCTGGTGACGACCGATGCCGCGCCGCTGGTGCCGCTGAAGGCGTATCTTGAGGCGTCTGGTTTTGTCGTGGACATGGCGCGGCCGGACGGGCCGCGGCCTGCTGACGAGGCTGAGGGCCTCGCGGACGAGGCTGAGTGCCTCGTGGTGCTGATGCCCGACGGCGAGAGCGCTGCGCAGGTCAAGGACGAGCTGGTGGCGACGTGGCCGGGTCTGACGTCGGTGCCGGTCTTGTGCGTGGCGCCGCCGCTTGATCCGGAGGCTGTCGTGGCCCACCTGCTCGGCGCGACGCCGGCCGAGGCGGCCGACACGGTCTAGCCCGCATTTCTCACGGCGCGCAGGGCGCGGGAAAAAATAGGGACAGGCACCTATTTTTCTGCGCCAGGGTGCATCAAATGTGTCGGGCATTTACAGAAAAATAGGTGCCTGTCCCTATTTTTTCGGCGTCGGCTGGGCCTTGTGCTTCCCGTTCGAACCCGCCGCGTCTGACCCCTTCCCCCTTTTCTTTCAGAGGAGCATGCCGGCGATTGTGGCGGTCATGAACGCCGCGAGCGAGCCGCCGAGGATGGACCTGAGGCCGAGGCGGGCGATGTCGCCCCGGCGCCGTGGTGCGATGCCGCCGATGCCGCCGATCATGATGGCCAGGGAGCCGAAGTTGGCGAAGCCGCACAGGGCGTAGCTGGCGATGATGGTGGAGCGGGCCGAGAGGGTCACGGTCTCCGCGGTGAGGATGTTGTTGAGGCTCGTGTAGGCGATGAACTCGTTGAGGATGGTCTTCTCGCCGAGCAGCGTGCCGACGGTGGTCGCCTCGCTCCACGGCACGCCCATGACCCAGGCGATCGGGGCGCACACGTAGCCGAGCAGCATCTGCAGGCTGAGCTGCGGCGCGCCGAAGAGGCCGCCGACGGCGCCGAGGATGGCGTTGACGAGCGCGATCAGGGCGATGAAGGCGACGAGCATGGCGATGACGTTGATGGCGAGCTTCGAGCCCTGGGCGGCGCCCTGGGCGGCGGCGTCGATGCCGTTGCGGCTCGTGCGCGGCACGGTGATCTTGACGCGGCCGCGGGTGAGGGGTTCGCCGAGCTCGGGGACCATGAGCTTGGCGATGGCGACGGAGGCGGGCGCGGACATGACGCTGGCGCACAGCAGGTGGGCGCCGATGTCGGGGATGGCGGTGCTGAGGATGGCGACGTAGGCGGCCATGACCCCGCCGGCGATGGTGGCCATGCCGGAGTTCATCACGCAGAAGAGCTCGGACTCGGTCATGTCCTCGACGTAGGGCCTGACGAACAGGGGCGCCTCGGTCATGCCCATGAAGATGTTGGCGGCGACGGCGAGGGATTCGGCGCCGCTGATGGCGAGCAGTCGCATGACGCGCGCGATGCCGCGTACGACGAGCTGCAGGACGCCGTAGTGGTAGAGCAGCGACGAGAGCGACGAGACGACGATGATGGTGACCGGGATGAGGACGACGAGCGTGGCGGTGCCGGGGCTTTGGCCGGCAATGGCCTCGCCGAAGATGAAGGCGGTGCTCTGGTGGGCGATCTCGATGAGGCCGACGAAGCCCTGGCCGAGGACGTCGAACAGCCCCCGGCCGACGCTCCACTTGAGGATGAGCAGGGCGAAGGCGAGCTGCATCCCGACGCCGACACCCACGATGTCCCAGCGGACACGGCGACGGTTCGTCGAGACGGCGTAGGCGATGCCGATCATGACGAAAAGGCCGAGGACGCTGACGAGCCTGTCCATGCTTTTCCTCCCGGGCGCGTACCTAGACGTCCACCTCGAGCCGGCGGAGGGTGTCGGCGTGGGCGCGCCGCCGGCCGTCCACGGTGACGCTGAGGCCCCTGGGCGCGGCGTCGGTCTTTCGCGCGCGCCAGGTGATTTTCACTGTATGGCCCCGGAGGCGGAGATTCTCAACCGTGAACTGCGCCAGGCCGAAGTCGAGGGGTTCGACCACGAGGCGGTCGGCGTCGAGCGTCTGGACGCCGGCGACGTACTTGAGAATGAGCTCGACGATCCACGAGTGCATGTAGTCGTCGGTGGCGCGGAAGAACGGGGCCTTGCCCGTCAGGGGATGATAATACTCGTACGAGGTCGGGCGGTCGAGGCGGCCGTCGGTAAAGAGCATCCGGATGAATGTTTTGGTGAACTCGACGGCGCGGGGCCGGAGGGTCTCGTCGAGGGTGAGGGCGGCGTTGGCGAGCGCCTCGGCGATGTGGCTGTTGGTCATGAGCCAGGTGGGGCCGGACCAGGTGCAGTGCTTGCGTTCATTTTTCCACTCGCCGTCGGGGTCGAAGTGGGGTGATGTCGCGCCCGTGGAGGGCACGGGGTAGGGGAGCCAGAACTCGTCGGGGTTGAGCAGATGGTCGCGGAGGGCGTCGAGGTGCTCGGGCCCGGCGATGTCGGTCATGAAGGGGTAGAAGCAGACGGCGGCGTCGTGGGGCGAGCGCTCGCCGGTCTCGGAATGCACGTCGCAGAACATCCGACGCTGTGGGTCCCACATTTTGTCGAGGACGGCCTGCTTGATCTTTTCGGCCTCGCCGGCCCACGTCGAGGCATCGTTGCTCTTGCCGAGTGTGGCGGCCATCCACGCGAGCTGCTTCTTGAGCTCGTAGATGTAGACGGTGGCGTCCACGCCCTTGAGCGGGGTGCGCAGCCGGTTCCACTGGTCGGCGTGCTCGTCGGCGAACAGGTAGCGGCCCATGTACTCCTGGCCGGTTTCGCCCTGGTGCATGACGTCGTAGAGGCCGGAGCCTTCGCGGTCGCGTTCGCGGTCGAAGTAGCCAGCGTAAGCGGCGAGGGGCGCGTAGACGCGCTCGAGGAAGGCGTCGTCGGGATGGGCCTCGTGGAGCTTGCGCACGCCCCAGCCCCAGTTGGCGTGGAAGAACGCGGTGCCGACCGGGCCGGAGGCGCGGTTGAAGATCGAGCCGTGGAACGCGCCGTCGTCACGCCGGGTGTGGATGAAGTTGATGAGGCTGCCCTGGGCGAGGGCGGGGTCGTGCATCCAGCGGCACTCGAGCATGTGGACCTGGGCGCTGTAGGCGATGTGGTGGGCGAACCAGCCGGAGTTTATTCCCTCAAAAACGCAGGGGCAGGGGATGTGGGCGTGGTCGCTGCGGACGCGGCACAGGTAGAGGCCCCACCAGCGGTACCAGTAGTAGCGCTCGAGGTAGGGGTCGGAGCACCGGAAGCGGGGGACGGAATCGAAGAAGTCACGGCAGCGGCGGACGGCGGCTTCGATGGGCCGGCGCGCGGCGAGCGCGTCGTCGAGCTGCTGGAGGCAGCGGTCTTGTGTGGCGGAGATGGAGCCGGCGGCCACGATCGTCTTTTTGCTGCCGGCGGGGAGGCGGAGCGGCACGTGGTATGCGGCGAAGAGGAAGGCGTCGGCATGGCCCGGCTTGTGGCCGCCCTCGGTGACGAACTCGCCGGGCAGGCCTTCGGGCCGGACCTTCCAGTAAAAGGGCGTCCAGCGCCACCAGGGCAGCACGTCGTCGGTCTTTTCCGAGAGGCTTACGCACGTCGTGGCCGGCGCGGGCCTCATGGCGAAGGCGGCGGCGTACTCGGCGTGCAGGGCGCCGTCGTCGCCCCTGACGCGGCGTGTCCAGGCGAAGCGGTCGCCCTGGCGCTCGAAGCCGGTGAGGAAGTCGGCGCCGGGCGCGTCGTGGCGCGTGGGGATGCAGGTCCAGGCGACGACGTTGAGCTTGAGGGGCTTGGAGCTCCCGTTCTGCAGGGTGAGCTCGGAGACGAGGGCGTCGGTCTCGGTTATGGCGCGCCGCTCGACGAGCGCGAGCTTCTTTGGGAGGGCGTATTGCTGCGTGACGTGGCTGGGCGTCCAGCGGCGCGTCTTGAGGGTGAGCGGCAGCTCCTCGGCGGTCTCGTCGAGGACGGTGACGGTGAACAGCGGCCCGACGCGCCATTCGAGCCAGGTGGCGTAGGGCCAGAAGCCGGGCACGTCGGTCCACAGCGGGAGTTCGGGCGCGTAGATGAGCTCGCGGCCGCCGCCGATGAACCATTTGTCGTCGCGGGCGAGCAGGTGCTGTGGGTCGAAGGCTGGTGGCATGGGTGCGGTGTCCCCTCGCGATGTCGCGGCTGCGGTCCGTCTAGACGCGCGCACTATACACGAAGCGACTGCCGCGGCAAGGACAAGAAAGAGAAGGGGAAGGATCTCTCGCAGAGGCGCGGAGGGCGCGGAGGGGGATTGCGGGCAGGAGATTATATAACCCTTTCAGTTGCTGTGGGTCGAAGGCTGGTGGCATGGGTGCGGTGTCCCCTCGCGATGTCGCGGCTGCGGTCCGTCTAGACGCGCGCACTATACACGAAGCGACTGCCGCGGCAAGGACAAGAAAGAGAAGGGGAAGGATCTCTCGCAGAGGCGCGGAGGGCGCGGAGGGGGATTGCGGGCAGGAGATTATATAACCCTTTCAGATACTATGGAGGCCATCCCTCTCGGGGTGTATACCCCGATGTAA
>CAZJXV010000153.1:0-10229 GCA_964550015.1 uncultured Verrucomicrobiota bacterium
GAGCATAATCCAGAACGCCTTGAGGTGCGGGAAATTATCCAGATAGATGCGCGAGACCGCCATCACCTGCAGGTCGCGTCGGCCCGTCGCGGGCGGGAGCTCGGCGAGCGCCGTGTGTTCCGGGTGAAACGCCAGCGGGATAAACGCCATGAAGCCCCCGGTCTGGTCCTGCAGCGTGCGAAGCCGGTCCAGGTGCTCGACGATCTGCTCCGGCGTCTCGATGTGCCCGTAGAGCATCGTCGCGTTCGACCGCACCCCCAGCTCGTGCGCCGTGCGCATCACGCCGAGCCATGCCTCGCCCGGAAGCTTCGTGGGACAGAGCTCGCGCCGCAGCTCGGGCGAAAACACCTCGGCGCCGCCGCCGGGAATCGAGCCGAGCCCCGCCTCCACCAGCCGCTCGAGCGCCTCGCGCACGCTTAGGCCGCCCATCTGGGCGATGTGCGCGATCTCCACCGCCGTGAACGCCTGCAGGTGCACGTCGGGCGCGAGCGCCTTGAGCCCGCGCAGCATCGCCTCGTAAAACTCGAACGGCAGCTCCGGATGCAGCCCGCCGACGATGTGAAACTCCGTGATCGGCTCGGCAAGCGCCTCGCGCGCGACGCGAAAAATCTCCTCGAGCCCCATCTCGTACGCGCCCGCACCGCCCCGCCGCCGGCTGAACGCGCAGAACCGGCACGCGTTGACGCAGATGTTCGAGTAGTTGATGTGCCGATTGATGACGTAGTACGTCCGGTCGCCGTTGAGCCGTTCGCGCACGACGTTCGCCATCGCTCCGAGCGCCGCCAGGTCGCGGCACGCGAGCAGCCGCAGGCCTTCGCCGGGCGTGACCCGCTCGCCCGCAAGCACTTTGTCGAAGATGTCGGCCACGTCGGACCGCCGCCGGACCACCGCCAGCACGAGCGCCTTCTCCTCCTCAGGGCCTGAATACTCCTCTGAGTTTACCCGACCTCGCCGCCGCTGACAACGGCTCTATGCGGCCCGCTCCTCGCGGAGGCCGGCGGCGCTGTTTCCGGCTTGTTGCCCCCGCCGGGGCGCGCTATAGTCACTCCGGAAAGAATTCGAGCACCGGACTCGATTCACGAGAGGAGGACGCCATGTTCCGCTACCACGCCGCCTCCGTCGCCGCCGCGCTATGCATCGGCCTCGTGCTCTGCTGCGCCTCATGCGGCAAAAGGGAGCCCGACTACGCCGCGCCCGAAAGCTTCATCGTGGACCCCGCCACCGGCACTTACTACGTCTCGAGCGTCAATACCGCCAAGCCGAAGACCAAGGAAGGCCAAGCACCCAAGCGCGAGGACAACAACGGCTACATCACCACCCTCGACAGGGACCTGAACATCCTCAAGCAGCGGTTCGTCGCCGGCGGCCGCGACGACGTCGAGCTCAACGACCCGAAGGGCATGGCCATCGTCGGCGACACGCTCTGGGTCGCCGACCTCAAGGTCGTCCGCGCGTTCGACACAACCACCGGCGAGAACACCGCCAACGTCTCGCTCAAGAAGTTCGAGGCCGTCTCCCTCAGCGACGTGGCCGCGGGCCCCGAGGGCATCCTCTACGTCTCGGACAACCTCAAGAACAGGATCTTCGAGATCGACACCGCCGACCGCAACGCAGCCCGCGTCCTCGCCGAGGGCGCCCAGCTCAACGGCCCGAAAGGCCTCTACTGGCACCCGGCCGAGCAGCGCCTCTACGTCGCCTGCTGGAACGAGAGCACCATCCTCACCATTGACGCCGAGGGCCAGGTGCAAACGTTCATGCGCGACCCGGCCAAGTTCGCCCACCTCGACGGCATTGACGGCGACGACGCCGGCAACCTCTACGTCTCCGACTACCACAAGGGCGTCATCTACCGCATCACGCCCGGCCGCGGCATCGAGACCGTGGCCGAAAAGCTCAAGACCCCCGCCGGCATCAGCCTCGACCGCGCCAACAACCGCCTCCTCATCCCCCGGACGACGGCCAACACAATCACGACCTTCGACCTGTCACAGGACAACTAGGACACCCAGCCCAAGGCAGAAACGGATACGCCATGAACATCATCCTCATCATCTCCGACACCTTTCGCTACGACAACCTGCTCAACGACGGCGAGATGCCCGTGCGGACGCCCGAGCTCGAGCGCTTCGCCGAGCGCGCGGTGAGCTGCTCGCGCGCGTACGCGGCCAGCTTCCCGACGGTGAACCACCGCACCGACCTCACCTCGGGCCGGTACGGCTGGCCCTTCTACGACTGGCAGCCCCTGCAGGCCAGCACGAAGAACCACATCCCCCAGATGCTGCGCCCGGCCGGCTACGTCTCGCAGCTCCTGTGCGACTGCCCGCACCTGTTCAACCACGGCTTCAACGTGGGCTTCGACGGCGCCTACGCCGTCCGCGGCCAGGAGAGCGACACCTTCTTCCTCCGCATGAACCGCCCGATCGAGGAGATGGTCCCTGAGGGCAAGACCCGCTCCGGCAACCCGGCCGGCGGCATCTTTGCAAAGCGCGCGCTGGTCGATCTGTCGCGGTGGACGAACCGGCTCTGGTACCGCGAGGAGGACCGCTTCCCGCCGCAGCTCGCCCGGCTCGTCGTCGAATGGCTCGAGGAGAACTACCGCTACGACCCGTTCTTCCTCTGGGTGGACTTCTTCGACCCGCACGAAACGTGGGACCCGCCCGAGTACATGGTGCGCCGCTACGACCCGGACTACACCGGCACGCCGATGATCTCGCCCAACTACGGCCCGGCCGGCAACTACACGCCCGCCGAGCTCAGAAACCTCCGAGCCCACTACTGCGCCGATGCCGAGCTCGTGGACCGGTGGGTCGGCCGCGTGCTCCAGAAGATTGACGACCTGGCGCTCTGGGACAACTCAATCGTCGTCTTCACCAGCGACCACGGCATGAGCCTCGGCGAGCACGGCCGCACGGGCAAGTGCCACCTCGTCCCGGCGGTCCCCGGCTGGTACGACCGCTGCTGGCCCGTCTATCCGGAGATCGCCCACGTGCCGCTCATGATCGCCGCGCCCGGCGTCGAGGGCGGACGGACGATTGACGCCCTCGTCCAGCCGCCCGACATCCTGCCGACCGCGCTGGACCTCGCGGGCGTCGAGGTCGAGCCGCCCGAGCCGTTCCACGGGCAGTCATTCGCGCCCATGCTGCGCGGCGAGGCCCAGGAGCCGCTGAAAGAGTTCGCCGTCACCTCCGCGTGCCTGCTCCCCGCAGAGTCCGCCCCGCCGTACATCAGCGTCTCCCCGCCCGTGCTGTACACGGACCGATGGGCCTACGCGCCCATCGGCGCCGACAGCGAGGTCGAGCTCTTCGACCTCCGGACGGACCCCTACGCCGAGCACAACGTCGCAGGCAAACATCCCCAGGTCATCAAGGAACTGCACGGCCGGCTCATCGCCTGGCTGCGCGAGATGGGCGCGCACGAAAAAACGATCTCAGTCCTCGAGTGACCCGCGCCGCTACCCCGCATGTCTCACCCCAGCGCGCGCGCCTGGCCATGGTATGAACCGCCCTGCGGTGACTGGCAGTAGCCTCGGGCGCCAGCCCTGCGAAGCTTCAGCGAAGCAGGGCCAGCCCGTGGCAGTGGCCCCGACGACAACAGAGCCCCCTCAGGGGCGATTGAACCCGACCGCCAAGGCCTCAATCGCCCCCGAGGGGGCTCCGATTGCTTGCGCCTAACGCCAACCACGGGCTTGCGCCCGTGGCTACTCCCACACGCCCCTGACGGGGCTTCGGAACCGCCCTATGCGGCAATGGATTACGCCATGCGCGACGACTACGCCACCCAGCCGCTATGAGAAATGGGGGCTATTTCACCGGCTCGCGGGCCTCGAAGAAGCGGCGGTACTCGGGAACGACATCGGCGACGAACTTCTGCATCCCCTCGTACGTCTTCGCGTGGCGCAGCAGCTTGGCCAGCACCGCGAACGGCACGGTCGCCACGTCCGCGCCCGCCTCGGCCACCTCGGCCACCTGCCGCGGGTTGCGCAAGCTCGCGGCCAGCACCTCGGTCTGGATCGAGTACCTCTCGAAGATCGTCAGGATTCGGCACACCAGATCCACGCCGCTCACGACACCGTCGTCGTCCAGCACGCCCGGGCCGTCGGGCCGCGGCAGCCCCTCGGCGGGGAAGTAGTCGCCTTTGTCGAAGCTCAGGCCGGCTGAGGTGCGCAGGAAGTCGTCCACCCGGCCGACGAAAGGACTCACGTAGGTCGCGCCCGCCTTGGCAGCCAGCAGCGCCTGGTTCGGGCTGAACACGAGCGTCACGTTGACGGGAATGCCCTCCGCCGAGAGCTCGGCAATCGTCCGCAGGCCATCGGCGTCGTCGCCGCCATCGGCGTCATCGCCGCCGTCGGCGGAGTCGCCGCTGCCCGGCTCCAGCGTCGGGTTGACGGGCACCTTGATCACCACGTTTCCCGCCACGGGGTTGAACCGCTCGAAGAGCCGCAGCGCCTCGGAACGCATCGCCTCGTACGTCGTGCCGATCACCTCGAGGCTCACCGGCTTGCCCGGACCGACCGTCGTGAGGATCCGCTCGAGGTAACTCTCGATATCAACGGCTTCGCCCGCCTTCGTCCGCGACTCCACCGCCTTCTTGAGCAGCGACGGGTTCGTCGTCACCCCGTCGAGCACGCCCCACGAGTTCGCCTGCTCGATCTCAGTGATCTCGGCCGTATCCACAAACAGCTTCATGCCTGCGCCTCCAATGTCACTGTGCGCGTCTGCGCCTCTTCTCTACCTCGGAAGAACAAGCGCCGTCACCTGTTTTTCCGTGCAACGCGCTCGGGCTCGACGCGATGCCCGGCCGCCAAGGCCTCCGCGCCTGCCTCGTCACCGGTTACCGAGCTTGCCAGGAGCGGGCGACTGTCCCCGTCTTCCCCGTCGGCCACGTCTTCGTCCTGGAAGGGGAAGACGCCGACCCCGTCCTTGTCGAAGAGCAGCGTCCCGTGATTGACAGTCTCCGTAAAGACACGCGTGGCGGTAAACACCCGGACGCAGGTGCCGTCGTATAGGTGAGAGAAAACGTGGCACTTTGCCGCCGCCAGCCGCCGCCGCGCCTCCTTCATCTCGGCGATCCTCGCCCGGAGCTCCGGCACCTCCCTGCCGATCCTCTGCGCCTCCTCCGGCACGCCCTCGGAAACGGGCCCATCACCTGCCTCCGGCGACCGGCCTCCTCCGCCAACGCCCGCTCTCTCGTACTGCTTCATGAGCTCCGCGTCGCGCCGCTTCATGTCGCCGATCAGCCGCGCCATCCGCTCGATCTCGGCATCGAGCTCCGACGGATCGCCGACGACGATTTCCGTGCGTGTGCCGAGCTCGCTCCCGATCAGGTTGGCGAAAACCGAGCGCCCCGCCCTGGTCACGCCGCCCACCAGCGCGCCCGGGATTCCCGTGACGGCCACCGCGTCGCGCGCGTTGAAGCGGCAGTTGACCGCGCTCGACACCACGTGGATCCGGCGGGCCTCCACGGTGACGTTCTCGAAATGCCGCGCCTTCACCTCGCCTGCGGCCGTGATGCGCCCGCGGCCCTTGCCCGTGATCCCGTGCCGGACGACCAGGTCGCCGCCCGTCACGATGACGGCGTCGTCCACGCTGCCGAATACCTCCACGCTGCCCCCCGCCTCGATCTCGAACTCGGGCATCACGTCGCCCCCGACGATCACGCTGCCGTCGAAGCTGATGTTGCCGGTGTGGTAGTCCACGTCGCCCTCGACGACGAACGCCTCCGCCACGCACACCAGCCCGTCGTGGATCTCGATATGCCCGTCAATGGCCGCGCGCAGCTCCCGGTGATCGTCGCTGACGGCGGTGTTCGCGCCCTTGGGCAGCGCCTTCTCCGGCTCGACGCCGTACCCCCGCTCCCGGCCGGTCACCGTCCAGCCCGCCTCGCCGCGACGGCCCTCGCCCTTGCGCACGAGCACCTCGTCCTTCGTCACAAACCCCAGGCGCATGACGTCGCGGAAATTGACCGACGCGTCCTCCTCGAACGAGATGCGGATCGTGTCCGGGTCGAACTGGTAGTGCAGCGGCGGCGCGACCTCGTGCCGCGGCGGCTTGCCCCGGGCGATCGTGATCGGCAACCCCGTCGTGGTGCCGCCCGTGACGATGGCCTCGAGCGCCCCGTCGAGAACGCCCCTGACGATGCCCGCGCCCGCGAGCGCCTCCTTCAACGTCTCGCGCCGGATCCGGGCCCTGTCGTACTGGATGTAGTGCGCCTCCATGTCCGACGGCGAGAGGTAGATGCTCGCCCGTGCGCCGTCGAGCTCGATGACCTCGGGCGTGAAGACGACGAAACGCTCGCCCGACTGCTCCTCGACGAGCCGCTCGACGACCGACTTCCTGAAGACCGGCACGTGGTGCTTGACGAGAAAGCGCGTGGCCGCCTCCAGCAGCCCCGTCTGCAATGCCTCCGGCACCGGCTCGACCTTGAGCGTGAAGCCGTCCGGCGCGTACCGCAGCGTCAGGTACGCCTCGGTCCGCGCCTCCTGCCGCTTGCGGCGCCACTGCTCCTCGTCGTAGGCGATCCTCACCACCGCTTTCGATCCGAACAGGCCGAGCATGCGCTGCTCCATCCCGACGACGGTGATCTCCACCTCGTCGGCCGCCAGGCCCAGCGTCCGAAGCCCCAGCTCGACGGCCCCCTCAACCGTCCGGCCCGTGAACTCGGCCTGCCTGATTGTCCCGCTCCGAACCATTGCCCGACTCCTCGCACAACCTCGTCGCCAGTCACCTGCAGCGATGTGGCCGGTACACAGTCCGGCCCAACTCGTTAGGTACAAGAAACATGCCAAGAACGGGCGAGCAGGCCCCCGGCGGCCGCCTACTTGTCCACGGCGACGCCGGAGCCGGCCCGGGGCCGGACGAGGCCGTCGGCATGTGCATCCCCCGCTTGCGGTGTGCCGGCCTTGTAGAGGTCCCTGCCCCCAAGGTCCAGGAACACGCCCAGAGAGAGGTATTCCGGCGGGCCCGGTTCCGGCAGACCTGCTCCTGGCGTTCCGTACCCGAGCGACGCGGCCCCGTACTCGTAGGCATCGTCGCCGCCCCTGTCAACGAACACCCCGAACCCGCCTCGGAGGTCGCCGGCCCCGAGCGAGCGGTCCTCGCTCCTGTAGCGGTCGTTCCCGGCCCCGTCGAAGAACAGAGCGGCGGAGAAGTCCCGGCCATTGCCCTGGGCCTGGTAGCGGGCCCGGTAGACGTCGTCGCCCGAGGCGTCGAAGCATCCTGCCACGGCATAGTGGGCGCAATTGCCCTGTGCATACCAGTAGCCGGTGTATGAATCGTTGCCCGCCGCATCCACAAGCATACCGAGCGCGAAGCAGTAGCTGCTGCCCTGGCAGAAGACGCCGCCCTCGTAGGCGTCGTCGCCCAGCCGGTCGTAGAGGATGCCGATCCCCCCGGGATAGATGCCCGCGATCCGTGTGGTCTTGCCGTTCTCGATGGTGCGCAGGTAGAGGCCCTCGGCGTGGCCCTGGCCCTGGCTCAGGAAGCTGCTGCCGTGGCGCGAGGTGTCGCGAAACCGCCCGCCCGCCCGGTAGGCATCGTCCCCGTCGAGGTCCGCGCACAGGCCCAGCCCCATGATCCGGCCCTCGCCCTGGGCGTAGGAGCTGGCCGCGTAGCGGTCATTGCCCGCCGTGTCGTTGACGATGCCGACGCCGAACCAGCCCGCCCCCTGCACCATGCTCTCGCCGCGGTACACGTCGCGCCCGTCGAGGTCGCGCAGCAGACCCACGCCGAGCACCCCCACCCCCTGGGCATGGTTGCCGGCGAGGTACCGGTCGTCGCCCGCGACGTCTATGAGGATCCCCACGCCCGCGTACGCCGCCCCCTGCACGAACTCGCGCCCGCTCGAGTACACGTCGTCGCCGCCGAGGTCGAGGCAGATCGCCACGCCGGCCGCCGCGCGCGAGACGCCGCCGGCGTTGTTGGCGTACACGTCGTCGCCGCCCAGCTCGACGATGAGCCACGCATCCCGCGTGTGCAGGTCGGCCCCCCGGCTGCCGATAATGATCTCGCCGTGCGGCGTCTCGACGATCAGCGTGCGCGGCACATCCACATCCGGCCCGAGCGCCGCCAGCGTCGCCAGCGCACGCTCGGCCGCCTCGGCCGCAAGGACACCGGCAAGCCACAGCTTGGCCATGTCCACCTGCTCGACGGCCCGGATGTGCCGGACGGTCCCCTCGGTGCCTGCCGGCGGGCCCGCCGCGAGCACGGCCAGCGCCGCCTCGTCGCACTTGCTGAACGCCTCCGTGCGCACAACCAGCGCGTGGAAGCTCTCCGCGATCAACTGTGTCAGCGGCCCGCGCAGCGGTTCCGGGATGCTCTTCCACGCCTGCCGCTGCGACGCCAGCACGTAGCCCGGCAGCGGCGCCCCGGTCACCCGGTAAATCCACACGAACGGGTTGGCGCCCGCCTCCGGTGTCGGGGCCGGGGGCAGCGCGTCCGGCAGCGTGATGTCACCGGTAAAACCGTAGGCGAACCGCACAACCTTAGACAGCGGCTGCCCGGCCCCGCGCAGCCCGGCGTGGATCACGTGCGCATACCGCGCCATGACGAACGGGTCGGCCATCGCCCTGTCAATGGCCGCGAAGCGCAGCGCGCTCTTCTCCGGCGGATAGTAGGAGCCTTCCGTCGAGCCGCCGCTCGAGAGCATCCGCTCGCGAACCAGGCCCAGGTACTCGACAGCGCGAAGCCTGAAGTCACCAAAGTCCCTGTCAATCGTCTCGAGCGCGGCCTTCGCCTCACCCAACCATCCCGTCCAGAACCCCTCGTCCTGCGCCGGGTCCGCCGATTGGGCCGCTCCGGGCCCGGCCGAACACAGCACGCAGGCAATCCAAAACGCCACGCCCTTGACCACCGCCACGTCCTCCTTTCCCACCCAGGGTGCCTGACGCAGTGTACCACGCGGCGCCGTGCCCGCGACGCGAAAGCCGCCGTACGGCACTTTCCGCTTGCATTAGTACGCGCTCCGGCGTAAACAGTCCTACACCGGTGGGCAATTAGCTCAGTTGGTTAGAGCGCATGGATCACACCCATGAGGCCGCTGGTTCGAGTCCAGCATTGCCCACCACCTCAATTCCGCCTGAAACACCAAGCTAGCCCAACCCACGTCTTCAGGCCGTGCGCATGCCCCGGCCAGGCAGCGGCCCGTCCTTCCTCCGCGCCCAAAAAGGACTTGACCACACGAGTCCCCTGTGGTAATCTGTGTGTGTGGTCGGAACCTGGAGTCTGCCTGGATTACGTGTCCATTGCCCCGAGGGGGAGAAAACGCACCCATCGAGGCCCCCCGGCACGCGCCTCGACCGATCCGGGCCAGGGGACAGGAGAAACGCATGAAACCGTCACTGCTACTGCTCGCCGCCCTTGCCCTGCTCGCCCCCGCGCCGCTTTTCGCCACCACGATCTACGTGGATGACGACGCGCCGAACGATCCCGGCCCCGGCGACCCCACCGTCAGCGATCCGCTGGAGAACGGCACCGCCGCCCACCCCTACGACGCGATCCAGGAAGGCATCGATGCGGCAATCGGCGGCGACACGGTCCAGGTCACGGACGGCACGTACACGGGCGACGGCAACCGCGACCTCGACTTTGGCGGCAAAGCCATCACCCTCCAATCCGAAAACGGCCCCGCCGCCACAACCATCGACTGCCAGGGAACAGCGGAACAGCCGCACCGAGGCTTCACGTTTCACTCCGGCGACACACTGACCTCCGTTCTTGATGGATTCACCATCACCAACGGCTACGCCGCTTCTCCAGATGGAGACGGGGGCGGCATCCTCTGCGACAACGCGGGTCCACTGATCAGGAACTGTACGTTCCGTGCCAACTGCAGCGCTAGCGGCTACGGTGATGGCGGCGGCATCTGCTGCAATTCAGGAAGCCCGACGATCAATAACTGCACATTCACCGGCAACTCAGCCAACTCAGGAGGGGGCTTTCTGTGTCAGGGCAGCGATGCTGTGATCTCTGCCTGCATACTTGTTGGCAACACGGCGCAGAGCGGCGGCGGCATGTGCTTGCGCAATGGAAGCCCATCCGTCACCGACTGCACGATCACCAGGAACTCTGCCGGATCCGGCGGCGGCGGTATCGGCTGCTCTAACGGAACCACACCGACGATTGCCCGTTGCTCGATCATCGGCAACGAGGCGGAAAGAGGCGCGGGCATCTCCTGCTATTCCCACAGCGATCCGACGATCACCAACTGCACGATCATGGGCAACTCGGCAGTCG
>CAZJXV010000154.1:0-10096 GCA_964550015.1 uncultured Verrucomicrobiota bacterium
GCTTCCTGTCGTGCTCTTCCTTGTGCTCTCGCACGTGCCGGTGGCAGGCGCGGTGGACCCGCCGGAGGAGGACGATATCAACCCGCACTTCGTTGCCAAGGTTGGCACCCCAGGCGGCGGCGAGACGGTGGCGTGGTCCGTGTTCGGGGGGAGTCCGCCCAATCCGCCGCACAAGGTCGCCGTGGGCGAGACCGTGCACTGCACGGACCACTCGTGGGACAAAGACGAGCTTGCCGATGGCGACGACAACTACGTAACCGATCCGATCAACCAGCGCTGGTGGTACGTGGGCGCCTCCGAGGAGAAGTACACGAGCGAGCAGGAGGACAAAACGTTCGACTGGTTGATCGAGGCAGCTGGCGAATTCATCATCAGGCAAAAGGTCGAGGACGATTCGCCCGTCGTCTCGAAGAACGATACGGTCCTGACCGACTCTTCGGCAAAGTTCTACACGCTCGCGCTCGAGTATATCACCCTTACCCCTGGCTATGGCGGCAGCATCGAGGGCGACGAGATCGTGATCGACATCTCCACGAACGCGATCATCGACGGGACGGGGTACAACTACACCTACACCGGCGACGGGAGAGATGGCGAGCGGTGCTACGACAATCTGGGCAGGCCGATCCCGGGCTATCCCCTGGACGACATTCAGTTGAGCGCCGCCTACGATTGGTCGTTCTCGGGGCCAATGCTACTAGCCGCCCTCGACCCAGCGCAGGACTGTACTTGGACCAAGCTCTACCCTTACGGTCTGACCGGCAGAGGAACCTTGACGGCGACATATACGAAGCAGGAGCCGAACGTCAGCGGATCAGCGCGCGTCAAGTTCGTCAACGGCGACTACTTCATCGACCTGACGGGCATCAACTACGATGAAGTGCAGAACGTGCCGATCAACGGCAAGGCGCCTGCGAGTTGTGATGGGACAGGTTCCGTCGGTGAGATGAAGGCCAAGGTCGTCATCGAAGGCGAGGCGAACACGACCTACGACATTGTTGTCTCCGAGGATTGCTTCGACCTCAGCATTCCCGACCCCGATTTCTCGATCACGACTGATGGTCAAGGCCAAGGGGAAGCGGAGATCCACCTCTGCGCCTTGAGCGGCGCAGAGCCGACCGAGTACGTCGAGATCACCGCCGAGATGCAGCCGGACGGCGGTGGCGACCCGTTGGCGTCCACGGAAGAGCACGTGATGCTCTACAAGTTCTTTTTCCCGGGGCTTGGCGACTGCACTTGGGATGATGATCAGCCCTCGACAAACGGCTTCGCTGATGTCGGTGACTTCAAGGCCGGGGCCAAGACTGTGGTCGGTGGGATGACGGAGTTCGGCCGGCTCGAGGAGCACTTCGATATGCGGGTACGCTGCGATCCGGAGGGCGCCTTTTCGGGGACGGTCAACGCACGGGCAAGAATCACCTTCAGGGTCAATGGATGCTGGAAACTCACTAAGGGGTTTTACGAGAACGATGGTACGGTTGGAGTGTCCATCACCGCATACTTCTTGACCGCTAGCGTAAGCGCCAGCGGCCCGGACGACGTCGCGCTTCTTGCTGGTGACTGGGCTGTCAAGATGCCCTCGCATTCTGACTGGCAACAGTATGCAAGTGGACTGACGAGTGCCTTCGAGAAAAACACAACGGAGTTCACTGTGATGTATCCCCCTATGACTTGGGAATCGCGGGAGGATTCGTTCCTTCAGGACCATCCCGTCAACGACGGCCAGCAAAGGACTTACAGCGTTGGGAATAGCACACAAACGCACACGGTGGAGTTAAAGCTCGACTTCGACGTGAGGACGACGGACCCTTGGATTCCGGATACCGGTCAGGGCTGCACAGCCGAGGGCTCTCTTCGAGGCATGACTGGGGACACCTCTGTGTCCTCGATATTGGAGGAGAAGGACGGTGTTTATGAAATCGTCACCGCTGACTAAAACAACCATCTGTCTGTGCCTCTTGTGTTGCGTGCTTCTGTGGGCCGAGGTGTGCCGCGCGGAGCCGGATTCCACGGCGGGGGTCGAGGCATTCACGTTCCGGCTGTGGTTCTGCCTGGCGGACGACAAAGGGGCCGGGACAGCAGCGGCCTATCTGTTCGGAGAACTGGTCTGGGACAGAAGCAAAGACATCCTTACGGTAACAACCGAGGCCTCTCAACGGTTGTTGTGGGTCCCCAGCGAGTGGGCAAAGAAAGCGGGTGCATCATGTCCCTTGGGTGAGATCAAGAGATGCGATGTGTCGGTCCGGCGTGAAGATGGCAATGTCTGGCGCACCGAACCAGGGCGGAACGGAGATGGCGACGGGGACTCTTCATCAGGCGAGGATGCCGATATTGTGATGTTCGGACTCGCCCCTCTACTCTTCCCGGCCCTTGAGCACAAATCACAGGTCGAGGATGTTGACCTGGACATGGATGTCGTGTCGAAGAAGGGCCAAGACCAATATGTCGTGAATCCATGTGGAGTGCGGCATTCATTCAAGCCAAAGGATCAGGTGAAGGTTTCCTCTGAGGCGGCATTCATCCGCGAGGCCCACCCAGCAGGAACCGTGCCAGCGGCGGACGTCGTCTTTGTTCGCGTCGGTGAGGACAGGATATGTGCCGTCACAGCTCGTATTTGGTCTGGCGGCGTGGCTCTGATGCCTGACGAGAAGGCCCTTGCGGTGAAGGACACCATTCAGCAAGCTCGCATGCTCCTCGGCATGGACTGGGGCGGCAAGGACCTGTACAAGGACCGCTTGGAGACCTTCCTGAAGGAGCTCGTGAAATCGCATCCCGGCAATAACGTGCTCATCGGCATTCTTGAGCTCCGACCCGCCCCTGTTTCTGGGGGTTTCGAAGCCCCAGGAGTCGACGAAGATGACGGCGAAGGCAGCGGGGACACGTGAGCCTCACACCTGCATGTTGTAGGACTTGATCTTGCGGGAGATGGTGCCCCGCGCCACCTCGAGCTTCTTGACATTCCCTGCGCCGGCACGTATATCGCGGTCGTTGCAGTCTTGCATCTGGAGAATTCTGGGTACACCACATCCAATTCGCCCTTACTCGCCTCTGCCGCGAACCTCGTCGCGTATACCTGAGAATCAGGCACGCTGCCCCTCGAATTCCTACGCCCGACGCCGGCGAACTTTTCCGCCCCCTCAAGCGTCCAAGAACTGAGCGCCTGTGTGCGCTCGGGCGGCATGTCCCCGCGCCTTGTGGAGCCTTGCCGCGCGGAGGGCCCCTTGAAAACCCATCGTCCACGCGGTACATTACAGGGAGAGACACGACCAAGGGAAGCCGGCTTTGGCTCAGAGAGACATCGGCTGCGAGGATTGCGGCGCGCTGCTGCCCATGCAGATCAGCAGCGTCAAGCTCGACAAGCCCAACGTCTGGTATCCGGGCAAGCCGTGCCCGATGTGCGGCTCCGAGAAGTTCTACCCCGTTGTCGCCATCACCGAGACGGACACGCGCCAGGAGCAGCCCGCGTCGCTCAAGAGGCGGCTCCTGATAAACCCCTGGACGGGGATCGTCGCCCTCGGCGTCACCATCGTCGTCGTGCTTGGTGTCATTCTCTGGCCCAGGCACAGGACCGACCGCGGCGAGAAGGTGCTCTTCTTCTGCGACGCGTGCGGCGAGGTCTTCCTCGCCAGAAAGGGCGCCACCCCGCCGGTCAAGTGCCCCGAGTGCGGGGAGAAAGCCGCGCACAGAGCGGCCGCCTGCGTGCGGTGCAGCCGGGTCTACTCCTACGGCCGGACGACATGCCCGCACTGCGGATACGCGCTGCGGAGGAAACTGGATTCAGCCGACGAAGCCGCCAAGGCAACGAAAGCACACGAGGAATACCTCAAACTGGAACGAGAACGGAACGATGAACTCGAAGAATAGCACCCGCCCCACGCCGACCGGACCCGCCCGCCGTAGCCCCAAGGGCGAACGCGGGCCCGCCCTGCGTAGCTCGAAGACCCAAGCAGAGCCCGCCCTGCGTAGCTCGAAGACCCAAGCAGGGCCCGCCCTGCGTAGCTCGAAGAGCGAAGCAGGGTTCACACTGATCGAGCTGCTCGTCGTGATCGCCATCATTAGCATCCTGGCCGCCATGCTCCTGCCCGCCCTGAGCTCGGCACGCGAAAAGGCGCGCCAGATCGCGTGCCTGAGCAACCTGAGACAGATCGGCACCGGGCTTTACATGTATTCCATGGATTGGGACGAGGAATTCCCCCCCTTCAGCAGCAACCTGGGGACCGACTGGGACCTCGACCTGCTCTACCCGTCCTACCTTGACAACATCAGGATCTACATCTGCCTGTCCGACATCGAGAATGACTCGAAAACGGCCGAGGCCAGCTTCGGTTACATGGGCAGCATGAGCACCAAGCAAGACTACCAGACCCAGCGCCCGCTCGTCGCCGACGACGGTTGCGGCGAACGCCTCAGTCCGACCCAGGCGCAGCCAAACCATAAGACCGGCGGCAACATCTGCTTCATCGACACCCACACCGAGTGGGTCAACCGCAACCACTGGCCCGACCCCATCTACCCCGAGTACGAAGTCTTCAACCAGAACTAGTGTAGTGTTTCGCAATTGGAGTTGATCATGTACGCCCCGAGAGGATTCAAGTGGGCCGTAGAAGTCCAAGACATCCTTCTCGAAGCAAGGGAACAATGGTCGTCCTGCATAATCAACCAACTGCGTGAAACACTACACTAGCATCCTATCCTGGAGATAGGCGCCACAATCCAAGGCAGTGTTCCGCCTGCTCGGAACGATGTGTCACGGCTCGAGCCCTGATGCTCGCCCTGAAAGGGCCGAATAACACAGCCCAGGGTCAGCGAAGCGCCACCCTGGGCAAGTGCGCCGCCATAACCTCGCCGGTACCCTGAAGGGGTTCCATATATGGCGTGCGCGACGCTGCAATTCGTCGCTCGTCGAGATTCCGTATGTAACCCCGTCAGGGTAGTTGATTGTGTGGGCCGGCCTTCTCACCCAGGGCGGCGCTCCGCCCCTCGGCAGGCTCGGGGCCGACGCTTGCCCTGGGCTTGATATATATCGCCCATTCAGGGCGAGCGCGACCGGTCCGCTCCCGTCACAAACCCTGACCCGAGTCACACCACTTGCTTGCGAAACACCATAGCATTCGCCCACACAAGTCCTTCAAGGCAAGCGTGTTATCGCCCCGACCTACCCGTTGGTCTTCCGGGAAGCACCCCGTCATTTTGCTTCCATGAGCCTCTGAGAACACCTGGGCAAGCCAAACCGCGGGCGTACAAAATTGTACTTCCCCCTTGACAGGTCGCCATTTTGCGTGTATGGTATGCATTGCATCGCTAGACACTTTGCAGTAGCGGCTTTTGCACCGGGGTTGATGCTTTCCGTTTTCGGTGAGCGCATGCAGGGCACCTAGGCCCCCTGCTTCCCCTTTGTTTGCACCTGTGGAACGAACACCAAAAGGACGGCCTTGGAGTGAGGGGGTAGCCAACATGGCAGAAGGCACTGTCAAGTGGTTCGACAGTAAGCTGGGCTACGGGTTTATCCGAGAGGAAAAACACGGCGAGGTCTTTGTCCACCACTCGGCGATCCTCGGCGAGGGCTTCAAGACCCTGCGCCGGAACGAACTCGTCGAGTTCGAGGTCGTCGAGGACCCGCGCGGCTTGCAGGCCGCCAACGTAATGCGGCACGGCAACGGCAATTCCCGCCAGCAGCCCAGCGACGGGGGGTCGAACACAGACCAGCAGCCAGACGCCGACGCGTCAGGCGACGGGGGCGACGGCAGCGACCGCGGCGACAAGCAAGACTGACCGCCGCCACCGTTCGAGCCGGCGACACACGCACGCCCCGTGCCTTGGGGACGGCACGGGGCCGTTTATGCTTACGGCCGGTCAGCTCACGTTGCGCGCGCAGCGGAATCCCCCGTTGATATCGCAGCACTCCGGCGGAAAACCGCTGCGGAACGCGCACCGCATCACGTACGCGTGATAGCACCACGCCCCGCCCCGGATCACCTTCAGCCCGGACGCGGCATCCGCACACACCGGGTCCTCCACCCCGTCCGGCAAGCCGCCGTAAAGCCGCTCGTCGTACCAGTCCTCACACCACTCCCACACGTTGCCCGCCATGCCGAAAAGCCCGTAGCCGTTGGGCGGCAACGACTTGGCTGGCACCGTGCCCCGGCTCGAATAGAAGTGCGCCCGCTCCGGGTCCGGCAGGTCGCCCCACGGGAACTGCCGCTGCACGAGCCCCCCGCGCGCCGCGTACTCCCACTCCGCCTCCGTCGGCAGCCGGCACCCCCGCCACTCGGCATACGCCCTGGCCGCGTACCAGCTCACGAACACCACCGGATGATCCCGCAGCTCCGGCGGGTACGCGTTGTTCTGCCACAGGGCAAGGTAATCCCTGTCCACACGCCCCCGATCGGCCGCCACCCTGCGCCACTCCGGCCTCGCCTGCAGGAACTCGAGGAACTGCGCGTTCGTCACCGGCGCTTGGTCCATGAAGAACGGCTTGATCTTCACCGTATGCACCGGGCGCTCGTCCTCGTCGCCCGCCTCGCTGCCCATCTTGAACGCGCCGCCCGGCACCAGCACCATCCCCGCGGGCAGCGCCGGCCCCGGCTTTTGACCTGTCCCGGGCCTTGCCGTCTCTGTCGGCGGCGCCGCCGCCGCCGCGCCCGACTCGCGCCAGGCCTCCCGGGCGCTGACGCGGTCCAGGTCCAGCAGCACGTCGCCCGCCGACGGGTAGCGCTCGCGCGCATCGAACGCCAGCAGCTTCGCCACGATCTCATCAATCACCGGCGGCAGCCCCGCGTCGAGCGTGCTGGGCATCGGGAACACGCCCACGGGCAGCCGGCCCGTCAGCATCTCCCAAAAAAGCGCCCCGAGCGAATACAGGTCCGAGCGCGCATCGCCGCCCGTGCCCGCAAGCCGCTCCGGCGCCACGTAGCACACCGTCCCCAGCCGCGCCCTCGAGACCGCGTAGTCCACCCGGTCCTTGAGCCGCCCCATCCCGAAGTCTGCTATCTTCACCTCGCCCTGCTTGCCCAGCAGCACGTTCTCCGGCTTCAAGTCCGCGTGCACCGTGTGGCGGTGCGCGTACCGCAGCCCCGCCGACACCTGCCGCACGATGAACAGCGTGTCCGCCAGGTGCTCGGGCCCCCGCTCGCCGCGCGCGTGCACCCGGATCCATTCCCTCAGAGAGACGCCGTCCACGAACTCCGTCGTGACGTACTTGACCCCCGCCGTCTCCCCCACGTCGTTGATCCGGACGATGTGGTCATCGTTGAGCCGGCGCGCCGTCCGAGCCTCCTCGAAGAAGCACCGCGACAGCGACTCGCTCGCCAGCAGCCCCGGATGTATGGTCTTGATCGCCACCGGCTCGCCCAGCAGCAGGTCGTCGGCCCGGAACACCATCCCCATGTCGCCCCGGCCGAGCTCCGCCCGCAGCGCGTAGCGGTCCGACACCGTGTCTCCCACCTCGAAGGGCGGCGCGGCCGCACCTTGGATGTCCATGCTCTTGCCCACGTGCGCGACCCTGAAGATATGCTCCGTCCCCGTAGCCGGGTGCAATATCCGTACCAGCCCCGCATGACCCCGGCGACCCGGTGATGCCCCCTGTGCCGGCTGACCCCTGTTGTGAAGTCCAACATGCGCCCAATGGCCCTTACCTACCCCCGCCCTGGCCGCCGCGGAAGGCGCTCGCCCCGCCTACCGCGCACCTGTGGCACGTCTCTTGCTCATCCCATAACCAGAATCGCCTCGTCGTGACCACACACAACGGAGACACCATCACGTGGGCGTGCTGAGTCTGGCCGAGCTCCGGCCCGGAATGGTCCTGGAGCAATCGCTGTTCACCGGCGGGGGCGTCATGCTCCTGCCGTGCGGCACCCGTCTGGCCGACAAGCACCTCGCCCTGCTCAAGCACTGGCAGGTGCGCGAGGCCCAGGTCGAAGGCGCCGGCCGCGACAAGCCCACCGGCGACCCCGAGGCGGACCTCGACCCGGAGCTCCTCGCCATGATCGACCGCGCCCTCGATGAAAAATTCGCTCTCGACGACGAGGACGAGATCATACGCGAGCTCAAGCGCATCGTCCGCACGATGACGCTCCACGAGGCCGTCCGCCGCGTCCAAACGGGAGGCCCCGGTCATGACACAGACCTCACTTGATGACGTCCAGGGCCTCAACTGCCTCATCGCGAAGTTCGAGCGCCGCGTCGAGCTCCTCAAGCAGGTACTCGAGCTCGCCCAGCGGCAGCGCAAGTGCGTCGAGCAGAGCAAGACCGAGCGGCTCGACCGGCTCATCCAATGCGGGGAGCACAGCCTCCGGCAATGGCGCGTGCTCGAGCGAGAGCTCTGCGCAGCCCTGAAGTCCGCCCGCACGGGTACGCTTACGGACGAGGACAAGGCCCGCCTGAGCGCTAGTATCGCCAAGTCGGAAGCGCTGGCCGAAGCCATCAACAGGGAGAATGGCCGTACCGGCGAGGCAATCACCTCGCGAAGCGAGGCAATCACCAGTGAACTTCAAGAGGTGCGGAAGGCGCGTGCGACCCTTCACGCCTATGCCCCGGAACCTTCCCCGACGAGAAAGGCAAACATTGACACAAACGCCTGAGCTCCGCCGGTCCGCGCCCGCTTTGCCGGCCGGTATGCGGCCGGGACGCATCGCCGACCTTGACACGCCAGGGGCCCGCCGCTAGGATGCGGGCCTGTCGGGCCGGTGGGTACACTCTGCAAGAGGACGACAGCTATGACCGTAGACCTCAAAGAACTCGTGACGAACTCGTGCACGCTCCCGCCCATGCCCGTGGTCGCCACCCGCGTGATGCGCGAGCTGATGAACCCCAACGCATCGGCCGATTCGCTCTCGAAAGTCATCGAGACCGATCAGGCGCTCGTGACCCGCATCCTCAAGATCGCCAACTCCGCCTTCTACGGGTGCGCGCGCAAGGTCAGCTCCATCCAGCTCGCCGTCGTCGTGCTCGGCTTCACCACCCTGAAAAACCTCGTCATCGCCACCAGCACAAAGAGCCTCTACCACCAGCAAAGCCCCACCGAGCAGGCCCTGTGGGAACACTCCCTCGGCGTCGGCGTCGCCTCGCACGTGCTCGCCATCCCGTTCTGCCCTGCCTGCCTCGAGGACGCCTTTACCGCCGGCCTCCTGCACGACCTCGGCAAGCTGATCCTCTACACGAAAGAGCCCGAGAGCTACGCCATCATCCTCAATCAGCAGAAGGGCGGCATCTCGTGCCATATCAGCGAGAACAACGCCTACGGCTTCACCCACGCCGACGTCGGCGCCGTCCTCGCCGAGCAATGGAACCTGCCCGAGACCTTCGAGTCCGCCATCGGCACGCACCACTCGCTCCACACACCCGAGTTCCAGAAACTCAAGTCGCGCGCCAGGGAGCTCACCGCGCTCATCAACCTCGCCGACGGCATCACCAAGCGCATCCTCGTGCCGGTGAGCGAAGGCGAGGAGGTCCCCGTCGAAGGCATCGAGATCGCCATGGAAACCCTCGGCGTCACCCAGGAAAAA
This sequence comes from uncultured Verrucomicrobiota bacterium, assembly GCA_964550015.1. Lineage (GTDB taxonomy): Bacteria > Auribacterota > JABMQX01 > JAFGEW01 > JAFGEW01 > CAZJXV01. The sequence continues at coordinate 9,504 of CAZJXV010000154.1, forward strand.
GTCGACGGCTACCTCTCGATGATCGAGGAAACATTCGAGGCCGAAAAGAACCTCTTCGAGCTCTAGCAGGCTGCTGAAAAACGGGGCCTGACCCGGATCGTGCCGCCACGAGGGCCGAAGGCCCGACGGAACCTAGTATCGCGTCTCGGAAATAACTGACATAAGTGCAGCTTCCCATCACCTGTGCTGAGGAAGCCCTTTGAACGTTTGGTTCTCTGATAGGGCACTTGGCCCTTTTCCCAACGAACTTGCGGGACGGGATACTAGGCTGTGTACGACAATCGTGTTCACACGTGCTCGGTGAACCACGGAAATGTCCATTCCGTGATCTTGCCGCTGCTGCTGATACCCGTTGTCGTCGAGAAGAGCAACAGCTCAACAGGACTTCACCAACTCGCACTCATCCGTCTTCGAGTGAAAAGCCTATTGTCGTACACAGCCTAGCCTGGGGCGCAAGGGCCTGTTGAAGAAACCGCGACCAGCACGTCCTCCAGGGCGCAACGCACGTCGTCCCCTGCCCCGAAGCGCTACGCACGTTGTCCCATGCCCCGAAGGGGCCGAACGTGAGTAGCCGTAGGCGTAAGCCTACGGGC
>CAZJXV010000155.1:0-10088 GCA_964550015.1 uncultured Verrucomicrobiota bacterium
GCTCCTCGCACGAGACGACCTCGCCCGCCGGCGCGATCACACCCGCGTTGCCCTGAGAACACGCCCGCAGAAGTTCCCGGTCCGTCTCGGGCGGCCGCAGCAGGTCGTACGGCAGAAACGTCGCGCGCCCGCCGTCTGTCTCCCTCAGGTACGCGATGGCCCGCTGGGCGTCGCGCCCCGTCGCCACGGCCAGGTACTGCAGGCGGCTGCCAAGGGCGGCCTCGATCGCCACCTCAAACTCCTCCGGCACGTGCAGCAGGTCGGCCACGGTGCCGTAGACGCCGGGCAGCGGGTCGTTTGCCTGCGCCGCCGCGCGCAGCACACTCTTCACCCCGTGCTGGTAGCCCTCGAAGTTGTCGCGCATCTCACACAGGAGCTGGTGTTGCGAGCGCGCCTCCGCCAGCTCCCTGGCAAGCTGCTGCCTCCGGGTGATGTCCTGGTTGAGTCGCCCGGCCATGTCGTCGAGCGTGCGCCGCAGCCCGGCCGCCTCATCGCGCGCCTTCTTCGCCTCGCCCGCGAGCGTCTCCCGCCGCCGCGTGTGCGTCGCCTGCTCATCGGCGAGCCGCTCGCGACGCTCGCCGAGCGTGCGCTGCTCGGCCTGCAGGGCGGCCGTGGCGGCAGCGTGCTCCTCGAGCCGGCGCTCCAGCGCCTCGAGCTCATTCGTCAGCTTCATCTCGCGGTGCACGAGCTCGAGCGAGCGGCGCGCGGCCTCGGCCACGGCGCCCTCCTCCCGCTCGAGCGCTGCCGCCTCGGCGCCGACCTGCTCGTCCTGCGCCGCCAGCGACTGCTCGGCTTCGCGCAGCCCCTTCTCGTGCTCTTCGATCTCGGCCTGAGCGCGCGCCAGCTCCTCGCCCAGCCGCTCGATCTGCTCCTCGAGCGCCTCGATCTGGCCCCGGGCGGCGATCTCGCCGGCCTGCGCATCGGCGATGCGCTGCTCGTTGAGCGTGATCGTGTTCCGCTCGTGGTCCATGGCACGCAGCAGCTCGAGCTTGCGCGTCTGCAGCGCCTCGAACTGGCCCTCCTGCTCGGCGAGGCGACCGCGCAAGGCCTCGATCTCGCCGTCGCGCGTCTCGATCTCCGAGAACAGCTCGCGCAGGCTGGTCTTCTGGCCGTCGTGCTCGGCAGTGAGCCGCGCGAGCTCCGCGCCGAGCACGTCCCGGTTATGCAGGAGCAGGCCGACGTCGTAGCGGGTGAGCTCCGCGGTGAGCCGCTTGTGCCGGCGCGCCTTGGCCGCCTGGCGGTCGAGCGAGTTGATCTGGCGCTTGACCTCCCGGATAATGTCGTTGACCCGGACGAGGTTCTCCTCCGTCGCCTCGAGCTTGCGCATCGCCGCGCGCCGGTCGGCCTTGTACTTCATGATCCCGGCGGCTTCCTCGAAGACGGCGCGGCGCTCCTCGGGCTTGGCGCTCAACACCTGTTCGATCTCGCCCTGCTCGAAGTGCGAGTACGCGTCGAGGCCGATGCCCGTGCCCATCAGCAAGTCCTGGATGTCCTTGAGCCGGCACGGCTTCTTGTTGAGCAGGTACTGGCTCTCGCCCGAGCGGAACAGACGCCGGCTGATCCTCACTTCCTCGAAGTCGATATCCAGCAGGTGGTCGGCGTTCGACAGCGTCAGGCTCACCTCCGCCATCCCCATCGGCTTCTCGTCGGCCGTGCCGTTGAAGATCACGTCCTCCATGAGCTTGGCGCGCAGGTCGCGCGCGTTCTGCTCGCCGAGCACCCAGCGAATCGCGTCGCTGATGTTGCTCTTGCCGCACCCGTTCGGGCCGACGACCGCGGTCACGCCGGGCTCGAAATCGAACACGGTCCGGTTGGCAAATGACTTGAACCCGATCAGCTCGAGCCGCTTGAAGTACACAGCACGCCCCTCAATGAAGGTGGCCGGCGAGCGCTCCGGCGAAGGCCGCCAGCCTCCGCCGTAAGCCCCAGTTGCCGTTAGAGTACCAGATTCCATGTGCCCGGCCAAGAGAAAAGTGTCCCAATTCCTGGGGGGTCGGACGGAGGCAAACACATCATCTAGTATAGTCGCCAGCCCCGGTCGCCGCCCGCGAGCAGCAGAGGCTCAACGCCCGGACAGAAATGTTCAGCACTGACCCGCCCCGACCGCCGGACGGCGCCGTGCGCCTCCGCCGTTGAGGCCGAGGACGGACCGTGATAGGGTGCGAGCTTCTCGTGTCCAACGCGCAGCAGGTGACCGGAAACGAATATGGCAGCCAGACTTCTGAAGCAGATCATTCGGCCGCCGGAGGACCTGACCAAGGGCAGCATCCTCCGCAACGTGGTCATCCTGTCCCTGCCGGTGGCCCTGACCCAGTCATTCACCGTGCTCTTCCAGTTCGTGGACACAGTCTTTATCGGCCACCTGCCGTACAGCCGCGACGCGCTCGCGGCGGTCACGGCGGCAGGGCACGTGATGTTCCTCATTATCACCATGCTCATCGGGCTGACGATCGGCACGACGGCGATGGTGGCGCGCTTTGTCGGCGAGAAGGAGCCGGACAAGGCGGCCGTGACCGTTTTCAACTCCTTTGTGCTGTGCCTGGCGCTCTCGGTCATACTCGCGATAATCGGCATCTTGTTTTCCGAAGGGATCCTGCGGCGGCTGGGCGCGCAGGCAAGGGTCCTTGATCTCGGCGTGCAGTACCTCGAAGTCCTGATGGTAGCAAGCGTGGCGATGGTCATGCTCTTCCTCATCGCCTCGATCCTGCAGGGTGCCGGTGACGGGATCACGCCGATGTGGCTCCTCGGCGGAGCAAACGTGGTAAACCTGGTCCTGGATCCGATCTTTATCTACGACTGGGGCCTGGGCCTCGGCGTCAGGGGCGCCGCGCTGGCAACCGTCATCGGCCGAAGTGTGTTCTGTCTGATCGGCGTATTCGTGCTGCGGCGGGGGTTGTCGCGTGTCCACGTGCAGCCAAAGCACTTCAGGCTGAACCTGAGCGCGATGTGGCAGCTCACGGCGATCGGGTCTTGGAGCGCGCTGCAGATGATGATCCGCGCCGGCTCGGGCCTGTGGCTCATGGGCATCATCGGCAACGGCTTCGGCGCAACCGCCATGGCCGGGTTCGGCACCGCACGGCGAACGGTCATGCTCGCGCTCATGCCCGGCTTCGGCCTCGGCCGGGCGTCCGGAGCGCTCGCGGGGCAGAACCTCGGCGCCCGCAAGCCCGAGCGCGCAGTGCGCTCCATGTGGACGTCGGTGACCATCTACAGCGCATTCATGGCGGCCTGCACCGTGGTTGGCCTCGTGTTCCCGCGTTTCTTCATACGCCTGTTCACGTCCGATCCGGGCGTCATTGCCGCAGGCGCCGTGTACCTGCGGTACGTGGCCTCCGTATATCTGCTGATTGGGCTGACCATCGTCCTGAGCAAGTCCATGGAGGGCACCGGCTATACCCTCGCGCCGATGCTTCTGACCCTGGGGACCCTCTTCGGCGTGATGATCCCGCTGGCGCTGCTTCTCCCCGACGCGCTCGACGTCGGCATCCACGGCGTGTGGATCGCGATGGTCATCGCCTACGTGCTCCACGCCGTCGGCGCGTACCTCGTGTTCCAGCTCGGCCGGTGGAAGCTGAAGAAGATCGAGGTGGACTACCGCGACGTCGCGATCCCGCCCCAGGAGCCCGCAGCCGGCCCGGAATAACCGCCTCGATTCGCCCAACACCACACCACCGCTGGCGCGCATTTGTCACAGCGGATCGTGGGCGCGGGGAAATGGGGACTGGCAACTGTTTTTCTACAACGCATCGACAGAGGCGCTCGCGCCGACGACGAGACAAACAGGTGCCTGTACCCATTTCCCCGTCCGTGACACGGTCGTGACACATCGCGACTGTGCCAGGCGTCGGAGCCTCGTGCGTTCAGGCCCGTTGCGCCGCCACGGCATCGCCGCCACGCTGTGAGAAATGCGGGCCAAACCCCCTGCCTCGACGAGCTCCGACGCCTTTCAGTCCCGCCGCCCCGCGAAGCCTCCCTCCACCGCATGGTCCGGCCATCCTGAATTGCCGCGCAAATCCAATGGGAATTTTTTGCCGGTTCCGGGCCCGCGGCGTCGTCGAGAAAAGGCGCTCAGAGCCGTAAAGACTCCTAAACCGCATAGCGGTTCTTCCGATGCTCTTGGGTGCAGAGATTCTTCGGGAGCCAACGGAGTTAGGAACGCGCCCCAAAGGATTGGTTACATGGATTTCCGCCTCCCGCCTCGCGACGACAGCGCTGCGCCCTCGCCGGACGAGGTGATCTCGATCCTCAATCAAACGGTCGAGCACCACGAGGACATGATCCCGTCCGACCGCGAGGTGAGCGTGATCTCAACCGCGCCCAACCACTACCACTTCATCACGAAGCACGAGACCGACACGCGGCTGATCTACACGAACATCTACTTCATGGACAAGAAGATCGGCAAGCCGGACCTCGCCCGCTCCGGCATGGTCTTCCTCGAATCCACGCTGCTCAAGCTGCTCGATCTCTACAAGCGCTCGAGCGACGTGTTCCGCTCGGAGATGGAGGAGAACCTCGACCCGGTCAGTTGTGACAAGCGGCTGACCGTGGACATCAGCATGGACAACGCGCTCGGCGCCTTCAGCATCCACTCGTTCTTCAACTTCAACAACGAGCAGCTCGACATCAAGAAGCTGAAGATCGACAAGGAAGACCTCGAGGACACCGACGGCGAAGCCGAGATGTTCATCCAGATCGACAGCGACGAGAACTACGTCGTCGACCCCGACGACAAGACGCTCTGCTTCCGCAAGAAGATCTTCATCACGGCCCGCAACTCATAGCGTGCTCCGCGCCACCGCTGCCCTCTTCAGCCTGCGGCACGTCAGGCAGGATTGTCTCTCGCAGAGTCGCAGAGCACGCAGCGGACGAAGACCAATGCGAAATGAAGCATCCTCTCTGCGCCCTCCGCGACTCTGCGAGAGATAATTCTTCCGCTTGCATGCCCGCGCGGTGACCTCCCGCCTGTCTCGCGCCCGCCATTGACACGCGTCCTCCCCGCCGCTATCAATGCCGGCAATACCCGGCGCATCGTGCGCCCGTCACGACACGCAGCGATGGAGGAGGCCCTGTGAGCACTGTGAAGCCGCCGAGCGGGTGGAACACCTGGGATTACCGGTCCTACGTAACGTTCGTGTACCTCGACAAGGGCGTGCGCCGCGCGCGCGTCCGCCTCGCCGTCTACGAGCCGGAAACGATGACGACCCACGACGACTTCTGGTGGCCGGCCGTAGCACGGCTGGGCGAGCACGCCTGGGACGGCGCCTACGTCTCGCTCGGCCTCAAGGTCGGCGACGACGTGTTCGATATCGAGGCCGCCGGCGACGGCACGAAGCTGTGGTGCCGCGTCAAGCCGGCCGGCGACACGACCAAGCGCGTCGTTGTCGTGCTCACGCCCGACGGGCCCACGAGCTGGGAGCGCGGCAAAGGCGGCCTCGTCGCGGGCGGTTACGCGCTCCAGTTCCGCGGCGCCACGCACAACGAGAACCTGTTCCTCAATATCAACGACCCCTACGTTGTCGGCAAGCCGGGCGCGGCGGTCTCCTTCGTGTGCGCCCCGAAGCGCACCCGGACCGACGCGCGAGCTGCAACCGGGGCGCTTGCGACGGCACGCAGGAAGTATCTCGACCGCGCCGTGGCCGGCCGGGGCGCCCTCGACGGCCTGCCCGAGGGCGTCGTGCGCGGCCTGACCTGGAACACCGAGTACGATCCGTACGTGTTCGGCATCTCGTCGCCGGTCTCGCGCACGTGGAGCCGCGACTGGGGCGGCGTGCCCGTATTCGACTGGGACAACTCGTTCGCCGCCATCCTCGGCACGCTCGAGTCGCCCGAGGTTGCGTGGGGGAACCTCACCGCGGTGCTCACCAGCGTGGACGTGCTCGGTTTCGTGCCCAACTTCGCCGTGTCGAACGGGGCGCTCTCGCTCGACCGCTCCCAGCCGCCCGTCGTCTCGTATTGCGCGTGGAAGGTGCATGGCCTCGCCCCGAACAAGGCGCAGCTCAAGGCCCTCTACCCCAAGCTGCTCCGCTGGCACCGGTGGTGGTGGAAGCACCGCGACGGCAACGGCGACGGCCTGCTCGAGTGGGGCAGCAATACCGAGGCGAAGTACGTGTTCCCCTTCGTGGACGGCTTCCTCGGCGAGGCCGGCATGATCAGCGATTGGCAGTACGCCGCGTTCGAGTCGGGCCTCGACAACTCCCCCATGTGGGACGACGTACCGTTCAACGCCGAGGCCCGGACGTTCGAGCTCGCCAGCGTGGACCTCAACGCCCTGTTCTGCCTCGACGCCGAGTACCTCGCCAAGATCGCCCGCGAGTGCGGCGACCCGAAAACCGCCCGCGCCCTCGATCGCGAACGCGCCGCCCTCGCCGACCGCATCAACGACCGCCTCTGGGACGAGGAGCGCGGCGCCTACCTCAACCGCTTGTGGAACGGCCGGTTCTCCGACGTGCTCACGCCGGTGACGTTCTACCCGCTGCTCGCCGGCATCCCGTCACGCGAGCGGGCGGAGCGTCTCGTCGTCAAGCACATGCTCAATCCCGACGAGTTCTGGGGCGACTACGTCATCCCGAGCGTCGCGCGCAACCATCCCTCGTTCGCCGACAACAACTACTGGCGCGGCCGGATCTGGGGTTCGATGAACTTCCTGGTCGCCGAGGGGCTGGCCCGCTACCGGTTCGACGAGGTCGCCTACGAGTACGCCAAGCGCGGCCTCAGGCCGTTCACGGAGAACTGGCGCGAGCTCGACCGCATCTACGAGAACTACAACGCCACGACGGGCGTGGGCGGCGACGTGCCCAACTCGGAGCCCATCTACCACTGGGGCGGCCTGCTCGGCTACGTCGCCATGCAGCAGCTCGTGGCGGTCGAGCCCGACGGCGGCCTGCGCTTCGGCAACCTCGCGGGCGACGACGCGGAACTCGCCAACGTGCCCGCGCGAGGCCATCGCTACACCGTGCGCACCGGCGCCAAGGGCATCCACGTGCTGCAGGACGGCGCGAAGCTGCTCGCTACGGACTGCCCCGCCATCCTGCGCGGCTTCGAGATGACCGGCCGCACGATCCGTTTCGACCTCTACGCGGAGCCGCGGGAGGTGACCATCACCTTCTTCGGCCTCAAGCCCAACAGCGCCTACACGGTCGAGCTCAGCGGCAGCCGGTTCCAGGCGACGAGCAACGCGAAGGGCACCCTGCGCGTCGAGTACGGCAACGAAGCGAAACGGTAACTCAGATTTCGGCAGGACCGCACAATCGGCAGACTTCTTGCAGCGATTCGTCGCCCGGACATGGTATCCTTGTGACTGGAATTGGCCCGTGATCCGGCCCGGCGGACCCATCGGAGCAGACCCGTGTCCCCTCGACGGACTCGAACTCTCGTGTTGTCAGCCCTGGCGCTGACGTCTGCCTTCGAGCCGGCACACGCTGCTGGGCGCGCCTACGACTTCGAGCGCTCGGCGGCCGGATGGGACACGGACGAGGTCGAGCGCCCCGCGCTCAGGGTCAGCGAAGAACGGGCAAGCCGGGGCAAGCGTTCGCTCATGCTCGACGAAGGCGTCCTCGCCGTCCGGCGGTTCCGCTGCACGCGTGCTCAGAACTGGACCCGCGCGACATCGCTGTCCTTCGACGTCTATCTACCCGCCGACGCGCCGCAAACGGTGCAGACGGCCGCATACGTCGCCGACAGCGAGCACCGCTGGTTCCAGACGATGGCCCAGAGATTCCTCACGCCGGGCAGGTGGACGCGCGTGCGCATCGAGCTCGCCGACGACCCGACACGCTGGCGGCCCGTCGAGCACCAGCGGCCGTGGGACACCGCCGCCCGCGCCGACGTCGCCGAGTTCGGCATCAAGGTGTTCGGCTACGGCGTCGAGTACCGCGGCCCCATCTGGCTCGACAACGTGCGAATCGAACAGCCCCGGCGGACGAGAACCGCGGCGAAGCTCTACGGCCTGCGCGAGAACGCCCGGCGCGTCGGCCGCTACGGCCTATTCGAGCTCAGCTTCAGCCTATCCAGGGCGTTCGACAACCCGTTCGACCCGCGCGAGGTCGAGGTTTTGGGCCATTTCACCGCGCCGTCCGGCAAGGAGAGCCGTGTCCGAGCATTCTGGTTCCAGGATTACAACCGTGCGCTCCTCGGCGTCGACGAGACGCTCACGCCCGTCGGCCCGCCCGAGTGGAAGCTCCGGTTCACGCCGTCCGAGATCGGCGAGTACCGCTACCGCCTCGAAGTGTGCGCCGCAGGTGATGGTCTCGCCCGGCAGCTCGGGCGGGCTTACGATGCATGGTCGCGCTCGACGGCGCGGCGGTGGCTGCGCCTGGCGAGGACGCTGCGGCGTCCCACGACGCTCCCGGCCTCCGAACGCTTCGACGCGTTCGCCTGGATTGACGCGCTCGAGCGCCTCGTGCCCGCGCGCCGTGTCGTTGTGCGAACGGCCGAGCGGTCGTTCGCCTGCGTGCCGTCGGCCCACCCGGGGTTCGTGCGCATCTCGACGAGCGATCCGCGGTTCTTCGAGTTCGACAACGGCGAGTTCCTCTGGCCGCGCGGGCTCAACGTGTGCGCCGCCTTCGACGTGCGCAACGCCGAGCGGCTCGGCGTGATGGTCAACCGCTGGGAAGGCTCGTACGCGCTGGGCCGGTTCATCCGCAACATGGGCCGGAGCAGGACGAACTTCGCCCGCCTGTGGATGGCGTGCTGGTCGCTGGCCATCGAGTGGGGCCACAAGTACCAACCGCAGTTCCACGGGCCCGGCCGCTACAACCTGGAGAACGCGTGGCGCCTCGACCTGCTGCTCGAGGAGGCGCGCCGCTCGGGCACGCTCGTGCAGCCCACGCTCGACACCTTCGGCCACTTCCGAGGCAGCCCCCACGCGGGCGGACGCGACCGCCACATGGACTGGAGCTACAACGCCTACAACGCCGACAACGGCGGCTTCGTGCACGAATCGTGGCGGTTCTTTACCGATCCCGACTGCTTCGACTTCTACCGGCGCCGGCTCGAGTACATCGTGGCGCGCTGGAGCTACAGCCCCGAGGTCTTCGGCTGGGAGCTCTGCAACGAAATCGACCTGATCACGCGCTACAACTCACCCACGATCGTCGAATGGCACCGGAAAGTCTGCCACGCGCTGCACGCCATGGACCCCTTCGACCACCCGGTCACGACCAACTTCGCCAGCTACCTGCGCGACTACGACGTGTGGCGGCTGCCCCGGCTCGACTACCTCACCTCGAACCGCTACGCCCAGCAGCTCCCCTACTTCTTCGCCTGGCTCTCGCAGGACCGCCGGATGGTGCTCGACGAGCCGATGGGCGTTCCTCGGCCGCACCTGCTGCTCGAGGCAGGAAGCGACTTCCGAGGCGGCGACCGCCGGATCACCGAGGACTACTTCCACATCAGCCTCTGGTCGGCGTGGATGTTCCCGCTCGCAGGCGCGGGCGTCAACTGGTGGTGGGTGTTCATCGACCAGGAGGACCTCTACACGCACGCCGAAGCGTTCGAACGCTACATCCGCGACGAGGACAAGCGCGGCGTCGAGTGGGAACACAAGGAAGTCGCCGAGCTCCCCGGCCGTCCCGGCGGCGAGAAGGCCGCCCTGCTCTGGAAAGACTTCAAGCCAAAACCGTCCACCGTCGTCTTCGCCGACCCTAAGAAGGCCACGGCCGGCCACCTCGACCTCCAGTACCTGCGCGGGCCCGAGCGCATGTACGCGTGGATATTCGACCAGGCCGCGCTCGGCATCGTCAACGCCCAGGGGCCGGTCAACCGCGTCGGGGGCGTGCACGTCACGTTCAAGAACGTTGCGCCCGCCGTGTACCAGATCGAAGTCTGGGACACCTACGCCGGCCGGACCGTCGCCGACGAGGAGCGCCCTGTCAAAGGCGGCGACCTCGTCGTCGCCCTCCCCCCCTTCGAAAAAGACATCGCCCTCAAGATCAAGTACGTCCGCGACCTCGACCCCGAGTACCTCGACGAGGAGTAGCTGTCCTTCCCCCGCCGTTCACATCCCCGCCGTGACAAACACACCGGCAATGGCGGCAAACAGAATAAGTTCTGCCACCGGCTGAAGCTGCCGTGACAAACACACCGGC
>CAZJXV010000156.1:0-10084 GCA_964550015.1 uncultured Verrucomicrobiota bacterium
GAAGAGGACGGCGGTCTGCGCAACTGGGAGCCTCCGGAAAATCCGGACCCGGACAAGACCCCTGCGGGGGTCTATGACGTACAGGTCTACGACTTCGGATACATCGCGCCAGGCGACTCCGTGACCAGGATCCTGGACTTCTGGTTCTCACAGCCGGTGCCGGCGGGGTCTGACCTTGAGCGTGAGATCATAGAGGCGATGCTCAATCAGCAGGACGTCTTGCTGAACAGGACGACGTCACTCAAGATCAGCACGTGGCTGGACAACTTCAGCAGAGATTCGGAGGCTCCCTACTTCGACGCGCTGCGCGGCAGCAACTGCTCGGTGTTCCACAGCATCCCCGAGCCGGGCGTCGTTGTGCTTGCCGGCCTGGGGCTGCTCGCGCTCCTTCGGCGGCGGCCGAGATAGCGATAGGCCCCTCGATGGTGAGAAAGAGAATGTTGCCTTGCCCGGGGCGCTGATCGCTCGCCCCGGGTCGTGGGAGGAGGTGCCTTGCGGGCGTCGGGGTCATCGTGCAGCAACCTGGAAAGGGGCAGTGAATATGAAAAAGAAACATCGTGCGGTTCGATGGATGTTGCCTGCATTCGTCCTCATCAGCTTCGCTTCTCCGTTAGGGGCGGAACCCGCCGGCTTCCAGACCCTGGGCGACCTGGACGGGGGCCTGTATGAGAGCCAGGCCTGGGGCGTCTCGCCCGACGGTTCGGTCGTGGTCGGCTTTGGTCAATCGGCCTCGGGCCTCGAGGCGTTCCGATGGACGGCCGACGGTGGCATGGTCGGCCTCGGCGATTTGGCCGGGGGTGCTTTCGGCAGCCTGGCCAATGCCGTCTCCGACGCCGGCTCGGTTGTCGTGGGCTGGAGCACCTCGGTTTTCGGTACTGAAGCCTGCCGCTGGACGGGCGGCGTCATGGCTGGCCTGGGCGACCTGGCCGGCGATGGGTTCTACAGCAAGGCTTACGATGTCTCGTCCGACGGCCCAGTCGTCGTGGGTGTGGGACGATCGAACGGCGGCGAGGAGGCCTTCCGCTGGACGGGCGGCGGCATGGTCGGCCTGGGCGACCTGGCCGGCGGCGACTTCAGGAGCTCGGCGCTGGGCGTTTCGGCTGACGGCCTGGTCGTCGTAGGCGGGAGCACCTCGGCCTCCGGCCAGGAGGCGTTCCGCTGGACGTCCGGTGGCGGCATGGTCGGCCTGGGCGATCTCGCGGGCGGCGGCTTCACCAGCACGGCGTATGCGACCTCTGCCGACGGTTCGGTCGTGGTCGGTTTCGGTGAGTCGGCCTCGGGCTTGGAAGCGTTTCGCTGGACGTCGGGCGGTGGCATGGTCGGCCTGGGCGACCTGGCCGGCGGTGATTTCGATAGCAGGGCCCTTGCGGTCTCGGCGGACGGCTCGGTCGTGGTGGGGACAGCTCACACGGCCCTTGGCCAGGAGGCGTTCATCTGGGATGCTGCCAACGGCATGCGCAACCTGCGCGACGTGCTGGTCAACGACCTGGGCCTTGACATCAGCGACTGGACACTGACCGAAGCGACGGACATATCGGCCGACGGCCTGACCATTGTGGGTCACGCCCTGCACTACGAGGACTTTACCGAGGCCTGGATCGCGACACTGCCCGGGCCGGGCGACGTGGACGGCAACGGGGTGGTCAATGGCCTGGATCTGACGGCGGTCATCACCGCCTGGGAGACCGAGCCGGGCGACCCGCTGTGGGATCCGGCCGCGGACCTCGACGACAGCAACATCGTGGATGGCCTGGATCTGACGGAGGTCATCTCGAACTGGACCGTGGGGGCTGGTGCCGTGGCCGAGCCGGGCGAGTCTGCAGACTGACGTCCCGCCTCAGGTGCGGGCGACCATGACGATCTTGAGGGAATCGAACGAGACGGGGTGTCCGTCGAGGTCCCCGTAGACGTGGTCCACGGTGAACCCGGCCGCGGTCAGAAGCCGCGCAAGGCCGTGCGGCGTGTAGAGCGTCTGGTGGAACTCCTGCTCGTTCGAGTGGCCGTCCGGCGTCACGAGCTCGAAGACCGAATGGTTGACGTTCGTTACGAAGTCGAAGTCGTGGCGCGCGCGGCGCACGTGTCCTTTTCCATTGCTTTCTTCTCTTCCTTTCTTGAGCAGGTGGGCGAGTGCGAACAGGTTCGCGCAATCCACGAGGAGCTTTGCGCCCGGCTTCATGGCCAGGCGGAGGCTGGTGAAGGCTTCAACCTCGGCGTTCTCTTGGAGGAAGCCGACGGAGTTGTTCATGCAGATCGCGAAGTCGGCCTGGACGTCGGGCGGGGTGTTCCGGGAGTCGGCATGGATCGCCGTGAGCTCGAGGCCGGCCTCGGCGAACGCTTGCCTGGCCGCCTCGATGTAGCGCTTGCAGAAGTCAAGCAACGTGACCTTGAAGCCCATCTCGGCGAGAGGGAGCGCGTGCCGGCCCCAGCCGCCGCGCCAGTCGAGGATGTGGCCCTGCGTCGCGCCGAGCAGCCGGCAGGCCTGCTTCGCCTGCACGCGTGACGCCGCCTCGTCCTCGGGCCAGAACGACTGGCAGAAACCGCTGTCGAAGAAGTTGCGCAGGTTCGGGTTCAATGCCATCGAGTTCCTCCGGCTTACGGGCCCGCCGCCTGTATTCTCCGTGGCTGAGGAGAGAATGAACCGCAGAGAACGCGGAGAGCGCTGAGAGACTGTTCAACGCCGGTGCGACGGCGCGTCAGCGGACGGTTGCCTCCAGGTAGAAGCTTTTCGCGGGCGCGACGTCCTTTTCCCACGGGCGATGGTAGATGAGCTTGAGCGCCGTCTCGCCGTTCTTGACAGCTTTGAAGCGGAACGTTGTCTTGCCGCCGGCGCCCGCGCGCGTGCCGCCCGGGTCGGACGACTCGTACGCCGCCTTGCCCACCTGCTCGAGGATGGCCTCGTCGAGCTCGGCCACCTTCCACTCGAAGCCCGTCGTCGGGTTCGACGTCAGCGTGATGGTCACCGTATGGCCCGGCGCGAGCGTGAGCGATGCGCCGTCGTCGGGTTCCGTGAGCTCGATGTCCGGCCGGCCGGAGCTTTCCTCTTCTGCGCCGTTTCCCTCTCCTGCGCCGGGCCGGCTCGACGTGAAACACGTGCACCCGGGCGGCCCCGTCGCCAGCGCCGCGAGTATCACCACAATCGCGATCAGTCTCATCGTTCCCACGCCTCCTTCCGGATGCTCAATGACGTCGCCTCACGTGCAATCATGCGCCACTCGTCTGCGGAGGTCAAGCTCAGCGAGAGCAGAGCCGCAAGAACACACCGCAGAGGACGCAGAGAGCGCGGAGGCGTCGGCTCGATAGTCTTATTGCGCGAGCTTGTGTTCTGCCGGGGCGAACAGGAGGGCGGCCACCTGGTCGGGTTCGGGCTCCGGGGCGAGCGGGACGATCTCGCCGCCATCAATGATGAAGCAGCGGTATTGCAGCCGGCGCATCTGGTCGAGGTACTCGCTCGGCCGGCACCCCGACACGCGCCGCAGTTGTGCAGGATGCAGTTCCGAGAGAATCAGCGGCCTGTCACGTTCGAGGAGCTTCCGGGCCCCCTTCACGCAGAGCGGTTCGGCGCCTTCCACATCCATCTTGATGAAGCCGATGCGGTCGTCGAACTCACAGTCGTCGAGCGCGACCAATGGCACCTTGCGGATGTCGTGCGGCGTCATGCAGTGCGGGTCATTGTCGCCGACAATGAAAGCGGCGCCCTGGTTGCGCGCGTCGTGCACGTAGAGGATTTCGGCTTCTCCGGATCGCTCCCCGACGGCCGTTTCTCTTAAAAGAATGCGGTCTTCGAGTTCGTTCTCGGCGATGGACCGGCGCATCAGGTCCGCGCATTCCTGTATCGGCTCGAACGCGATCACTTTCCCGGTTTCGCCGACGAAGTGCGCCAGGTAGATCGAGAACAGGCCGATGTTTGCGCCGAGGTCGAGGACCGTCATGCCCGGCGTCACGAAGCGCGGAAGCAGGTCGAGGACGTCGGCCTCGTACTTGCCGCGGACGATCATGCCCCCGATGACGGCGTCGGCGAGGTCAACGAAGAGGCGCCGTCCGATCGGCAGTTCCACGATGACGATCGTGCCCACGGGGAACTGTGCCAGCTCCGGGTCCCTGTCGGCGAATTCCGAGGAGAGGATGAAGGCCGACCTCAGGTCGCGCATCGTCGCGATCGGACCTTCGAGCTTCTCCGCGACGACCGAGCGGTTCTCCGGATTCCTGTCAAGCAGCAGGCGATAGGCCCAGACGATTGACCGCCGGGTGACGCGCTTCGGGTCGTAGGGGCGCGTCACAGCCCTGAGAAGTCGTCCGGCAAGAGCCTTTATCCCCATGTCTGCCTCGTTGTTGCTTTAGACGAACGGGTAGGGTTGGCCGCGCATCTCTTCGGAACGGGCGAGCTGGTGCGGCATGGGGTCATCACGGTTGCCGAGCCGGCGTCGGACCCAATCGAAGAGATCGCGCTGGAGCGCCTGGGCGCGTTCGGCGTGCTCGTTGACAAGGTTGATCTGCTCGAGGGGGTCGGACGCGAGGTCGTAGAGCTCGTCGGGTGCGCGCAAGTGCCAGATGTATTTCCAGCCGTCCCGCACGATGGCCCGCATGCCCAGCGTTTCGGCGTAGTAGTGGTCGCGGCCGGGCTCGTCGCCCCGGACGAGGGGCAGCAGAGAACGACCGTCGCCGCCGCCGGGCGGCTCGATGCCGAGCAGGTCGAGAATGGTCGGGGCAATATCCACGTGATGGACGTAGCCTTCCGGACGGGCGCCTTGCGGCAGAAGGCCGGGTCGCCACAGGATTAGCGGAGTGAAAACGTTGCCGTCGTGGAGGCCGGGATGGCCCCAGCATTCGTAGTGCTGGTTGAGCTGTTCGCCGTGGTCGGCGTTGATGACGATCGCCGTGTCGTCGAGGATGCCGGCCGAATCCAGTTCCCCGACGACCTGCTCGATGAGATGGTCCGTGTAGCGGATTTCGCCGTCGTACGTGTCAATGCTCGGGGTGTGCCAGTGAGGGTAGTCGGGCGGGGGAGTGAACTCTTCAGGTCCCTCGACAGACGGGAGCCGGTCCACCATGTGCCAGCCGGGGACGTAGCGGTATCCGGCCGGCGCTTGCTGGATGACGAGATCGTCCAGGCTGCCGCGTGTGTGGACGAACGGCCTCGCGAATTCCTTGGGCTGATTGTACGGCGTGTGGGGGTCCCAGTAGTGGACGAACAGGAAGAACGGCTCGTCGCGATGGCCTCGAATCCAGGGCAGCAGTCGCGCGTTGACGTCTCCGCCGACGACGTAGTGGTGGATGGGCTGCGACGTGCGGGTGACGTTGACGTAGTACTCGAAGCCGCGCACGAACTGCTTCATGTGGGACGCGAACTGGAACAGGTTGTCGAACGCGGCCGTCGTGATGCCGCCGTGGTCCTGGATCCGCTCCGGGAAGACCGGCTTGACGTCGGGGAAGTTGATCATGTCGCCGACGTCGAACGGGGTCATGTACCACTCGTTGTTGATGGCGTACTGCCCCGTGAACATGGAGGTGAATCCGGGACCCGTGGCCACGGCGTTGGCACGCGATTGCGGGAAGAGCACGCCCTCCGCCGCCAGTCGGTCCATCGTGGGCGACGTTGTGCGGAAGTACCCGTAGCAGCTCAGATGGTCCGCCCGCAGCGTATCAAGACAGAACCAAACGATGTTCACTGTTTCCTCGCTTCTTTCAGTAGTCAACGACGGGCCTGGGCCGCGCGTGTTCATCCGCGCCGGTCTCGGCGCTCGCGTGGAGCGCGATGAGCGGCGTCGGCAGGTTCTGGAATCGCTGCGGCGGGTCCATTCTCCCGTCCCCTCGTCTTGTTGGCCCTTTCGCACACGGACTATACCACGGCCGCGGGACCGGCGCGCCCACTATCGCCGATGCCCGCGCCCGGTCGGGAACCTTCGGGGGCGGCGCGTGTCCAAGGGAATTAACTGAGGTCCGTGGAGGTTGCTATGAAACGCACAGTCTGTTGTCCCCTGCTGCTCTCGCTCCTTGTCCTTGTCCCGTCCGCCTGCATCGGCGTGGAGCAGTTGGCGTGTCCCGCGATTCCCGAGGACGGATATCCCGCGCTTGTGTTCGTGGAGGGCGGGATCCATCAGCACACTCTCTTTGTCTCTTATTTCGGTGAGGGGGTGGTCCGGCGCCGCGAGATTATGATCTCGAAGTCCATCGAGGTCGAGCAGCTTGACAACGCGATCTTTCTCGTCGAGGCGCAGCACGACGGCGAGCCGGGCGTGTTCGTGATCGACCTGGCGAACGGGCGCATGAAGCACGTGGCCGAGGCCCGCCTGCTGCGTTCGGTGCCGGGGCGGCGCAAGGCGATGCTGATGAAGCTCGCCCTGCGCGAAGAGAAGGTGGATCTCGTCGAGTTGGACCTCGACACCCTCGAGACGAAGCCGGCGCACGTGCTGACGAGGAAGCAGTTGGGCGAGACGTTCGACGGCATCGGCCCGGGCATCAAGATCTCACCGGACTTCAAGCATCTCGCCTACGCTCGCCTCAAGGGCACGCTCCCGCGCATCCATGAGCCGACGATCTACGTCTTGAGCGTGCTTGATCTCTCGACGATGGAGGTTCGCGATATGGATGCCAACGTGCGCGTCGAGATCGGGATGTTCTCCTCGTATGGCCACGGCCGCCCGCCCTTCGAGTGGCTGAGCGACGACGAGCTGCTCTACCAGCACATTCCCAACGGGAATGACGAGAACGACCGGATGGGCGAGAAACACCACGTGCTCAAGATCGCGAACATCGAAACGGGCGCGGTCCGGGAAGTGATGCGGCCGCTTGTACGCCTCACCCTCAACGGCGGCACGATGAGAATGGACCCGGTGACGGGTCGGATCGAGTATCACCGCGAATGGTTGCTCGACCTCGGCGAATCGCTCGTCGCAAAAAACTATCCCTTTTCCGTGGAACGGTCGAGCGACGGCGCCACGACCGTCATCCGCCGTGACGACACGCTCATCTACGAGGGAGACGCCCGCTGCATGCAGACGTGTCTCTCGGCGTCCGGAAAGCACTTCGCCTATATGCTGCGTCCAGAGCCGAGAGAGCTGCACTCGATCCTGTACGCCGCGCTCGCCGGGGAAGCCGGACCGATCAAGGTCGCCGAGGGGCCCTACTGGCCCACGAGGCCGATCGCGTGGGTTGAGGCACCCTCCGAAGAAAAGGGAGGGCCGGAGGACGACTAGCAAGTTGCTGAATAACGCCGTCAACCCCCAGAAGCCGTCGCAGCTTTGCAGATGCTTCTGCCGCCCCTCCGGGGCTCGGATTGTGTGTTTTCTCGTCGTGAACCTGGGGCTTACGCCCCAGGCTACCCGCTGTCGGGCCTCCGGCCCTCATGGCGGGACGATCTGGGTGAGGCCCCTTGTTTCGGCGGGACGATCTGGGTGAGGCCCCCTTTTTCAGCAGCCTGCTAGTCCGCGCGTGGCTTACGGCGCCGGCTGCTTGCCGCTCAGGATCCGGTAGCTCGACGGGATGACGATCACGAGGGCGACGACCAGGATGACCCACCAGTAGTCCTTCAGGTAGCGCGCGAGCAGGACGCCGATGACGACCCCGCCGAGGAACTTGGCCGTCACGTGCAGCATGAGAAGGCCGAGCGGCAGGTTCTTGAATCTCTTCCACACGTTCATGTCCGCACCTCCGTGTCCCCCGTGGTTCAGGAACAATAAACCACGGAGGGTGGGGACATGAAGAAGAAAAAACCGCAGAGAACGCAGAGAAGGAAGAAGAACTAACCGCGGAGGGCACGGAGGACACGGAGAAAAGGCCTAGCCGTCCTTGACGGCGTTGGCGGCACTGTGCCGGCGGTTTGTCACCAGTTGTGGACGAGCTTGTCTGGGACGAAGCGCTCGACCTGCCTGACCGGCGTTTCCGAAGCCCGCATGTGGGAACGCTGATACAACGGATAGCTTGTTGGGGCGTTGTCGCGCGGCGAAATGTCCACGAGCGTGCTGCCTCTGAATAGGCAGGTATACTCTTGTTCCCACTCTGTGTGGGCGTTGACGGTATGGTGCAGTTCCCTCTCAGCGACGGGGAAGGTCAGCGCAATCGCGGCGCCCGGCTGGAGTCCCTCGAAGTTGAGGTAGCGGCCCGTCCAGTCGAGTTCGCACGGGACGCCGGAAACCTCGGCACGAAGCTGCCGGACGTCCACCCACGACGGGATGCGGATGGCGACGCGGCGCGCGGCCTTGTTGCGGACGATGACCTTGCCTTCGTAGGGCAGGGAACTGTCCACGTCGACGAGGCGGGAGGCGCGATTGAGGAAGAGGTTCACAACGGCCTTATCGCCGGTTTCGCGGATGATGCCTTCCCATGCGTAGTAGAGGCCCTGGGTCGCGTTGCCGGTACAGCAGTGCATGACCCACGGCTTCGGAATGCTGGTCGGCCCCGCCTCGCCTGCGAATACCCCGATGGTGCGTTCGAACACGTCGTCGAAACACAGCTCGCCGGGAAGCGCATTGGGTTTGTCCCACTCGGCGTCCTTGAACTGCTCGGAGATACGCTGCAGGTCTTCGGCCCGCATGAGCTGCTGCTCGACGAGCTGATTGCGCGCGACGGCATCCACGTCGTCCCAGTAATCGCCGAATCCGGCGTCCGTGAGCCGGATTCCAAGCGCCACCATGTCCCCGAGCGCGCAGCCTTCCATCAGATTGACGATTTTCGGATACGTGTTGATCCAGCCCATGCGCGGGATGCCGCGGGTGAGCGTGAACTCGTAGCTGCGCCGGACGAACTCGGCGATGCGGTCGTCTCCGGTAGCGAGGGCGAATTCGAGCAGGCCGCGGAGGGTGATGGCGCGCGCGTGAAAGTGTGAGAACCAATGGCCGAGTTCGTGTCCGGCGGTGAACGGCGGGTCGGGAAGGCGCGGGGCCCGGGTGCCCGGAGGGCGTCCCGGCGCGGTGTCGGGATCGGGCACGCCGCCCCAGAATCTCGGCAGCATGCAGTAGCGGCTGAGCTTTGCCGCCAGGTCGAGAGCGACCGGATCTCCGCTCTGCGCGTACCAGTGCGCGGCGGCGTAGATCTGGTGCGACTGCATGCAGGTGACGGCGCCCTCGCCGCCTTCCACCTCGTCCTGGGCCTCGTCGGTGTTGAGCCAGCCGGAGCGCGGATAGGAGCACGGCTCGCCCCAGCCGCCCTTTTCCGGGTAGTAGCCGTAGTCGTCCTTGCAGACGAGAATGCGCCTGAGGCCCTTGATGAGGGAGCGGATGGCTTCCTCCGTTTCCGCAGAGTCGTCGCCGAGCTCGCGCCACACGAGAAGGGCACGCACCATCCTGCCCGTACCCGGCAGCGTGCAGAAATCCTCGTCCCGCCCCTTTCCGTAATGCGCGGGCGAGTAGTTGTTCCGCCAGGGACGCTGCGGCGTGTAGAGGTCCCAGTAGAGCCCGTCCTGGATGCGGCCGACCATGGCGGCGCGGAACCGGGCCTCGAGCTCGGCGTACTGGTCGCTGCCGCACATCAAGCGCATCAGGGGGAACGACTCGCCGAACTTCGGATCGCACAGCGTTTCGGCAGACGCCCAGTGCGACTGATGGGGCCTGGGACTGCAAAAGAAGGTGAGGCCGTACATCGTCACCAGCTCGGGGTCTATGCTGCCGCCCATGCCGTTGAGGGCCATGCGCGCGTGGTCGGCAAGGTCCAGCGTGTCCGGAACAGTCGCTGAGTACTTCGTGCCCGAAAGGGGCTGCGTTACGGTGTCAGTCATTGTGTCCTCCACACGGTTGGACTACTCATGATGTGGTTTCGTCATAACCATGAATGTCGCCAGTGACGGCATGGTGCGTTGGCTGTGAACAACTCCAGTTGCTTGACGCGAGTAGGGTAGCCGCAACCGTGCTGCACAATCAAGCGCCCTGCTTCAGTTACGCGCCCGGCCGGGGCACCCTCCGGTTTCTCACCGCAGAGGCCCGCGCAGGGCGTGGGACGCAGAGGGCGCGGAGGCGTGACGCAGGCCTGCCCTCTGCGTCCTCGGCGCGCTCTGCGGTTGAACCAAGCCGTGAAGACCGGATCAGCGGTGGCGCAGACATTCCTGTCTGCGACGTCGTGGCAGGCAGAAATGCCTGCCCCACCGTGGACTTGC
>CAZJXV010000157.1:0-10082 GCA_964550015.1 uncultured Verrucomicrobiota bacterium
ATGTCCGCCGAGGACGTCGACCGCGCCCTCGGCGCCGTCGCCGTGCCGATCCTGAAACCGTAGGAGATGCTTGGTATAATGCGCATCATGAAATCGCTGCGAGCCTGGACAATCGTCGTCTGCCTCATTGCCGGCTGCGCTGCGCCGTCCGTCCTCCATAGCTCTTCGCCGTCGAAGCAGAGCGACGGAGGATGGACCGTCGTCCGCGTCACGGACGGCGACACGTTCATCGTCCAGAATGATGCCGGCAAACGCGAGCGCGTTCGACTTCGCCGCGTCAACGCGCCCGAACTCGACGAGCCGGGCGGACCCGAAGCGCGCGACGCGCTCGAGGCCGCCCTGCTCGGAAAACGCATCAAGCTGACCATCTACGCGCGCGATAAATGGGGACGCATCATCGCCGAGATTCCTACAGAATAGGAAAGTTTTGGGAAACATTCCTACGCTGTAGGATTCTTTTCGCCCTCCCCCCGATTTTACCGTTGACATTGCCCGATTCTGATGTAAATAAGAGATAGACGCGGCCACGAGCCGCAACGAAATTCAGAGCGCCTGTGCAGAGGCTGCACCCTCTCGCAGGCGCTCTTTTTCGTTTAAGGCAGAGCGATGCAGTTTGAGCAACTGACGGAGATCTCGGGCATCACCCTCCTGCACGTTGCGGACGCGCACGACGCCGGCCAGGGCACGCTCACCGCCGAGACCGCTGACACGCTCACCTGGCTGGCCCCCGGCTCCGAGACCGCAGGCGACGAAGTCACGATCGCCAACGGCGAGACGAAGATCATCGCGGACGGCGATGACGCGACCCAGTTCATCGTCGTCTCGCGCACGTCCGCGAGCGACCTCGACGGCACGTGCGTCCTGCTGCTTCTCACAACCAAGTCCACGCAGGAGCGCCTCGAGGAAGTTGACGCCGCGATCTCGCAATGTCTGAAGGCACAGGCCTCCGGCCAGGGCGACAGCAACATCACGCGCGCATCGCTCGACAGCCTCCGCCGCTATCGCAAGGAACTCTACGCCGAACTGCTCCGCGAGCAGGAAAGCAGCGCGCGCGTCGCGCAGGCCGATATGAGCGGGAACTTCTGATGCCACGAAAACGGAAAAACAGAAACCGCAATCTGGGGCATCCGAACGCGCCCCTCGCCGACTACGACGCGACGAACAACAAGAAGAAGCGCCAGGCGCCGCGCTCGTCGATCAAGTCCGAGGACGCGCTGCTCACGACGACGAAGCGCCGCAAGCTCACCGCCACGGCCCAGGATCAGATCCGCAACTTCGCGGTCGCCGCCTGGATGGTCCGCAAGCACACCTCCTACGTCTCCCGCTTCAACTTCCACTCGTCCATGGAAGACGACGGCTTCGAGAAGGAACTCAAAGCCTTCATCTCATACCGATCCCAGGGCGCGCAGTTCGACCGCGCCGGCCGGCTGAATCGGCAACGGGCGTTGACGATGACCGAGCGCCACGCCGTGGTCGACGGCGACGTCTTCTGGCATCTCCTCCGGACCGGAGAGGTGCAGCTCATCGAGGGCGATCTCGTCTGGACGCCGAACGATCTGCCCGCGCAATACAGCGCCGACCGCTACAACTGGGTCCACGGCATCGACGTGGACGCGGCGACCAAGCCCCGCCGCTACTGCCTCTGTACGCGCGACGGCAGCTCGCGACGATTCGGCATGATCGCCCAGGCGCAGAACATCCTCCACCGCGCGTATTTCCCGCGCGCGAACACCGTGCGCGGCGTGTCTCCCCTCTCCTCCGCCCTCAACACCCTGCAGGACCTCTACGAGGGATTCGACTACCAGCTCATCAAGGCCAAGCTCGGCGCGCTCTTTGGCGTGGCGATCCTCAGCGACGGCATCCAGGGCGCCGCCGGATTCGACATCAGCGAGACCGTCACCGAAGGCGAGGAATCGTCCGCCGACGCGGACGACGTCACGCACGAGATCAAGCGGCACTACATGAAGCCCGGCGCGGCGAGCGTGCTCACGCTGCCGGCGGGCACGTCCATCGAGACCTTCGAATCGAAGACCCCCTCCGGCGAGTTCCGCGACTTCTCCGAGCTGATGATGCAGATCGGCATGCTCGCGATCGACCTGCCCTACATCTTCTTCAACGCCAAGGACGGGAGCTTCTCCATTCATCGGACCGCCCGCCTCGAATACGAGAAATCCTGCAAGGACAAGCGCGACGAGAATATCTCGCTGCTCGACCGCTGGACGCTGCGTCAACTCATGATCGGCATCGAGGACGGAACGTTCTCGCTGCCCTCCCGCTGGACGCTCGATGACGTGCTCTGGGAATGGGTGCCCGAGTCGACCCCCTGGTTCGACGAGATGGACGAGATCGACGCCGCGCTCGCCGGCATCGGCGGCGGCATCGTCGACCCCTACAAATGGCTCAAAGAGCGCACCGGGCAGGACGGCGACCAGGTCCTCGAGAACATCGCCAAATTCCAGAAGAAGGCCGAGGACCTCGGCCTGCAGCTCGTCTGGGCGCGCGCCCCCATCACCCTCACCGCGTCCACGCAACCCACACGAAAGGACCGCGACCAATGAGCAAAGACCCGTCCCCGCGCCGCCTCAATATCTCGCGCGCCCTGGCCGGCCGTCTCACGCGGCCCTACGCCATGCGCCGCGCCGACATGCACAGCCTCTTCATCAGCGCGTTTCAGGAGACGCCGTCCGATCTCTATCTCAACGACGACGATCTGGGGACCGAGGATCCGCAGCCGCTGAACGTCGTCAACGGCGTCGCCGTCATCACGATCCAGGGCGTCATGATGAAGGGCGCGCCGCGCTACTACGTCGAAATGGGCTACGCGACCGACACGGACAACGTGCGCGAGCAGGTCCTTATGGCGCTCGCGGACAACTCCGTCAATGCGATCCTCATGCCGATCTACAGCCCCGGCGGCGAGGTCTACGGACTTGATCAACTGGCCGACGCCGTATTCCAGGGCCGCGCGTCGAAACCGATCCACGCCTACATCGAGGACCTCGGCGCCTCGGCGGCCTATCTCGTCGCCAGCCAGGCGACGACGATCAGCGCGAACCGCACGGCCATGATCGGCTGCATCGGCACCTACGTCATGATCGAGGATATCAATCGGTGCCTGATGGACATGGGCATCGACACGCGCATCGTCTCCAGCGGGCTTCTCAAGGGCGGCGACGCAGGCGGCTCCATCATCACCGAGGCCATCCTGGCCGACGAGCAGCGCCTCATCAACGGCTTCTCCGCCGACTTCATCAAGGCCGTCGCGCGCGGACGCATGATCCCGGAAGAGACCGCGCAAGCCTGGGCGACCGGGCAGGTCTGGATCGGCGAGAGCGAGGCCCTGCCCATGGGACTGATCGATTCGTTAGGAACGCTCGACGCGGCGCTGGGCCGCGCCGTTTCTTCAGGCACTGGCCGGGGCGCGAACCCGGCCGAATCAGAGGAAGGAGACCAGGCCATGAATATCTTTGGCCGGCGTAAGACGGGCTCCGCCGAATCGGCCGAGGACACCCAGGCCGTTGGTTCGGAGGAGCAGGATCAGGAACAGGTCGGCGAGACCGGCGCATTGCAGGTCACGATCGAACCGCAGGAAGCCGTGGACGCGGGCGCGCAGTTCTCCGTCGACGACGGAGAGCCGCTCGACAGCGGAACCACGGTCGAAGGCCTGGCCCCCGGAGATCACGGGGTGAGCTACACCGAAGTCGAAGGCTTTGTCGCCCCCGGCGATGAAGTCGTCGCCGTGGTCGCGAACGAGACCACGCAGCACACGGCCGAATACGGCCCTGTCGAAGAGGACGAGGCCGAACCACCCGAAGGCGAACCCACGGAAGGCGAGCAGGCGCAGGCGGGCATGACCCCCGCGCAGGCCCTTCAACTCGCCCAGACGATCGGCGCGGAAAAGGCCCTCGAGGCCGCCGCCGCCGGCAAGACGGTCGAGGAAGCCCTCACCGAGCACATCAAGACGCTTGAAGCCAAGGATGGCGCTCGCGAGCAGGCCCTCAAGGACGCCAACGCCCTCGGGTCCGACGACGCCGTGCCGACTCAGGCCGCGGACGCGACCAATCGGAAGCCCAGGGGCTTCCAGAAGAACGCCCCGATCTCCGAGGACGACCGCATCGGCAAGGCCGCCGCCGCCATCGAGGCCGGACGTCGGAAGAACGCGAAACAGTAGCACGCCGCGCAATCGCATGCGCCGCACAATGAACTTTGACACTACGTAAGGAGAACAAGCCATGTCCCAGCCCACTCTGCTGGACCTCGCGAAGCACACGGCCGACGACGCGATGATCCCCCTCATCGAGCAGTCGGTCCAGTCCAACCCGGAACTGCGCGTCATCCCCGCGATGCCGATTTCGGGCCAGTCCTTCAAATGCCTCATCCGCACCTCCGTCCCGACCGGCGGATTCCGCAACGCCAACGAGGGCGCCGCCGCGGTCAAGTCGACCTGGGCGAACAAGCTCATCGAGGCGTTCATCCTCGACCGGGCGATCGAAGTTGACAAGGCCGTCGCAGACGTACATCCGCGCGGCGCGGCCTATTACATCGCCCTCGAGGGCGCCGGTCTGCTGGAAGGCCAGTTCCGCGCTGCCTGCTCCCAGTTCTACTACGGCACGGAGAGCGAAGTGGCCTCCTCCGCCGCAAGCAATGCGAGCAAGGGCTTCCCCGGCCTGATCGAGCTCTACGACTCGACGAACATGGTCGTGAACGCAGGAGGCTCCGGCTCCGACTGCTCATCCGTCTGGCTGCTCGCCACTGGCGACACGAAGGTCCAGTGGGTCGTCGGACAGGACGGCGAGATGACGCTCGGGGATCTGCAGGAGGACGTGCGGCTCACCGACGACGACGGCCTGCCGTACAACGGCTATCGCCAGCCGATGCTCGTCTTCCTCGGCGCCCAGCTCGTCAATCCGAACAGCATGGTCCGGATCAAGAACATCGAGCCGGACAACAAGCTCGACGACGATGACCTCTACGCCGCGCTCGAGCTGTTCCCGACCGGCATCGTCCCCAACGTCATCCTGATGACACGGCGGTCCAGAGGCTACCTCCGCCAGAGCCGCACGGCGACGAACGCCACCGGAGCGCCCGCTCCGATCCCGACGGAGTTCGAGGGCATCCCGATCGAAGCGACGGACGCCATCAGCGACGCGGAGACCAACGACTAACCGGATCAGGGGGACGGCGCGCGCCGTCCCCCGCCCGGCTGGACCTTTGCAGGAGATTGACTCATGTCCAACGAATCCACTTTCCGCAAGCAGGACGCGGAACTCAACGAGACGATCGCCCTCGCCGAGAGCGACGGCGCCGTCTACACGACCGGCATCGACCTCGGCGCGACCGCCGATGACGACGCCCGCCTGGCCGGCATGGAGCTGGAGGTCCGCGCCCCCGTGCTCGACGCAACGGAACTGCCCGTCGGCGGCACAGTGACCTACGTCGTGCAGCACTCCACAGCCCTTGCGAGCGGCTATGCGAGCCTCTACGGCACGGTGCTGACACAGACGGCCGTCGCCAGCGTGGGAGGCGCGGCCGCCGCGACGAAGCGTGTCCGTCTACCCTCCGACTGCAATCGTTACGTCCGCCTTGCGGCCACAACCGCAAGCGCGGGCGACTGCTCGGACAGCGACGCCGAACTGCGCCTGCTCACCTAGAGAATTCGGCCGGCACGGTCCTCGGCGGTTGTCGAGAACTCGCGATTAGCGAGCGACGCCGTCGAGGACCGCCACCTTGAGACTTTACAGCCTCCAATCTACAGCTTGAGAGAGAAGAATGAACGTCGTTGTCGCCACAAAGAACTGCCGCGAGTGCCGCGAGCTGAGAAAGCTCCGTCGCGCTCAACCGGGCACGAAGGTCGTCGACTACGAGGACCTCGCCCGCCTCGTCTGCCCCGTGCCGCCCGGCCGCCGCGATCTCAGCCAAGCGCCACAGCCTGAAGACACCTCACCCCACAACGTCATGGTGAAGATCCCGCCCGCGCCGGAGATCTCCCTCGAGATGTTCTTCGCGCTTTTCGGCCAGGGCCTGGCCGCGCCGATTCCCGAGTTCGGCAACGGCGTCCCGACGGATCGCCAGTGCCTCCTCAGCCTCTGCCGCACGTTTCGGCCTCGGCGCGTGATGGAGATCGGCGTGCGCTACGGAGCCACGGCGTATCTTCTCCTGCGCGAATGCCCCTGGATCGAGGAGTACTGGGGCGTCGATTGCGGCCCCGAATACAAAATGGGAATCCCCACTCAGCACGGCGAGCACCCCGACTGCGTGGGCCACGACGGCATCGACGCCACGCAGGAACACGCCGTCTGGCGCGAGAAGGATACGGCCTGCGGCAAGTGGGTCGACGATCCACGCTTTGTCCTGAAAGTTCTGCCGAACGGCTCGCACGACATCGATCCGGAGACCTGCGGCAAGTTCGATGTGATCTTCGTCGACGGAGATCATTCGCGCCCTGGCGTCTGGTTCGACAGCAAACTCGCCCGGCAGATCGTCCGCCGCCCGGGGGGCGTCATAGCCTGGCACGATTACAAGCGCGGGAATCCGGACCCCGGCGCCGGAGCCGCGCACGATGTTGTTGATTTCCTGAATCGCCGCGAGCGCCGGAAGATTCATAAAATACAAGGGACATGCCTGGCGTTCAAAATCACCGAGGAAACCGACAATCATCTGCCCTGCAGCACGTTCAAAGCGATCCATATTCCCGACTCGCCCGTCCAGTTCAATTCCTCCATTGCCGCCGCCGTTCGAGAGCCTCACGGCAAGCCGACCGGCTATCTCGTCGCCCTGCGCCGCGATTATAAGCTGCCGGGCTCCATGGGCCTCGCCTTCGTTGACGAGGACTTCGAGGCCGCGTCCGACACGCTGATGCAGTGGCCGAACGGCGAGGATCCGCGCCTCGTGCGCGTGCCGGGCACAAATCGCTACCTCCTGCTGCACAGCCGCCTCGAGGGCGACGTGCCGCGCATCCAGGTCGCCACGGAGATCGAGGCGAGCTATCCGGACAAAGTCAAAATCGTGCGCCGGACTCGCCTGCGCACCGTCATCGGCGGCAAGGGTCTCGACCCGTCCATCCTCAAAGCCGGGCACGGCGCCGCGCCTCAGCCCGACTACAAGCGCAACGAGATCACGCCGCTCGCGATCATCGAGAAAAACTGGGTCCCGTTCATCTACGGGCAGAAGCTGCTCATCTCCTACGGGCTGAACCCGCACATCGTCATGGAAATCGCCGACTGGGACAAGGGCGTCGTCCGCCCGCTCCATGCGACCTACACAGAGCGCCTGCCGATCGACATGCATCTGCACGGCTCCACGCCGCACGTCTACGTGCCGGCCCTCGACGCCTATCTCAGCCTATTTCACACGAGTTGGACGCGCCTGAAATACGATCCGCGCCTCTTCGACGCGGCAGCGGGCTGCTATTCGCTCGGCTTCCTCCTCATCGAGGCCAAACCGCCCTTCAGAATCACGCACGCAAGCCGCCGAGGCGTCACCTTCCACGATCTTTATCCCGAAATCCACTTCGACACGACGCGGCCCAACGTCACCGGCACGATCTTCCCCGCCGGCCTCGTCATTCGGGGCGACCAGGTCATCGTGAGCTACGGCGAGGGCGATCTGCGCACGCGCGTCGCCGTCTGCAAGCTCGAAGACGCTCTCAACACGCTCGAACCGATCTACCCCACGATGGAAGAGCCGGACGTCATGGCCTCTCTGCCGATCGACAGCCCCGGAGCCCCCATCGCGCACGTGGATCGCCGCCTCTTCAAGCCCGGTCCAAGATCCCGGCGGGAGCGCCCGTCCGTCCCCTCTCCGGACGCCCGCCGGGACCACCGCCAGGAGTACGCGTATCGTGATTAGCGCAAGCAATCTGGTCTATCCCCCGACCGTGACAGCGGACGCGGATCGCTACCGCTACCTCTATGCGGCCCTGGAGCAACTCCGCCTCAAGCACAACGAGCGGGCGGGTGATTTGAGTTGCGAAGCCAATTACTTCCGGGGTGAATGGAAAAAGCCTCACGCCGCTATCATTCACGAGATTCTGCGTCTCAGGCCGTTGGTCAAGACGCCTGATTTTGTAGAGACACTTGAGGCAAAAAACGACCCAAAACTTATTACGCTGAAGAGTGAAGGAAAGGCTGCTTGCAAGTCTGCTGATTACAAAACCCTGACTGGCGTTGATCTCGATAAGGCCACAGGCACCCTTGAACTCAGCGACCCTCTCGAAGATTTCACGGGATATACAGAGGATGACACGCCCGGAAGGGCGACCGTAACCGCAAACAAAATAGAGATTCGGGACATTGACCGGGATGAGCAAGTGCTGGTTTACGCTGACAAGGGCGTCGCACATTTTGGGGAAACATGGCTTCACTATGTAAAAGAAACGCTCATCAATAACACGGGCGTGGGCTCGCAGATATGTATGTTTTGGGCGGTATCCAATGTTATCGAAGGGGTGCAGGATTGGGGGACAAACAACCGGGAGGCAATCGGGCTCTGGATTGAAAGCAACACGCGCTATTTCCGGCTGCAGGATTATAAGACGGGCAGTTCGGATAATAGCGCCGGTGTATATTTACCATCAGCAGGCACACCAGTATACCCCGCCATTGAACGCACAAGCGAAACCGCAGTTGAATCTCGACTTTATAGTGATGCGGCGAGAACAGTTTTAGAGGATACGCTGGCAGTCTCAACCACAAGTGGCGATCGTCATCGCTACGTGTTCGGATATGTCAGCCACGATCAAGCCGGACAAACTGGGCGTGAGACGGATATCGACATTGAAAACCTTGACCTGAATGAAGGCGGGGCAGCCGCAGTCGGTCCCTTCGCGGGGGCCTATCCGCTTAAAGGGGCCTTTGATCCGCCTTGGAGATAAGAAATGATCACTCAACTCGATACCGAAAACGCTGACCGCGACCTGACCTCTCTAGTTACGGTGCTGACCGACACGCCCGACGCGAGCAACCCGATGATTTGCCAGGGCCTTGTCCTGTTCGGCGACGGCGCGAAAGACCTCGACGGCACCGGTGGGACATTCGAGTTGGTCATCACCGTTGGCGGTCAGACCGTGCAGCCCTCACCGCAAGAGGTTGAGTTTGGCACAGAGGTTCGTAGTTCAGTGTGGACAACGCCCTTCCCGGTCCCGGCAAACATGGAAGTCATCATGCGCGTGAAGTCCCCGAACGCGGGCGACAACGACGTGGACGTCACGGCCTATCTTTACGACATCTCGGCGCATCCGAGCCTCGTGCAGAACCATCTCGATCATCTGCTGGCGGCCGACTATGACCCGTCCTCGAAGCCCGGCGTGGCGACGGCGCTGTTGAACGAGATCGTCGAAAACGACGGCGGCGTGTCGCGCTTTACGGAGAACGCTCTGGAGCAGGGGCCGGACACCACCACGGGTCTCGCGCTCCACGGTGACTATGACGCGGCGAAAACGGCGGCCTCCAGTACGGATGTGACGACGGCGCATAGTACGACGGACGGGAAAATTGACGCAGTACAGGACGCTGTGACCACCATTGCCGAGGACGTGGAGAACATTGACGGTGATGCCATGCGCGGGACGGACGGCGCGAACACGACCGTCCCCGATGCCGCAGGGACAGCCGCCGCGCTCCACGCGATCACGGATGCGCTTGAACCGCATGGGACAGCCATGCGTGGGACGGACGGCGCAAATACCACTGTGCCGGATGCGGCGGGAACGGCGGCGGGACTACATACAACGACGGACAGTAAGATCGACGGGCTGAACAACTTTGACCCGGCCAATGATGAAGTTGATATCGGCAAGGTCAAGGGCGTGGCTGTTAGCGGCGTGAATGACTTCAAGGCGACGGGCTTTTCCACGCATGCGGCTGCGGATGTCTGGAGCGTGGCGACGCGCAGCCTGACGACATTCGGGACGCTGGTTTCAGATATTGCAACGGCGGTTTGGGCTGCGGCTGCGCGCACGCTGACGGCCTTCGGGTTTACGCCGTCACTCCACAGCGACTATGACGCGGCGAAAACGGCGGCTTCTAGCACGGATGTGACGACGGCGCATAGTACGACGGACGGGAAAATTGACGCAGTACAGG
>CAZJXV010000158.1:0-10030 GCA_964550015.1 uncultured Verrucomicrobiota bacterium
TGAAGACGAACTCCCGGCCCATGTCCTTGAACTGATTGCCGGGATAGCGGAAGTTCTCGAGAACGATGAAGCGGCCCCTCATCTCGGCGATCGTGGCTTCCTCGCGATCGGTCGGGGGGAAGGGCCTGGCGATGTAGCCCTCCGATTGCTCGGCCTGTCCGCGGAGTTCCGCCCACTCCTTCTCGGCCACTTCGGCGAAGGTCTGCTTGAGCTTCTGTTCGTTTTCGCGGTAGGCCATCATTTCCGGGGTGATGGTGATGACCTCGCCCTTGCTGGCGATCAGAAGCTCGCGGGCTTTCTGGAACAGCGCCTCGACTTCCGGGTCGTCGGGGTACTTCTCCTTCAGCTTCTTGATCCGCTCGAGAGCGTTCTTCTCTTCATAGCCCAGCTTCATGGGCTGGCCGCGGGCCAGCTCGACCTTTCGCTCGAACTGCTCGAGGCGGTGCCTGGCGCCGCTGAGCTCCTGTTTGCCGGGTTTTTTGGCGTCGCCGGCAGCCAACGCCGTTGGGACGATCAAGATTGCGCCGACACACACCAGTGCCAGCCGGGTGAGCCAATGACCTCGCATTGTCCGTTTCCTTCCGCAGAAGTGTGAACCGGGGCTTTTTGGGCAGTTCCCGGAGTGCGACAAGTACAGGTCCATCGCCGTCATTATGTCTCAGATCGGGATTCGGGCAAGCGTTTTCTCCTTTGGACCCAGGGAGCGGGCCGGGCCCGGAGTTGGCCGAAATGCTGAACGGCCTGCGGACATGCTGAACGGCCTGCGGACATGCTGGACGGCCTGCGGACATGCTGAAGGGCCTGCGGACATGCTGAAGGGCCCGTGGTTCGTTACGCTGCCGGCGCCTGGGGGCGGGTCCGGTTCGCTGCGATGATGGCGGCCGGGATTTTGCGCAGGTGTGGGACATCGCCGGACAAGGCTTGACCGGACAAGGCTTGACAGGTCGCGGGTGGAGGGGTATGGGGAAGCGGTGCGTGGCGCGTTCTGTGAGGGATGCATTTGGCGCACCATGGGTCTTCGAGGATTTTCGTGTGGCGGGTCATTGGTGGCTCCCGTCTCTTGTTGCACCCCGGTGGTGTGTGGCGAGGGCGGGGCATGAACGTGGGGTGAGATGTTGCTGGAAAGGAGTGGCGGGATGAAAGGCGGACGGTTTCTCGTGGTGTTCTGGGTGGCGGCGGGACTGCTCGGGCTCGGCGCCGGGGCGGGTGGAGCGACGCCGGGCTCTTTGGGGTCTTTGATTGATTTAGACGTTCTGGCCGAGGCGCCGCCGGCCGGCTGGCAGGCAGGCATGTTTTCGAGTACCGACCCGGCCGGAAAGGGTCGGGACGCCGGCAACTACTTGCGGGTCGAGGGGGACACGTACGTGCTGGCAGAGCTGGACGGTCCGGGCGTGATCACGCGTATCTGGGCGGCGAATGCGCAGGGCCGGTTGCAGGTGTTCCTCGATGGGCGGGAGACGCCGGTTATCGATTGTCCTTTCAAGGCGTTGTTCGAGGACCGCTACGGGCCGTTCAAGCCGCCGATCTCCGGCAAGTCGAGCGGCGGCTGGTACAGCTACTGGCCGATCGGCTTCGAGCGTTCGTGCACAATCACCGTCCACGAGCCGCCGGAGATCGCCAAACGCTACGCCGAGCTGAGTGCGACCCGCACGGTGAAGGTGCCGCTCAAGGGCGTCAAGGAACTCAAGCTCGTCGTGACTACGGGCCCCGACAACACCGCCTGGGACCACGCGGACTGGGCTGACGCCAGGCTGGTGCGTGCCGACGGCAGCGTTGTGTACCTCAGCGACCTGACCGAGACGAGCGCGCCTGCAAAGCTCGTCTCGTCCAAGCAGGGCTGGGGGCTCTTGCCCAACGGCAAGCGGGGGAACAACCCGCCCCTTGTCCGCGACGTCGCTTGCGAGGGCGATCCACTTACGATCAATGGCAAGAGCTACAAGAAAGGGCTCGGCAGCCACAGTCCGGCCGAGCACGTGTTTGCGTTGAATGAGCCGTTCGACCGCTTCGAGTCGGACCTCGGCCTCGATGACAAAGCGGGCAAGCAGCGTCGGGGGGCAATACAGTGCCGGGTTTTGACCGATGGGAAGGAGGCTTATGACAGCGGGATTATCGGGTATCCAGCCCTTGACGAGAGGTTCGACGGGGGCCTTTTCTATCACATCAACTACCTCCGATTGCCGAGCGGGACTGCCGTTCAGCCGTTTCGCCGTGAGCTGACCGCCAAGCAGCAGGGCGAACTCGAGCAGGTGCTGAACGCATGGACCAACCTCGGGCGGCCACCGCAGCCGACGGATGGCGACACGAAGATCCAGGGCGAGCACGAAATAGCCGCCGGCGGCACGGTTGTCCTGGCCGAGCTCGACGGGCCGGGGAAGGTCACCTCGCTGAAGATGCATGTCACATCGGACGACGTGCGCATCTTGCGTCGGGCGATCTTGAAGGTGTTCTACGACGGCCACGACCAGCCGGCCGTCTGGGCGCCGGTGTGTGATTTTTTCGGGACCGGCTTCGGCGAGGTGGAGTTCAAGTCGTTGCTCTACGGCATGACGGCGGACGGGTATTACTGCTATTTCCCCATGCCGTTCTCCAAGAGCATTCGCATTGAAATCGAGAACGGCAGCACGAAGCCTGCGACGGTCGGCTATGAGATTACGCACGCGAGTGTGCCGGCGGATCGCGTCCCGGCGGGCCGGTTCTGCGCCCAGTGGCGTGCAAGCGTCGGTCGCGCAGGCTGTTTGCACAGCATTCTCGAGACCCGCGGCCGCGGCAAGTTCGCGGGGTTCAACTTGAGCATCGCGTCGGTCGGGGGCGACATCGGCTATCTCGAGGGGAACGAGCAATTCTTCGTGGACGGTGAGGAGCGGCCCTCGACGTGCGGCACCGGCACGGAGGACTACTTCAACGGCGGATGGTACTACACCGAGGGGCTGTTCACCCGGGCGCTCCATGGCCTGACCGTGAAGCTCCAAGAACGGAGTTTCCCGGACGCGAAGGGCATCACGAGTCAATTCCGGGTCCAGGTGCCCGACTGCGTGCCGTTTCAGGAGTCGTTTATGGCCGAGATCCAGTACGGCGCCAACAGCGGCCACCTCGACGACCAGTTCGCGACCGTGGCGTACTGGTACCAGACGATGCCGGTCCGGACGGACTACACACCGCCGGCTGCGAGCGAGATGAACTTCCCTCGCCGGCTGTTGGTTCGTCCGAACGCGCCGGGCAAGGGGGCACGGGGCAATATGATCGTGGGTGTCGGGCCGCTGGTCGGCGCCGCGTTTGCCGAGAATGTCTTTGACGAGGCGGCTGTCAAGAACGCGGTTAAGGAGCTCGCCTACTGGAAAGACATCTCCGAGGGGTACGAGGGCACGAATCTGTCGTTGTTCAACTGGTGGCCGAGAGCGAGTTTGATCCGCGGCAAAGACGCGCCGACTGAGCCGCACCGGGGCGACGTGATTCTGTGCCGCAGCGGGAAACCGGGGGCCGAGCTCGACGTGACGCTGAAAAGCGAGGCGGGTGGCAAGGGCACGTTGACGCTGGTGCTGGTCGAGGGGCCGGACTTCGGCATCGTTGACATGTCGGTCGGCGATGCGGTCGTGTTGAAGGACGTGGACTGCTACAGCCGGGAGGTCCGGCCGAGCAAGATCATCACGGCACCCGTGGAGGTCACGGCGTCGCCCGGTCCCCTGCAGCTCCGAATCCGCGCGACGGGCAAGGGCCCGGATTCAGGCGGCTGCTCTCTCGGCCTGTACTGCGCGGGGCTCAAGTCCGCGAGCAAATAGGGGAAACAGTAACGCGCGCTTGCGGCACGGCGGTGTAGCGCAGCGTGTCCGATCACGGGGCGGTGGCCAGGAGGACGGCGAGTTCGAACGGCCCGAGGGTGACGGAGACGGGCTGCTTGCCGACGGCGCGCTCGCCTCTCGACGGGTGCCAGAGGAGGAGGCGCTTGCCGGCGACGCGCCGGAGGGTTGCCGTCGCGCGAGCGGTGGCGCGGTTCGGGTTGCGCAGGATGAGGGCCTTCGTGCCGTTTGGGCCTTCGAGGACTGAATAGAGCACGTCGCCCTTGACGGTTGCGCCGAGGGTGTCGCGGAAGGTGCCGTGGAGCAGGATGGGGGCGTGCTTGCGGCGGAAGCGGTTGAGCGTGCCGATGTAGCGTGCGAGTTCGGGGCAGGCGGCGAGCGTCGTCTTGCGCAGGCCCCATATCTCGGTGTTCGGGCTGAGGCCGAGCATGAGGGCCTTGTTGACCTGGTCGTAGGCGTCGTTGCCGGTGCGGACGGTCTGCTGGCGGATCTCGGGGAAGAGGTAGCAGTAGATGCGGCCGTTCTCGTGGCCGAACCGGCACGAGTAGTAGCCGTCGAGGACCTCGCGCGCCTCGGGCAGCATGGTCTCGCCGATGATGGCGAACTCGGGGTTGATGTCTTTGGCGAGTTTCCGGGCGGTGCGGACGAGGTCAATGCGGGCGTCGAGCGTCGAGGCACCGGGCGCGTGGTCGTGCGCCGGGTTGAAGCAGGCG
The DNA here is from genome assembly GCA_964550015.1 of uncultured Verrucomicrobiota bacterium. GTDB lineage: Bacteria > Auribacterota > JABMQX01 > JAFGEW01 > JAFGEW01 > CAZJXV01. The sequence goes on from CAZJXV010000158.1 coordinate 4,508, forward strand.
GTTGAGTCGAAGCAGTCGAGCTCGAGGCCGTCCACGCCTCGGGCGGCCATTTTCTCGACGTGCTCGAGGTAGTATTGGCGCCACGGCGGGCACAGGGGACACATCTCGACCCACACCGGTGTGGGGCCCTCGAGGCGACGGCAGGAGAGGAACGTCTCCTTCCACCAGCGGTTCGTGCGGAGGTGGCCTTCCTCGTCGAGGACGGCGTATTGCTCCAGGCCGAGCCGGCGGTACTCGGGGAGGTCGCGGTTGACGAACCGGTGGACGTGGTCCAGCAGCATGACGTGGACGCCGCGCGCATGGAGCGTGTCGAGCATGCGGCGGAAGCCGTCCTCGCCGCCGAGGTCGGGCGCGGGGGCGTTGTCGAAGTCGGCGCCCTCGGCGCCCAGGGTGGTGTGGCCGTAGTAGAAGACGAGGTTGAAGCCGGTCACTTCGCTATCCCTGGCGACCTCGTCGGCGCACGCGGCGAAATCGTGGAAGACCTCGCCGAGGTAGGTCTTGCCGAGGATCTCGGTCCAGCCGGTGAAGTCGTTCATCCAGGCGGGCGGCTCGGCGAGCTTCAGGTCCTCGTGGTAGAAGGCGGAGTAGCGGTCGGCGCCCGTGTGCCAGTCGCCCTTGTGGGGCATGATGACGACGGGCTGTGACGTCCAGCGCTCGCCCGGCGCCAGGCGCGGCACGTGGAGGCCGAAGACTTTGAGCCAGCGGGGAGTGCCTTTCGGATAGAAGTGGGTGGGTGGAGGGGGCACGTCCTTGGGGTATTTTTCAAGTTTCAGGGCGAAGAGCACTTCGGCGTCGGGGTGGAGGGCGACGTAGAGGCCCTGGCGCTTGCCGTAGAGGTCGAGCCAGACGCCCTTGCGGCGGCGGGCCTCGAACATGGCGGTGTCGTGCTCGCGGACGAACTGGTCGGACTCGCGGCCGGTGTCGGGGAGGCCGTCGTTCAAGACGTCGCCGTACAGCTCCCCTTCGTACGTGGCGGCGACGAGCTCCATCGTGCGCCTGCCGCGGGCGGGGAAGCCGCCGAGGCCGCCGATGATGGGGAACTCGACCTCGTCGAGAGGGAGGTCGCTCAGGTTTTCGAGTTCGACGCGGGCGGTGATCTCCTGCGCGTCGTGCTCCAGGGTCAGCGTGAACGTGGCGTTGACGCGCAGGCTGCGCGAGGCGCGGATGCGGTCGTAGGCGATGACGATGGACTGCTTCTCTTTGTCTCTGACTACCTCGATCGAGCGCGGCGTCTGGTCGGAGCCGAGGACTGTGTCTATCGTGTGGCGGCCGGTGGGGACGATCATGCGCCAGGCCTCGGCGACGCTTGGGTGGGTGATGAGCTCGGTTTTGGTCGCCTTGTTCTTGAGGCTGACGATGCGGCCCTTCTCGTCGGTGGAAAGGGAGAGGAAGCGGTTCGAGATCGTTTTTCGTTTCATGTCTTTTTGGCCCATTCGTTGTGAGGTCTGCAATGACCGAGAATCATACGTGTCGGGCGGCGTGGCCGGGCAAGCGTTTTCTTGCGGCGGCTGCGGGCGTTGACACGGCGGGGCGCATAGGCAAGAATCCCGCTTCATAACGGACGAGGGACAACGCCAGGGGGACATGACGATGCTGCGATGGCTGGTGCTCGGCGCCGGGGGCTGGGGCAGGAACTACGTGCGGGCGGCGCGCGCGATGCGCGGGGTGCGCATCGCGGGGTATGCGGACATCAACCCGAAGGTGCTCAAGGCGCTCCGTGCCGACGGGGTGGAGGGGGCGCTGCTTTTCGACGATGCGATGGCGGCGCTCAAGGCGACGGAGGCCGACGTGGTCTCGTGCTCGATCCCGAACCCGCAGCGGATGCCCGTTCTCCTGGCGGCGATCAAGACGGGGGCGGCCGTCATTGTGGACAAGCCGCTGGCGCACACGCCGGCCGACGTGCGCAAGATCATCGCGGCGACGGCAAAGAGCGGCGCCCGCGTGTGCGTGGCGCAGAACTACCGCTACGGGCCGGGGGCGCAGAAGGCGAGGGCGCTGATCGAGGCGGGGCGGGTCGGGCGGCTTTCGAGCCTGACGATTGCATTCCTGCGGGACGCGCACTTTGTGGGGAAGTCCTTCTACGGGAGCCTCGAAGGGCCGAAGGCGATCGGGCTCGAGATGAGCATTCATCACTTCGACCTGATGCGGTGGCTGGCCGGGCGCGAGGCCGAGACGGTCGCGGCGCGGAGCTGGAAGTCGCAGTGGGGATGGGCCGGCGGCCACACGATGCTGCACGCGCTGCTCGGCTTCGGCGGCGGGCTGCGCGCGACGTACTCGGCCGGGTGGGAGTGCCGCACCGACCACACGTCGTGGAACGGGCGGTGGCTGATCGGCGGCGAGCGGTCGGATCTTCTCTGGGACGACCACGAGGACGGCACGGCCGACGTGCGGCTCGTGCGCGGCGGCCGGCGCGGGCCGGCGGTGCAGCGGTTCTCGCCGAGGTCGAAGCTGTTCTCGATGGACGTGCTGGTGAGGGCGTTCGGTGAGGCGGTCAAGAGCGGCGGGTCGATGCCGGTGCCGCTGGCGGACAACGTCAAGAGCATCGGGCTCGCGCTGGCGGCGGTCGAGTCGTGCCGCCGCGGCAGGGAGATTGACGTGGGCCGGTTCGTGGAGAAGGAGGGCCTGTCATGCCGGTGATTGACAGCACGAAGTGCGAGGCGATCCCGCCCGAATGCCCGGTGAGCGCGTTCGGCGTCGCGACGTTCAAGGCGGGCGAGACGATCGAGTTTCGCGACCACTTCCACGATGCCGACGAGTTCTACTGGGTCGCCTCGGGCCGGCTCGTGTGCCGCGAGGAGGGCGCGGAGGTCGAGGTCGGCCCGGGCCAGGCGCTCTGGACGCCGATGGGGTGGGAACATGGCATAGCGCGGGTCGTCGAGGACACGACCATCGTCTGGAGCGAGATGACGTTGCGCGGCAGGAAGCGCCCCGGCCACCTTCACCGCGGCGAGGACGAGCCGAACATCACGGGCATGGCAAAGGGGGAGTAGGCCTCGGAACTGCCGGGGGTCGCGGCGGGCCTGCTCGGCAGGCGGAGGGACCTGCCATGTGTCCCAAGGACGCCGGCGACGAACACATGAGAAGTAAGGGTCCGTTAACGGGGGACCAACACACTGAGAGGTACGAGGATCATGAGCAAGAGCACGTGGCTGGCGGGCGTTGCAGTGTGGCTCGCCTGCGCAATTCTTTCCCAGGGGGCAGACGCCGTATCCGAACCAGATGAGGCGAAGGGCCTTCGTCTCGTGCCTTTTCCGAAAGAGGTCGAGCTGCGGGACGGGAGCCTCAGGATTCGGGCGAAGATGACAGTTGTTGTCAGCAACACCCCGGCCGCGAAGCAGGCGTCACTGGACCTGGAGGACGATCTCGCGGCACTGGGGAAATACGACTGCGACATCACAACCGTCGGGCCCGGCGAGCCGCCACTCTGGGAGCTCCGGTTCTCGTCGGGGAAGGTGCCAAAGGACGCGCTCGAGGCGGTCGGGGAACTCCCATCGCAGAATGAGAGCTACCGGCTTGTCGTCACTCCCGAGGCGGCGATCGTGCGCGCGAGAGAAAAGGAGGGGCTGGTCTGGGGCATCCAGACTCTCAGACAGCTTGTGCGGGCGAACCTGAAAGGCAATGCCATGCCGTGCCTCAGCATCACGGACTGGCCGACGCTCAGGTACCGGGGATTTCAGGACGACCTCACCCGCGCGATAAGCTCCACTTTGCCTACGATGCAGCACGAGGTCCGCACGGGCTCGCTTCTGAAGTACAATTTCTGGACGTACTATATGGAGGACCAGTTCGCGTTCGAGAAGCACCCGGACATCGGGCCCGAGGGCGGCAGGCTCAAGCCCGAGGAGCTGAAGGCGCTATCAGAGTATGCGGGCAGGTACAACGTCGAGATCGTCGGCAACCAGCAGTCCTTCGGCCACTTCGAGAAGATACTCAGGCTGCCCGCCTACAAAGACCTGGCGGAATCGTCGGGCGCGCTCGATCCCCAGAACGAGGGAAGCTACGAGCTTCTCGACGACTTCTACTCTGAAGTCGCGCCGATCGTCAGCTCGAAGCTTTTCAACGTGTGCTGCGACGAGGTTTGGAGCCTTGGCACGGGGAAGGCAAAGGAACTTGCAGAGAAGATAGGCGTTGGCGGCGTCTACACCATGCACATGAGGAGGATCCACGACATCCTCAAGGACACGTATGGCAAGCGGATGATGATGTGGGGCGACATCATTTTGCGACACCCGGAGAACATGAAGGACATCCCGAAGGACACGATCATGCTCTCCTGGGGCTACGATGCGAGCCCGTCTTTCGACAGGGTGCTCAAGCCGTTCGCCGATGCGGGGTACGACTTCTTTGTCTGTCCCGGTGTGAACAACTGGTTCAGGATTATTCCGTTCTTTTTAAATGCCAACGGGAACATCCAGAACTACGTTCGCGACGGGGTCAAGTATGGCGCGCTCGGGATGCTGCTCACGTCGTGGGATGACGATACCTCGACGTTCTTCAACTACAACTGGCACGGAGTGGCCTGGGGAGCGGAGTGCTCGTGGAACGGGTCAACGACTTCGATCGAAGACTTCAATTCGCGCGTCGGCGCGGTGATGTTTGGAGAGAGGGGGGACCACTTCGGGAAGGCTATTGCGCTGCTCACGAAGGCCCACGTCGTGCGCGGGTACGATTGGCTCATGACCCCGCGATTCTGGCGAAAGGACAACGGGGACTTCGCGGTGAGCAGGGAGGTCGAGCGAAAACAGGTCAGGGAGATGCTCGATCTCGTCGAGCCGGCGCTCGAGCATTTGAGGGCAGCGAAGAAGGATGCGAGGTACAACACCGACGTGCTGGATTACTTCATCTTCGCCGCCGAGCGCGTGAAGCTTTTGGCGACGAGGCTGGACGATTACATCGATGCGGCGGAGGCGTACGAGCGGGCGGCCGACCTGGTCGCTGAGAAGAAGGACGTGCAGCCGCTTATCGCGAAGGCCATTGACAGCCTCAAGGAGGCGAGGGACGAGCACGTGCGGCTGAAAGCGCAGTGCGAGGTGCTGTGGCGTAAGGAGGCGAGGGAGTATGCGCTCGATTGGAACCTCGGGGCGTACGATGGAGTGATCACGTACTACGACGGCTTGATCTCGAAGCTCGAAGATGCGGGAAAAACCGTTCGAGAGACGGGCGTCCTGGCTCCGGCAAGTGAGGTCGGGCTGGAGATCGTCGAGAAGGCGGTGCGAAGGACACGTCCGCACGCGGTTGAGTCGGAACCGCTGCTTGCCGGCGCTCCGTGGGCTGAGGCTGCGTTCAAGAAGCGCATCGGCATTGTCGTCGAGAGCGGCGGCGTGGACCGGGCCGATCAGCCCATTGAGGTGGACGTGCCGATTGCGGCGCGGCGGTCGCGCACGGTCCGTCTCGTCGAGGTATCCGACGACGGCGCGAGCCAGAAACCGGTGCTCTGCCAGACGCAGGCCGAGGCTGAGGTTGAGGGTGACAAGACACGGCTGATCTTTCTGGCGCCCGGCGAGCTGCCCAACTATGAAAGCG
>CAZJXV010000159.1:0-10009 GCA_964550015.1 uncultured Verrucomicrobiota bacterium
GGTGCTTTCGCCGGTGGCGAAAGCTGGTAGAGCAGTGGAACAGTCGAGCAGGTGAACAGTGGAGCAGGAGATCAGGTGAGAGCACCTGCTCGCTCGGGGTCTCGTGCTCAACTGCTCAGGCGGTAGAGCAGGTGAGCAGTGGAGCAGGAGATCGGGTGAGAGCACCTGCTCGCTCGGGGTCTCGGGCTCAACTGCTCAGGCGGTAGAGCAGGCGAGCAGTGGAACAGGTGATCAGGTGAGAGATTCTGCTCGCCGGCGGTCTCCTGCTCTTCCGTTCTCCTGTTCTCCTGTTCACCTGCTCGGGAACTGTGCCATGGCCTTCATGTTCGAGAATCTTCACGTCTATCAGAAGGCCGTGGATTTCGCCGACCGGGTCGTGCGACTGACCGAAGGGTTCCCACGAGGTTACGGATTCCTGTCGGACCAGCTCAACCGCGCGGCGCTGTCGATCGCGACGAACCTGGCCGAGGGCAATGGCCGGTTCACGAAGGCGGACCGCCGGAACTTTTTCATCGTCGCACGAGGATCGGTGCAGGAGTGCGTGCCGCTGCTGGAGATCGGCCGGCGGCGGAAACTGGTCGGTGAAGAGATACATACCTCTTTGCGCGGCGAGCTCGAAGCCATGGCCAAGATGATCAGCGGGCTGATCAACGGGCTGGACAAGCGACGGCGGTGAAGGGGGACGCGAGCGACAGTCGCCGCGGTTCTTGATGCAGTCACCTCGGCTCGTTCGGCAGTAAGATGAAGCGCGTGCATGCTTATTTCCGCGGGATCGTGCAGGGGGTGGGGTTTCGCTACACGGCGATGCGCCTGGCGGCGCGCCGGGGGGTGACGGGCTGGACGAAGAACCTCTCCGACGGGCGGGTCGAGATCGTCGGCGAAGGCACGGAGGAGGCGCTGGAGCGGTTCTTGCGCGAGTTGCGGGAGTATTTCGCAACCTACGTGCGCGACGTGCAGACCGAGTGGCTCGATGCCACGGGCGAGTTCAGCGAGTTCGGCGTGCGCTTCTGATGCCGGCGGTGGTGGCGCCGGGCGCGCGCGTGGGGGGTGGAAGATGGGCGGCGGTGCCGGAAGATGGAGGTTGTTTTTGGCGTGGGCATAGGCTAGCGTTTCCGCCTGGACATGGCCGGTAGAGCCGCCGGTAGAGGACATCCGGAGTCGGGCCTCAGCGGATGAAGATTGCTATTATCAGTGACATGCACGCCAACCTCGCGGCGCTCGATGCGGTGCTTGGCGCGATCGGCGCCGAGGGGGTGGAGTTCATCGTCTGCGGGGGGGACCTGGTCGGCTATAACGCCGAGCCGCGCGAGGTGGTGGAGCGTGTCCGCGAGCTGGAGATCCCCTGCGTGATGGGCAACCACGACGCGGCGGTTGTGGGCCTGACGGACCCGGAGGACTTCAACGCGCCGGCGCGCGCGGCGGTCGAGTGGACGGCGCAGCAGCTCGACAAGGCGTCGCTCGAGTTTCTGCGCGGGCTGCCGTACGTGCGGCGGATCGAGAGCTTCACGGTGGTCCACGGCACGCTTCACAATCCGGAGCAGTGGGGCTACATCTTCAACGCTTACGAGGCCGAGGAGCACTTCCAGCACCAGAAGGACACGGTGTGTTTCATCGGCCACTCGCACATCCCGGGCGTGTTTATTGCCGGCGACATGATCACGCTGAACCGCAGCAGCCGGGTGCGGATCCAGTCGGGCCACCGCTACGTGGTGAACGTGGGCAGCGTGGGGCAGCCGCGCGATAATGATCCGGCCGCGTCCTACGCGATCTACGACCTGGTGGAGAACGCGGTCCAGTTTCGGCGCGTGCCGTACGACGTGCGGGGCACGCAGCAGAAGATTCTCGACGCGGGCCTGCCGAACGTGCTCGCCATGCGCCTGGCTATGGGCAAGTGAGTGCGGTGCGCCACATCGTGGTGACGCTGCTGAGGCCGGTGCCGAGCCTGGTGGTGTGGGCGCTCATTGTCTTTGTCGCTTCAACCGTCCCGGTTTCCGGCGTTCTCGGGGTTGACTTGCCCACCGGGCCCGATAAGATCCTGCACGGGGTCGCGTATGCGGTCCTGGGTCTGCTGGCCGTGCGGGTGCTGTGGCGGCTGGCGCCTCCCGGCATGGGCCTGGGCGGGGCGCTGGCCGGTGCGGTCGGGTACGGCCTGCTGCTCGAAGGGTGGCAAAAGGTGGTGGGCCGCACGGCCGACCCGTATGACGTGATCGCCAACGCGATCGGCGCCGGGGTCGGCGGGCTGGTTGCCGTTGTGGTTTTGCTGAGGGCCCGCCCGGGCACGCGCAGCGAGAGGGAGCGGTCGGACTATGGCCACGGGGGGCGTTCGGGAGCGGATTGAGGCGCTGCGCGCGGCGATTCGCCATCACAACCGCAAGTACTACGTCGAGGACAGCCCGGAGATCGCCGACGCCGAGTACGACGCGCTGGTGCGCGAACTCGTCGAGCTCGAGGCGGCGCACCCGGCGCTGGTCACCCCTGATTCCCCAACCCGGCGCGTGGGCGCCGAGCCGGTCAGCGCGCTTGCGAAGGTGAGCTACGCGCGGCCGATGCTCAGTCTCGACAACACCTATTCGCGCGAGGAGCTCGTTGCGTTCGATGCGCGCGTGCGCAAGGGGCTCGATATGCAGGACGCGGTCGAGTACGAGGTCGAGTTCAAGGTGGACGGCGCGGCGGTGGGGCTGCGGTACGAGCGGGGCCGGTTCGTGGCCGGCTACACGCGCGGCGACGGCCGCACGGGCGAGGACGTGACGCACAACCTGCGGACGATCGCGTCGGTGCCGCTCGTGCTGGCGGGACAGGCGCCCGCGCTGCTCGAGGTGCGCGGCGAGGTGTACATGGGCCGGGCGGAGTTCGAGCGCGTCAACGCGGCGCAGCTTCGCGAGGGGCTGCAGCCGTTCGCCAACCCGCGCAACACGGCCGCGGGCACGCTCAAGCTGCTGGACCCGCGGATCGCGGCCGAGCGCCGGCTCGATATCGCGTGCTACGGCGTGGGTGAGTACGAGGGGCCCGAGTTCGCCACGCAGATGGGGTTGATCGAGGCGCTGGCGGGGTTCGGGTTCAAGGTGCTGCCGGAGTCGCGGGTGTGCCGGGGCATCGAGGAGGTTTTGGGGTTCTGCGACGCGTGGCAGGTGCGGCGGCACGAGCTGCCGTTCGACATTGACGGGATGGTCGTCAAGGTGAACGGGCGCGCGCTGCACGCGGTGCTCGGGGCGACGTCGAAAGCGCCGCGCTGGGCGATTGCCTACAAGTTCCCGGCGGAGCAGGCGACGACGCGGCTGACGGAGATCCTCGTGCAGGTGGGCCGGACGGGCACGCTCACGCCGGTGGCGGTCGTCGAGCCGGTGCAGCTTGCGGGCACGACGGTGACGCGGGCGACGCTGCATAACGAGGACGAGGTGCGGCGCAAGGACATCCGGGTGGGCGACACGGTGCTGATGGAGAAGGGGGGCGACATCATCCCGAAGGTGGTGAAGGTCATCACCGAGAAGCGCACGGGCCGGGAGAAGGCGTTCCGGATGCCGGCGAGGTGCCCGGCGTGCGGCGCGCGCGTCGAGCGGCTCGAGGGGGAGGTCGCCCACCGGTGCACGAACGTCGGGTGTCCGGCGCAGCTCAAGGAGCAGCTCGCGCACTTCGCTGCGCGCGGTGCGATGGACATAGACGGGCTGGGCACGAAGCTCATTGACCAGTTGCTGGCCGCCGGCCTCGTGGCGGACTACGCGGACCTGTACGCGCTCGACGCGGGGCAGGTGGCGGGGCTCGAGCGCATGGGGGAGACGAGCGCGCGCAATCTGGTCACCGCGATCGAGGCGAGCAAGGCGCGGCCGCTCGAGCGGCTCATCTTCGCGCTGGGGATCCCGTACGTGGGGGCGCGGGCGGCGGAGATCCTGGCCGGCGCGTACGGCTCGCTCGACGAGTTGATGGCGGCGTCGGCCGAGGCGCTTGCGACGATCGAGGAGATCGGCCCGACGACGGCCGACAGCGTGGTGAAGTTCTTCCAGGGCGAGCGCAACCGGGGCGTGATCGAGAAGCTGCGGGCGGCGGGCGTCACGATGCGGTCTGAGACGCACGCGGGCGCAGGCGAGTCGCTGGCGGGCATGACGCTGGTGATCACGGGGACGCTGGGCCGGCCGCGTGCGGAGTTCGAGGCGGCGATCAAGGCGAACGGCGGCCGGGTGAGCGGCAGCGTCAGCCGCAAGACGAGCTACGTGCTGGTGGGGGAGAATCCGGGCTCGAAGCTGGCGAAGGCCAGGCAGTTCGGTATCCCGCTCTTGACCGAGGCCGAGTTCTGGGCGATGCTTGGCGCGGACCCGCACTCGAGGCGCGTATGAGCCTGCAGAAACTGCTCGCGACGTCCATCAGCATCTTTCTCATGATCCTGCTGCTGGGGTTCGTCGGCTACCTGGTGCTCGACGAGGCGCACAACCCGCTGACGGCGATCTACATGGCGGTGATCACGGTGTTCGCCGTCGGCTACGAAGAAGCGATCAGGCTGAGGGGGAACATCGCCGGGCAGGTGTTCACGATTGTGTATATCGCCATTGGCGTGGCGAGTTTCGTCTTCGTCACCGCGAGCGCGACGGCGTATATTATGGGGGGCTACCTCCATCGGCTCTTATGGAGGAAGAAGATGCAGAAACGGATTGATAGCCTGCAGGAGCACTACATCGTGTGCGGCGCAGGCGACACGGGCCGGCACGTGATCGAAGAGTTCGTGAAGATGGAAGTCCCGTTTGTGGTCGTCGAGCACAACAAGGAGCGGGTCGAGCGAGTGCTTGGCGAGCGTGGTTTCTGCTACCTCGAGGGGGACGCGACCGACGAGGCGCTGCTCGTGCAGGCGGGCATCGAGCGGGCCCGGGGGCTGGTGAGTTGCCTGGCCGACGATAAGTCGAACCTGTTTGTGGTGCTCACGGCGCGCGGGCTCAACAGGGAGATGCGCATCATCAGCCGCGCGGTCGAGGAGGGCACGCAGGCGAAGCTGCTCAAGGTGGGGGCGGATTCGGTGATCAGCCCGAACAACATCGGCGGCCTGCGCATGGCGAGCGAGATGCTGCGGCCCAACGTGGTGACGTTTCTCGATCTGATGATGCGCGACCCCCGCAACACGCTGCGCTTCGAGGAGGCCACGGTGCAGGAGGGGAGCGACTTCGCGGGCAAGACGATCGCGGAGGCCGACGTGGGCCGGAAGACGGGGGCGATCATCGTGGCGGTGCGCGACAGCGAGAGCGGCCGGTACGATTTCAACCCGAGCGGCGACCACCGGTTGGGGGTGCGCGACGTGCTGGTGCTCATCGGTGACCTGGGGCAGATCCGCAAGCTGCGACGGCTCGCCGCCAAGAGCGGCCTGACGATCGCGGAAGGCTCGAGCGGCGACGTCGTCCAGGCCGAGGAAGGAGAGACGCAGGATGACTAGGAAGCGTGTCTGGGCCGCGTGCCTTGTGGTTGCCGCGGCGTTTGCATGGTGCTGCTGCCGCGGGCAGAAACCGCAGCCCGAGGAGAAGCGCCCGCCCAAGGCGCGGGACGAGGCGCCCGCCCTGACCGAGGAGGAGCGCCTGGCCGACGAGGCGTATGACGCCCAGGACCGCGACGCGCCGCTGAAGAAGACGGGCGAGCACACGTACGCGCTCGACGGCATCGCGATTGACATGAAGGCGAAGCAGATCCGGTTTGCCGCCGTGGTCAACCAGACGCAGCAGGAGCTGCCGCTCGAGGTGCTCATCTGCACGGAGTACGGCAAGACGCACGAGGCGTTGTTCCGCACGGGCATCAGCCCGACGTACCTCAACGTGGCGTTCAAGCTCATCGGGTGTCACGGGGGCAAGCCGCGCGCGGGCGTGGGCCGGCCGGAGATCCCCGTGGGCAGCCCGGTCGAGATCGAGGTGAAGTGGACGACCGAGCAGGGCAAGGCGGCGACGATCGAGCCCGAGGCGTGGATCTGGAACCATCAGACGCAAGCGGCGATGAAGGCCACGCACTGGACGTACACGGGCAGCATGTTCCACATGGGCAAGTTCATGGCGCAGGCGACAGGGACGATTGTCAACGTCTACGTGGATCCGAGCACGCTGGTCGAGCCGCCGATCGCGGAGGTGCAGGACGACACGGTGTTCGGCGTGTACGAGACGGTGGTGCCGCCCACCGGCACGAAGGTCGAGATCATCATAACCGCGCTGCCCGAGAAGCAGGACGAGGAGACGGTCGAGGAAACGGTCGAGGAAGGCGGCGGCGAGTAGGGCCGGCAGGAATTGTCCGACCCTTTCAGGGTCGGTCCTTTTCTTGTCGGGTTCGTTTCCGTGGGTTTCACCCACGGCTATTCACGTTGTTCCCCTTCGGGGATCAGTTTCCGCAAGAGCTCCCATCCGTGGGTCTTGCACACGGTTATTGACGTTGTTCCGCTTCGAGAAACAGCGTTCGCACGAGCTCCCAACGGCAGATTCCTGCATCAGTTCGGCGGGGCCGGGGCCCCGCCCTACAGCCCACCTTCGGCGGGCGAGCGCTGCCGCAAGTTTCGACCTATCACCGGATGAAGGGCGGGTCGCTCTCCGGCCGCCGACGGCCCCGAAAGACATCCGTGTCAATCTGTGCTGTGTTCATTCCCCGTCTTGCGTGGCGTGGCGGGGTGCGCTATCGTCTGCACATTATGTGGGTCTCGCGCAGGGATGTCGGCTGGAGTCTTGCCGCTATACCGGGGGCGCTGGTCCTAGGGGTGATTGCCTTTGCGACCCCGTGGCCTGTGCCGGTTTTTGCCGTCGGCGTTCTTGCGTGGGTCGTCGCTGTTTCCGTTTTTTACCACCGTCGTGAAGGCGGGCAACGATAGAAGGGCGGCAAACGCGAATGAAGATTGCGTTGGTGCAGATCAACACCACCGTCGGGGCGCTGCGTGACAACGTGGCCGCCATCAGGGAGGCGGCCGGCCGGGCGCGGAAGCTCGGGGCGGAGCTGGCGGTGTTTCACGAGATGGCGGTGACCGGCTACCCGCCGAAAGACTTGTTGGAGAAGCGGTGGTTCGTCGAGGAGAACCTGGCGGCGCTCGAGGCGCTGGCGGCGTCGTCGAAGGAGATCGCGCTTGTGGTGGGCTACGTGGACGGCAATCCCGCGCGGGAGGGGAAGCGGCTGTTCAACGGCGCGGCGGTGCTGGCGGGGGGGCGGGTCGCGTCGCGGCACTACAAGTCGCTCTTGCCGACGTACGACGTCTTCGACGAGGGGCGGTACTTCGAGCCGGCCGGTCAGGTGAGCCCCGCGCGGCTCGGCGGGGACACGCTGGGGGTGACGATCTGCGAGGACATCTGGAACGACAAGGACTTTTTCAACACGGGGCTGTACCACGACGAGCCGGTGGCGGCGCTCGTGGGCGCGGGGGCCGAGGCGATTGTGAGCATCAACGCGTCGCCGTACTCGATCGGCAAGCGGGCGCTGAAGCTCGACATGCTGCGGGCGATCGCGACGAAGCACACACGGCCGGTGGTGTACGTGAACCAGGTCGGCGGCAACGACGGGCTGATCTTCGACGGGGCGAGCCTGGTGATAGACGCGGCGGGCCGGGTGGCCGCGCAGGCGAAGGAGTTCGAGGAGGACATCGTTCTTTTCGACACGGAGACGGGCGCGGGCGACGTGCACGACACGGCGCGGGACGAGCTGCCGCGCGTGCTCAAGGCGCTGGCGCTCGGCGTGCGCGACTACGTGGGCAAGTGCGGGTTTACGGACGTGGTGATCGGGTTGAGCGGGGGCGTTGACTCGGCGCTCACGGCGGCGATCGCGGTCGAGGCGCTGGGCGCCGGGCGGGTGCACGGTGTGACGATGCCGTCGGAGTACTCGTCGCGGGGCAGCGTCGAGGACTCGGAAGCGCTCGCGGGGAACCTGGGCATTGACACCACAGTGATTCCGATCGGGCAGGTGATGGGCGCGTACGCCGAGACGCTGGCGGAGGCGTTCCGTGGGCTGGCGGCGGACGTTACCGAGGAGAACCTGCAGGCGCGCGCGCGCGGCAACCTGCTCATGGCGCTGTCGAACAAGCACGGGTGGCTGGTGCTGAACACGGGCAACAAGAGCGAGGTGTCGGTCGGCTACTGCACGCTGTACGGCGACATGGTGGGGGGGCTGGGCGTGATCGGCGACGTGCCGAAGACGATGGTGTATGAGCTGGCGCGGCTGGTGAACGGCGAGCGTGAGGTGATCCCCGAGAGCACGATGACGAAGGCGCCGTCGGCGGAGCTGCGGGCCGACCAGAAGGACACGGACTCGTTGCCCGAGTACGAGGCGCTCGACCCCGTGCTGCGCGCCTACGTGGAGGCGGGGCAGGGCGTCGAGGAGATCGTGGCCGCGGGGCACGACCGCGCGCTGGTCGAGCGGGTCATCGGCATGGTGGACCGCAACGAGTACAAACGCCAGCAGGCGGCGCCGGTGCTCAAGGTGACGAGCAAGGCGTTCGGGTTCGGCCGCCGGATGCCGATTGCGTGCCGCGTGCAGCACTTCGAGCCCGGCCGCGTGAAGAAGAAGCGATGAAACGCCGGGCGGCTCTTCTCATTTTCTTTATTTCCCTCGTCGTGTGTGTGTCGGGTCTCGCAGCGCAGGAATCGCGGCGCGATTACCGGCGCGCGTATGCGGTCGTGGACGAGCTGGTGAGGCTCAACGGCCTGGCCGAGGAGTACCGGACGCTCAAGGCGACGCTGGCGGGGTACGGCGTCAACCCGAGGCAGTTCGCGCAGGTGTATAACCGGCGGCCGAACCGGTCGAACTCGCTGCATGGCGATCCGCCGGGGCTGATGGCGGCGGCCGACGGGATGACGGCGGCGCTCAATGCGGCGGCGGCCGAGCGCGACCTGGTGGGCGCGTACATGGTGCTGCTCGAGCAGCTCAAGCTGGAGGTGGTGAGGCCGGAGGCGCCGGCGGCCGCAACGGGGACGGAGGTGGTCAAGGCCATCCTGCGCGCGCTCAAGACCGAGGCCGAGGAGTCGCCGGCGGCGCTGTTCCACGCTGAGGCGGCGAAGGCGGTCTACACGATGGAGTCGCCGACGGCGGCGGCGGTGATGGAGCGCATCGCGCGCGACGCGAAGGTGGAGATGTGCGACCGGCTGCTGCCGCTGTTCAACGTGCTGGTGATCACGGACGGGCAGGCGACGCTCGACGAGAACAGCGTCCGGCTGTGCGCGTACGCGCAGGCGGTGAACTGGCCGCGGCTGTACGCGGCGGGCGGGTCGGTCGTTGCGCTGACGGACGCGGCGTATCTCGCGCGCCTCAAGAAGGTGGTCGAGGCGCTCGAGGCAAAGAAGCCGAACGAGGCCGTCCTCTACGAGAAGCAGACGGACTGGGGCCGGATCGTGTTCGCCGGCAGCGTCGAGAACCGGCACGAGATCACCGACCAGGCGGTGATCGTGGACCTCGGCGGCGACGATACGTACGTGCTTGGCGGCGACGCGGAGCCGCCGGTGCTGATCATTGATTTCGCCGGCGACGACACATACCGGGCGGAGGGCGACCTCGGGTTCGCGTGCGGCCGGCTTGGCACGTCGGTGCTGGTGGACGTCGAGGGCGACGACACGTACGAGACGCAGGGGTACGGGCTTGGTTTCGGGCTGTTCGGCGTCGGGATCCTGGCCGACTATGCGGGCGACGACACGTACACGTCGGCGGGCGGGTTCGTGCAGGGCGCTGCGGCGTTCGGCGTGGGGCTGCTCGTCGAGGGCGGCGGGCGGGACACGTACAAAGCGCACGTGTACGCGCAGGGCTTCGCGCTGTGCGACGCGGCGGCGGCGCTGGTGGAGCTCGGGGGCGACGACACGTACGAGGCGGGCGGCAAGTACCTGTCGAGCAACCACCGCGAGGAAAACGACGAGAGTTTCCGCTCGTGGTCCATGGGGTTCGGCATGGGGCTGCGCGGGCTGGCGACGGGCGGGATCGGCACGGGGTGTTCGACGTCGGTGATCGTCTCGCCGATCGTAATGTCCTCGATGCCGGCCAGGCAGACGATGTCGCCGGCCGCGGCGCGCTCGATGTCCACACGCTTGAGGCCCTC
>CAZJXV010000160.1:0-10004 GCA_964550015.1 uncultured Verrucomicrobiota bacterium
GGGTATACACCCCGAGAGGGATGGCCTCCATAGTATCTGAAAGGGTTTCATAGCCACGAGATGATATTGTTCATTGCGTCGGCCTTTGCGTCAGCCTTTCTCCTCGACGAGAATCTATCGAACCCCTTCAGGGTAGGCTTGGTCTGTGTTGCGTGCTTGGTTCCCAGGGTGGCGCTTCGCCCCTCGACAAGGTCGCTTGCGCTAACAAGCTCGGGGTCGAAGCTGACCCTGGGCTGATCTATCGGCCCCCCTTCAGGGCGCCACTTCAGGCCTTTTTTCAGCAGCCCGTTAGGGCTTGAAATCCCGCCTCAAGGCCGGTATAAGGGAACCGATAGAGGGGTTGCGGTGGTTGACCTGGCCGACGCAGCCCTTCTTGGACTCTTGAGCGGCCCCCGGCCGCCTTGCAGAGCCGAAGGTTGTGCTAACGCAGCCCGCGGAACCGCAGGTTGTGCGAGGGCAGCCTGCAGAACAGAAGGCTGTGCCAGGCCGGCCTGCAGAACCGAAAGTTCTGCCAAGGGAGCCCGCAGAACCGAAGGTTCTGCCAAGCTATCCTTCGCGCTCCCACAGGGAGCGCGAAGGATAGCCAGCGTAGCTCAGTTGGTAGAGCACGGCATTCGTAATGCCGCGGTCGTCGGTTCGAATCCGACCGCTGGCTCTTTCATTTCAAACGACTTGCCAGCCCCCAGCGAGAGTGGCCCGCCGACGCCTTCCCACCCTGCGGCGCGGCTACCTGCCCCGCACGTTCCCGGTCCCAGACCCCCTGCGAACGTTGCCGGAGACACGGCGGCGCGTGCCGGAGTCCAACGTGAGCGGGCCTGAGCGGGGGGAGGCCGAGTCTGACGAAGCGGCTCCCGTGGTCCAGTGCGATATCACTTCGGTCAAGTCGAGGCCGTCGATGTAGCCACTCCCGTCCAGGTCAGCGGCCGGGTTCCACCGGGGATGACCTGGCACGCTGTCCCAGGCAGCGAGGACGGCGGTCAGGTCCAGCCCGTCCACGATACCGTTGCCGTCCACGTCGCCCCGTATGCGAGGCGAGATCTCGGCGTGGTAGCCCATGTCGACGATCCCGACGTCGGGCGCTTCATCCGTGCGGGTGGTGCGGTCGTCGAGACCGAGGTTCGCCGCCGTATCGCTCCCGGCGTCGATGCACGGGCTGTCAGCGCCCTGCCCGGCGGCCGTTTCACTCAGGTAGTAGCCGTGGAGCGGGCCGCTGACAAACAGCGGGTCCTCGTCGATGTTGCCTTGACCTGCATAGCCACCTTCGACGTCGCAGTAGGTGACCGTTGGCGGTCCGTACTGAGAAAAGATCTCTGTACCGCTGACGTTCTCCCATAGAATGCAGTTGATGATGACCGTCGATTCGCTACTATGGCAGTTGATGCCGCCGCCATGGTTACCTGTATTCGCGCTGATTGTGCAACTAGCGATCGTGCTGGTGCTGTACCCGCCGACTGCAATCCCGCCCCCGCCATCGCCTGAGTTGCCGATGATCAGACAATTGAAGACTGTTGAGTTGTCATGCTCCTGAAGGGACATGCCGCCACCATAGGGGGCGCCCTGGTCCGTCATCACCGCCTCTTGCCACAGGAACCCGTAGTTCTCTGCCGACTGTCCAGCCGTATTGTCGCTGATCGTGCAATTGGCGATGGTGGCGTTGCAGTACCAGTAGCAGAAGATGCCGCCGCCGTGCCCATCGGCACCGGCTGCCGCGTTGTTGGTGATAGTGGAGTTCGTGCTCGTGGGGCTGCTGCCGCTGACACAAGAAATGCCCCCGCCAGAGTTGTCGGGCCAGTCGCCGGTCACGTATCCGTTTCTGATCGTGAAGCCGTCAACGACGGACGCCTCTGTCTCGCCCGAGTGGAAGTAGAACCCGCGGTGCGGATCGATTTCGGAGCCTTGGCAGTCGATGACCGTGACGTCCGGCCCGTTCTCGCTGCGTACGGCGATGGCCTTGCACCCAAAGTCGAGATCACGGTTCCCCGGCCCAGTGTAGGTGCCGTGCGCGACGAGCACCGCGCCTCCCGTGGATGCAGCGTCAATGCCCTCTTGGATGGCGTCGTACGGGTGAGCGGCGGTGCCGTCCTCGAGCGGGTCGCTCAGGGGCGGGTCGCCGGGGCCGGGATCCCCAGGCGCAGCATCGTCAACGTGGACATCCGGCCCAGGGACCAGAGTTGAAACCCACATGTCTATCGAACCGTAGCCGCCAGCCCGGTCTGACGAGAAGAAGAGCTCGGTGCCGTCGGTGGTCATATAGGCGTTCCCGTCCCAATTGGACGAGTTGACTACGGGACCTATGTTGACAGGTGTTGTCCATTCGCCTCCCACATAGGTCGTGCAGTAAATATCTGACTCCCCGTAGCCGCCGGGGCGATTTGAGTTGAGATACAGAGTCCGACCGTCACATGAGACCGAGTTCGGCCCCTCGTCGGCGGAAGTGTTTACTGTCTCACCGAGATTGACCGGGTCAGACCATGGCGCGTCCGTCGAAGCCCGTGTGCAAACGTAGATGTCTGTGCCGCCGTAACCCCCGGGTCGATCAGAGGACAAGAAAAACATCAGGCCATCAGCGGAGATTGTGGGGCAATAGTCGCTGTACTCCGTGTTGATGTTTGCCGGAAGTGGGGTCGGGTCTTGCCATGGGCTCGTGAGGTCGGGTCTTGTCACGAACCAGATGTCGCGAGGGCCGCCTCCCGCCATAACCTGGTAGTAAAGGGTCAACCCGTCCGCCGTTGGACATGGTCCTCCCTCTCGAAGCTCCGGCGTATTTGGTGGGTTGGGAAGAGGCGTCGGTGCGGACCACGCGCCGCCGATGCTTTCGCGTGTCGAGACGCAAATGTCGTTGGCAGCAGGCGAGTAGAACAGAGTAAGCCCGTCGTGCGATATCGCCGGCCCCCAGTCCGCGGCTGACCCGTTGAGGGTCGGCCCCAAGTTGACGGGTTCCCCCCAGGTTGGCCCACTGCACCATGCCCCTGCGAAAACCATTAGAGATAGTGAGGCCGCAAGAGTGATGACTCCAAGGCGCAGGCCCTTCGATCTGACGATTGCCGGGTACATGGGCGAATCCTCCCTTCGTAGGTGAAACGCTGTGCGGTTGCACTCTGGCGCTGGCTTCACCCGGTCGTCCTCCTCTCCCTGGCGTTGCGGCGGGCCGGCGATGCAGTCTCGGTGAGTGCGCAATCTCGCCGTGACAACACGCCGCACCCAAACACGAGAGCAGGCAGACCCTTAGCCACTCCTGGGAACGAACGCTACCACAACGCACATGCGAAGTCAAGCGAATTGTGGGAAAAGATAGGGGTCAGCGTAGCTATCGTTTTGTGTGCGAAACTTGGCCCCGCGTCCTACGCCTTGCCCGGCGAGTTAAACCGCCGAACGCCCATCGGCGGACGCGGAGGCTAGACAGCGCCGGCGGCTTCCCAGACCGTCTTGCCGTCCAGGATGGTTCGGATGACGGAGCCGTCGTCGGCGAGAAAGACGGCGTTGGCGCGCGCGCCCGGCCGGTCGAGGCGTCCGATCCGGGACGCCTCGCCGAGGAGCTCGGCCGGCGTCAGCGTCGCCATGCGCACGGCAGACGGCACGTCGAGGTTTGCCGCCGCCGCGGCCACGTTCCGGACGGCGCGCTCCATCGTCAGGACGCTGCCCGCGAGGGTGCCGTCGGGGAGCCGGGCCGCGCCGTCGCGCACGGTCACGGTGTGGCCGAAGAGTTTCATCTCGCTCGCCGCTTCGAGGCAGGCGATGGCGTCCGTGATCAGCACCACGCGCTCGACGCCCTTGAGCTTCACGACAAGGCGCATGGCCAGCGGCGCGACGTGAATGCCGTCGCACGTGAGCTCGCACCAGAGTCGTCCGTCGTCGAGCGCAACGCCGGCCATGCCCGGCTCGCGGTGGTGCAGCCCGCTCATGGCGCTGAAGACGTGCGTGACCAGCCGGGCGCCCCACTCGACGGCGCGCGTGGTCAACTCGGCCGACGCGGTGCTGTGGCCGATGGCCGCGACCACGCCTCGCTCGACGAGCAGCCGGATCACGGCTTCCGCCCCAGAAAGCTCGGGCGAGATCGTCATAACCTTCACGAGCCCGTCGCCCGCGTCGAGCAATTGCCGCGTCAGCGCCGGATCGGGCGCGCGGATGTGAGCGACCGGCTGCGCACCCGCCTTCGCCGGGTTCAGAAAAGGGCCTTCGAGATTGATGCCCGCGATCATCGGGCCAAGCTCGTGCGTCCGCGCGAACTCCACGAGCGCGCGCAGGGCGGCCAGCGTGCGTTCCGTCTCGCACGCTTCCAGCGTCGGCAGCAGCGTCGTGGTGCCGTGGCGGAGGTGGGTGCGGCAGGCCGTCTCGATCGCCTCGGGGGTCGCATCGCTGAACAGATACCCGCCGCCGCCGTGCACGTGCACGTCAACAAAGCCCGGCGCGACCAGGCAGCCACCCGCATCCAGCACCGGGCAGCCGGCAGGGAGCCGGCCAACGGGAAGGACGGCCTCGACCGTGCCGCCGTCGAGGACAAGGCCGACGTCCTCGGCGATGCGGTCGGGAAAGACAAAGCGACCGTTTCGGATGACCTGCTTCATGCGGAGTCTCTCCGAGTTCCTGCGTTCGGCGTGGCGATCTCAGTACCTGCCGTATTCGCGCCCGGTGCGGACCATGGCGCGGATGTTCTCGTCGGGCGTGTCGCGGGCGCACTGGTCGCCGGTCGAGAGGATGAAGCCCCCGCCGGCGCCCGCGTCATCAATCGCCTTCCGCGAGGCCTCGGCGACCTCCTCGGGCGTGCCCGTGAGCATGAGCGTGCAGGTATCCAGGTTGCCCATCAGCGAGAGCCGGTCGCCGAAGCGGCGCTTCATCTCGCTGAGAGTGCAGTCGCCCATCGGCGGCTCCTCGAGCGGGTTGATGCAGTCGAGGTCGGTGCGCTCGGCGCAGCGCTCGACGACGTGGCGCTCCTTGCCGCACGAGTGCAGCATGCTGGGGACGCCGGCTTGTTTGCACAGCGTGGTCATCTCGATGATCGAGGGCAGGCAGAACGTGTCGAAGATCTCAGGCGACTGCAGGGTGATCGAGCCCGAGCCGCCCAGCAGGATGAAGTCGGGCTTCGCCTCCAGCAGGCGCTCGAGCCGCGCCATCTGCCACGCGTGGAACATCCGGCGATAGTCCTCGGCGAGGTCGGGCCGCTCGTAGTAGAGCGTCGTGGCGGCCATCAATTCGCCCTCCATGATGCCGTAAGGCAGCATCGGATAGTCCACCGCGCCGCCGACGGCGGAGCTCTCGCCTGCCTCCCGCTTCATCTGCTCGAACGTCGCCGTGCCGCCGACGTTGTCAAGATGGTAGATGTACTTGAGCTTCGGCCAGTCGCGCTCGACGTCCTTGATGAGCTTATGCGTGCACGTCTCGCTGTCGGCGATCGGGTACTGGAACTCCTCCTCGAGGTCGCCCTCGGGCGTGTGCCAGACGAAGCGAGCGATCCATCGGTCCGGCCGCTTCTCGACGAGCTTCGCCTCACGCGTCGCCTTCGGCCGGGCGGATGTATCCGGCACGCCGTAGATGAACCACCCGTCCATCTCGTAGTACTTCACCGCTTCGATGAAGGCGCGCCACAGCGGGGGGTCCTGGTTGTAGTAGGTCTCCCAGAACGGCTTGCCGGTGAGCCGGCACGGAATCATGTTCGAGATGTCGGGCGCCACCGGCACCATGTCCGGCTGCTCGTTAAGCGTGGCGACAATCATGCGCTCCTTCGACGTCATGGCCATGGCGCAATGCCTCGCGAGTCCTCTCTCTGCTTCGGGACAGAAATGACGACAAAGTATAGCGCGTGCAGGCGGGATATTCGAGCGTTGAGGGCAATCTTCGCAGGTGCCTCATCACTCGCCATAAAACGGCGGGTCCGACCACCACGCCGTGTAGTCCGGTAAGCCCGGCGCGCCGATCTCGTCGTCATCGGGCTCAGGATCGAGGGCCTTCGTACCCGCCTTCCACTTGACGTGGATGTCCTGGTAAAGGACGTTTCGCCCCTGCCCCCTGTACTGGTGGGCTGATTGCTCCGTCATCTCGCGGCCCGCCTTCTTGTCCGCGAGAAGCCGGACGGTGGTTGACTTGGATTTCTCTGTCCAAGGCAGATTGTCGTATTCCTTGCCGTCGTGCCTGCCACCGCGGGCGTCGAAGCAGTAAGAGTAGCTGATAACCTCACTGGACCCAGCGCTCTTGATTGGCTCGAGCGGAGGCTTGCCATCAGCATCCAGCTTCCCTGCTTCCTGGAAAAACATGCGTTCAGACCGGGATCGCGCGTCCTTGGTGGCGGGGCAGAAGAACGAGTTCTTGTCCGAGACATAGGGGTAGACAAGGCCGAGATCGCGCCAGGCCTCTACCGGACTCAATGCGCCGACCCGCCACGGATACGAGTCGTCGAAAGCCTGGGCGTACTGCATCAGGCCAAGTCCGAGCTCCTTCAGGTTGCTGACACACTGCGCCCCGTGAGCGCTTCCGCGCGCACGGTCGAGAGCCGGTCTCAGCATCACGACGAGAACTCCCAGAACGAGCACCGATGCTATAAGCTCGAAGACCGCGCGCGGGACGCCTTTCCTTTCTCGCGGCGTCTGGGTTGCGCCCGCATCATACTGCATGGTCCTCTCTCCTATTCCCCGTAATACGGCGGGTCGGACCACCACGCCGTGTAGTCCTTTGCGTCCGGCTTGCCAACGTCGTCGTCGTCCTCGTCGGGATCGAGGGCACGCTTACCCTGTCTCCACCCGACGTGGCCGTCGCGGTAGAGGACCGTGCGGCCCTCCATGTGCTTGTACCAGTGGGCTGACCGGCGTGTCATCTCGCGGCCGGCCTTCTTGTCGGCCATTATGCGGACGGTCGATGGTGACCGTTTGGTCCACGAAGTTGGGCTTGGAGGTTCGCGGGCGTCGAAGCAGTAGCCGTAGCTGATCCGCTCGCGTGGATTGTCACGGAACGGCTCGAAGGGGTAGTCCTCCTTCGGCCCCAGCTCGCACATCGGGTCGAACTTCCGGTCCCTGGAGCTCGGACAGAGGAAGCTGCCAATGTGCGTTCTGTATTCCGGGTAGAGCAAGCCGAGGTCCCGCCACGCCCCATGCGCGTCTGTCCGCCCTACGCGCCACGGGTAGTTGCCGTCGAAATCCTAGGCGTAATTCTGCAGGGCTATGCCGAGATCAGACACGTTGCTGAGACACCCCGTCCGGCGAGCGGATTCACACTCGCGCATGTAGGCCGGAATCAGCAACGCCGCCAGGATGCCCAGAACGACGACCCACGCGATGAGGTGCAAGAGAGCGCGGGGCAGGCGCTTCCTTTCCCGCGGCGTCTCGGTTGTCCCCGCATTCTCCTCCATCACCTTCTCCTCCTACTCTCCATAAAACGGCGGATCAGACCACCACGCAGTATAGTCCTTTGCCTCGGGCGCGCCGATCTCGTCGTCATCCGGGTCTGGATCGAGGGCGGCCTTGCCGCGCTTCATCTCTGGCATGAAAGTTACCACAATAAACCGGGCAGGTCAAGCACCTCGGTCGGCCGGGCCTTCCCGAAACGCCCGCCACCAGGACGATGGCGGTGGCGGAAAGCTGGCGGAAAAATGACCGTCGCGTGTCCGCACACCCGGAAACATTTTTGTGTATTTTCTTCTTGACACCGGACAGGCAAACGGGTATAGAAGCGCACCTCAGCATTTGTAGGTCTGGCAACCCGGAACGAGAAACGTTTGGACGCCTGATGAACAGGTAGGAATAAGCAGACGAGTCCGATGATGAGGAGCAACTGGTACAGCCGTATCTCCCCGCTGGCCACGGGCGTGCGCACGGACCGCACGTTTGGGGCCCGACCGGCTGTTCCTAGCCTCATCATGGGTCTCATCGTGGCGGAGGGGAGGTCGCCCTAGAAGTACCGACTTGAAAGACATGCATAAGTTGGCCTTCTGGGGCACCAAGCCCCGGAGGGCCTTTTTTGTGGCCCGAGGCCGGAAGCAGGGGAACGCCCCCGGACCAAGAAAACAAGCGAAGCCTGACGAAAGAGGAATAGAACGATGTCAGCCCAGACGACCCCAACCGGGGCAACACAGAACACCGACGCCCGGATCATCTCGCGCTACACGGACCAGCCGGCCGAGATGCCCGCCGAGCTGCGCGACCGCATCGAGGCCGCGTGGGGCGGCCGGCCCGTGCACCTCTACGCGCTGGCCGATCTGAACGAGCGCATGGAGCTCGAGCGCACGTGGGTGGCGCTCGGCCCGGAGCACGTCGCCCTGGCCCGCGAGGCCCAGGGCGCCTCCGAAGCGGCCATCCAGACGTTCGAGCGGTCGCGAATCCGCTCCCTGCGCGAGACGCCGGGGCTGAGCTGCACCGTGCTCACCATCGGGGGCGGGCCCGACGAGCTGGTGCTCGCCGTGCTGCGCTACACGCACCGGCAGCGCCGCGCCATGGAGAACCTGAAGTTCGTGCTCGACGAGCAGCTCAACGGCAACGACGTCGGGCCGGCCGACGCGGACGAGGTGTACAAGTCCGCCATCGCCCGGCCCATACGCGACGCCCAGGCCTCGGTCGCGGGCAAGCGGGTCGCCGTTCTGTGGCGCTTGTTGGCGTATCTCAAGCCGTATCGCACGCGGATGGTGTTCGGCTTCATCGCCGCGAGCCTGATGACGCTGCTGGCCCTCGTGCCGCCGAGGTTGACCGGTTACTTCATAGACAAGATCGTCGGGCCGTTCCAGGCCAACGCCCTCACGCGCGGCCAGGCGCTGCTGTTCGCGGCGTTTATCATCGCGGGCATCGGGGCCATCATGCTCGTACGCGAGGCCGCCGCGTGGGTCCGCCTGCGCACGATGGCGATACTGGGCGAGAACGTCGCGCGCGACCTGCGCCACGACCTGTACGGCCACCTGCAGAAGCTGAGCCTGAGCTACTTCTCCAAGAAGCAGACGGGCAGCATCATCACGCGCGTCAGCAGCGACACCGACCGGCTCTGGGACTTCATCGCGTTCGGGGTCGTCGAGACGGGCCAGGCGCTGCTGATGCTCGTCGGGCTCGGCGTGGTGCTGATCCTGAGCGACTGGGGCCTCGGCCTTATCCTGATCCTGCCGTTGCCCCTCATCCTGTGGTCGCTCGTCGTGCACACCAAGCGGATGCGCACCATCTTCCTGCGGTGCTGGCGCAAGTGGTCGGGCATGACCGAGGTGCTCTCCGATACGATCCCCGGCATGCGGGTGGTAAAAGCCTTCAACCAGGAAGAGCACGAGAAGAAGCGCTTCAACACCCGGAACGACGACGCCACGAAGTTCTTCAACGTGGTCCATACCATCTGGACGCGGTTCTGGCCGCTGCTGATGCTCTCGCTCAACGGCCTCACCCTCGTGGTGTGGATCATCGCCGCGCCCCGCGTCCTGACCGGCGGCGCGGGCATGAAGGCAAGCATGACGTCGGGCCAGTTCGTCACGTTCCTGCTCTATATGGCCATGTTCTTCCAGCCGATCGAGATGATCGGCATGATGACGCGCATGCTCTCGCGGGTCACCAGCTCGGCCCACCGCGTCTTCGAGGTGCTCGACACCAACCCGGAGATCACCGACGTGACGCAGCCCGTCCGGCTCGAGCCGCTCGAGGGGCACGTGACGTTCGAGAACGTCTCGTTCGCCTACGACGGCATCCGCCAGGTGCTGCGCGGCGTGTCGTTCGACGTCACGCCGGGCGAGATGATCGGGCTCGTCGGCCCGTCGGGCGCGGGCAAGACGACCGTCACCCGCCTCGTCGTGCGCTTCTACGAGACGACGGCCGGCCGCATCCTGATTGACGGCGAGGATATCCGCACGCTCGACCGCGGCCACTTCCGACGCCAGGTCGGCATGGTGCTCCAAGATCCTCACCTCTTCTGCGCGACCATCCTGGACAACATCCGATACGGCTGCCCCGAAGCCGGCGTCGAGCAGGCCATCCAAGCCGCCCGCGCCGCCAACGCGCACGACTTCATCTGCAAGCTGCCGAAGGGCTACGACACCATCGTGGGCGAGCGCGGCC
>CAZJXV010000161.1:0-9933 GCA_964550015.1 uncultured Verrucomicrobiota bacterium
TAGGCGTCAGCCTACGGGCAGGAGGCGCCAGATGAGGGTTTTCTTTCTCGACGGGTGACCGGCCCGGACGGGGCCGGTCGCCCGTCGACGAAGGTTGGTTATTCCTCGCTCGCGGTCCGTAGGCTGACGCCTACGGCTACTCACGTGGTGCCCCTACGGGGCGTGGCGGGCACAGGTTTTTCAGCAGGCCCTCACGCCCCAGGCTCTCTCCTGTCGCGCCTCCGGGGCTTCCGGTTTCGCCGGGCTACGGCGGACAAGTCGGCGGGCGGCCCTTCGATAGGCTCAGGGCTCGGGGGACGACTTCGCTGATTCCTCGGCGGGCGGCCCTTCGATAGGCTCAGGGCTCGGGGGACCCGCCTTACATCGCTGACGCGGCGGGGGAGGCCCGGTGAGGCGGGGGCAAGGTTTTTCCGGAGATTCTGCTAAAGGCGGTGGGGTGGTTGGCCGATAGGGCAGATAGGAGGGGATGGGCGTGTCCACGGGGACTGGTCTGATCTCCGTGGGTGCGGTGCTCCGGGCGCGCACCCGGGATCGGCCCGTTGCCTGGTGGGTCTCTGGGTCGCGGCTGCGTGATGTCCTGAAAGGGGACCGGAATGAGAACGGGCGAAAGTCGTCCCCCAAGGAGGGGTACCATGAGTGTGTTGAGAATCGGCGGCAAGGGCGGCTACGCGATAGGGACGGTGATCATCCTGGCGTTGATCAGCGCGGTGATGGTGGCCGCGTTCCTTTCGCTGACGCTGACGGAATTCAAGATCGTGTACTCGAACAGCGACTCGATCGCGGCGTTCCACATCGCCGAGGCGGGCCTGGAGAAGGGTGCGCGGCTGCTGTACGAGGATTTCGTGAACACGCCTGAGGGTGAGAATCCGTCGTGGTTGGACACGAAGTTTTATTTCGACAGTGACGAAGGGGGCTACACGGAGATCGCCCCGGTGAGCTACCTGCCGGATTTCTACGTTCTGCAAGGCACGACGGAGCACGGCGGCGGCACGTACGTGATCGAGGTGGCGAACGTCGAGGGCCGCGACGACGTGGTCTGGGTGCGCGCGACGGGCACGTACCGGGGCAAGACGCGGGCGGTGATCTCGAAGTTTTTCATCCGGGACATCAACCCGTGGAACAACGCGATCTTCGCGGGGGCGGGCCAATCGGGGCGCGTGATCAACGGCAACGTGGACATCCGGGGCTCGGTGCACATCCTGGGCGAGGAGAGCAATCTCGGGCCGGTGATGGAGATGTCGGGTAGCGGCTACATCGGCAACAACTACGTGGGTATGCCGTGGCTGCTTGAGTCGCGTGTGCCGTCGATCGTGCAGAACGTGGACGGCGATCTCGTGGAGACGCTGGACACCCAGGTGCGCGTGGGCATCGGGCAGATCCTGCTGGACGGTTCCGGGGCGATCGGTTCCGACGCGACGGCGCCGGGCATCAAGTACACGGTTGACGGCACGTTCGTGACGGGCGGGTTCGTGGGCAACTCGGGGATCGCGAACGTGCATTCGGACAACGGCACGGCCCATCCCTACGACATCGGGGACGACGTTTTCGACGGTTTTCCGAAGATCACGGACGCGTACAAGACGTATGCCTCGTACATGGACTACTTGCGCGACAACGCGCTGGTGATCTCGGACGCGGCCCAGCTCAGCGACCTGAGCAACATCAAGCGGAGCTCCAGCTTCTCGTACAGCAACGCGAACGGGTCGATTGCGATGGACGGGGCCGGGCACCTGACGATCAGCGGGATCGTGGTGATCGAGGGCGACTTCGGGTTTGCCAAGGACAACACGGGCGACATCGAGTACACGGGCAGCGCGTCGATCCTGGCGACCGGCAACGTGACGTTCACGAACGACGTGATCGTGGGCAGCGGCCAGACGTATCCGAGCACGTCCATCATGGGGGTGATGACGCCGAACACGATTACGTTCAACCGGTCGCAGCTCGAGGTGCAGGGCATCTTTTACGCCGAGGACAAGATCACCTCGACGAAGCAGACGAGTGTGACGGGGACGTTTTTCTCGAACTACTTCGACATGGGGCTGCAGGTGCCGAGCATCTACCAGGTGCCCTTGGTGGTGGATCATCTGCCGCCCGGCATGTTCGGAGCGACGACGTTTTTCAGCATTGCACAGTCATCCTTCAAGGAGGTTGACGCGCCATGAACACGCGAGGTGTCACTCTGGTCGAGGTCCTCATCGCGGTGCTGATCGCGGGCTTCCTGCTGGCGGCGGTCTGGACCTCGTTTTTGCTTGGGACGTTCAACGTGAACGCCGCGCGGCACGCCGCGCAGGCGACGGACCTGTGCGAGGCGGGTGTCGAGCTGATGCAGGCGAAGACGCCGATGGAAGTGCAGGCGCTCCTGGGGACGACGATCACCGAGGAGCTGAACCTGGATTACACGGAGGACAAGGCCTCGGCGATCACGTGCACGCGCACGACGACGGTCACGGACGCGGACGGTGACAACGTGTACGAGGTGACCGTGACGGTGAGCTGGAACGAGCGATACCTGGGCGGCACGAAGGCGCGTGAGATCGTGCTGAACACGCAGATTGCAGAAGTGAACATATAGGCCCGGCAGCCGGCCCAAGAAGGACTCAGAACGATGATGTTTAGGAACACACGAACCGTTCGGGACAGCGTGCGGTGCGGGGCGCCGATGAGCCCGCGCGCGGGGTTCACGCTGATAGAGATTCTGATCGCGATCGCGATCTTCGTGGTGGTGATGACGATCGTGATGTCCGTGTTCATCGCGGGGCTTCGGACCCGGGCGGAAGGGGCGGCGAACATGGCGCTGGAGCGCGAGGGGAGCGTGATCCTGGAGCAGATCATGCGCGGTCTGCGCGGCGTCGGGGGCCTGCGCGAGGCCCACCGCGATTCGGTTCGGATCGGCGTGAACGGCAGCGTGGTCTTGTTTGACGTGGACCTCAATGACTACCCGACGTCGAAGAGGAGCGACGATACGACCTCGCTGATCTATCTTTTGAACGGGGAGGTCTATTACCAGGCCGAGCAGTATAGCGCGGAGACGGAGCAGATCAGCGGCGCCGATGGCCATGTGGAGTCGCTGCAGTTCACACGGACCTCGGACGGGCTGGATATCGAGATCAAGCTCAGCACGGAGCTGCCCGTCACGGACCGGCGCGCGTTCATTCATCTGACCAAGTCGGTGAGCATGCGCAACTGAAAAATAGGGACAGTCACCTGTTTTTCTTCTTCAGCAGGTTGCTGAAGAACGCTCTCAGCCCCCAGAAGCCGTCGCCGCTTTGCAGATGCTTCTGCCGCCCCTCCGGGGCTCGGATTGTGTGTTTTCTCGTCGTGAACCTGGGGCTTACGGGCCTGTTGAAGAACTCCGTTTATGTAAGCCCTTCAGGCTATGCTTCGGTTTGTTGCGGCGTTTGTACCCAGGGTGGCGCTTCGCTTACCCTGGGCTGTTCTATGCAGCCCCTTCGGGGCAAAGCTGCGAAGAGCAAAGGCGGACTTTTTCAACAGGCCCTCACGCCCCAGGCTACCGCCTGCCGGGCCTACGGCCCTCATGGTGCTACGATCCGAGCGGGGCTCGTTTTTCAACAGCCTGTTAGGGCCAGGGTGAACGCGCCCAGCGTTTGCAGGGCGTCTGCAGGGCGTCTGCAGGGCGTCTGCAGGGCGTCTGCAGGGCGTCTACAGAAGAACAGGTGACTGCCTCGAAAATAGTGTCCCGCTACGGCATGAGAGTTTCAAATGCTGCGGTATTCTTCATACTCTGGGGGTGAGCCGAAGGCTCATGTAGGATTGTCCCTGTTTTTCACCAGACGAGGTCGCGTCTCGGCCGGTGCAGCCTGGGCGGGGCGGCCGGGGCGGCGCGCTTCTCGAAGCGGCTGCGTTGGTAGAGGGGCCTGAGCTCGCCGGGCGGCTCGATGGCGACGACGGTGTCGCCCTTCCACTTGAGGCGGTAGGTGTTGCCGCCGATGACTTCCCACCCCTGACGTGCTTCCATCGGGTAGTTGACGGAGACGACGTCTGCGGCGGCGAGGCGGTCGAAGGCGAGCCAGCGGCCACGGCGTTTCGGCGTGACACGCCGTGCGTTGACGTAGGCCTTGATCTGGCGTGCGTCGGCGAGCCACGCCGGGAGACGGATGCGGAGCTTGCGCTTGCGGGCGAGGCTGAAGACGAGCTTGCCCTGCCAGGGGCGGTGGCTGCGGAGCTCGCCGGCGCGGGCGTCGCGGTCGAGGTGCAGGTTGATGGAGACCGTGCCGTCGCGCTCGGTGATGGTGTGGCTCCAGGCGAGGAACAGGGCGCGCGCGCCTGCGGGCGAGCAGCAGTGCATCATGTCCCAGTGCTTGCGCGATGAGCCGCCGATCCAGTCGTTGGGCGCGGCCCAACCGGCGAAGCCGCCTTTGACGCGGGCGGCGACGTCGTCGTAGGTGGCTTTGCGGGTGTTCGCCTTGCGCCGGCCCCTGGGCGGGAGGCGGAGGCGGCGCTTGGCGGCGGCGATCCAGCGGGTGTCGGTGAGCTGGTTCTCGACGAGCTGGTTGCGGACGAGGCGCTCGGCGTGGTCCCAGCACTCGTCGTGGCCGGCCTGGGCCAGCAGCAGGGCGCAGTCGAGGGCGTCGGACAGCGTGCAGGTCTCGCAGCCTTCGTCGTGCAGCGGATGGCGGCCGAGGAACTCGGGCATCCAGCCGGTGGCGGCGGTGATGGAGCGGGACCACTGGTAGATGCGGCGGCCGAAGTCGAAGTAGCGCTCGTCGCCCAGCACAAGGCCGGCGCGCATCAGGGCCGCCGCCGTGCCCATGCGTGTGTGCGTGTGGCCGGTGAAGCTGCCGTCCTCGCCGAAGGCGGTGCGGTCGCTGATGATGTGGTTGGCGAAGAGGCGTGCGAAGCGCTGGGCGTCGCGGCTGCCGGTGGCCTCGTAGAAGCGCACGACGGGCGTCAGGATGAAGCCCTCGTAGGCCGGCTCGCCCGGACCGCTCGAGGTGACCCACCGGCCGCGACGGTAGATCCTGTGGGGGAAGCGCAGGGTGTCGCCCTCGATCGTGGCAATCGAAAGGAGCCCTCGGATCAGCCGCTCGGTCAGCCAGGCGATGTAGTCGTCGCCGCTCTCGAGGAACCAGGTCACGAGCGCGAGCAGGGCGCCGCGCTCGCAGCCGATCTCGACCTCGCGCGGGCACCACGACGTTTTCTCGCTGTAGCAGAGGCCGTCGTTGTCGTCGAGGAGGGTGAGGAAGGAGTGGCGCAGGATGTCCTCGGTCTCGGCGGCCTCGTCGCTGCCGGTCATGTGGCGGGCGAGGGTCAGCGCGTCTATCCAGCGGCCGGCGATGTCGCCGAAGTCGAACGGGCCGATGCCGTGGCTGGCGACGGGCGGCGAGGGCTTGAGCCGGGTCCAGAAGTAGGGCAGGCGGTGCCAGTCGGGGTCGGTGTTGCGCGCGAGGCAGTTGAGGGCCAACCGGGCGCGGTCCTCGAGGGTCCTGGGCTCCACGGCGTTCACTCCGTGGTGAAGCCGGGGATGTAGAGGGCGGGGATGCCGCCGGTTTGGATGGCGGTGCCGGTGACTTTGACGATGTCGCCGAGGCGGTCGAGGAGGATGTCGCGGAGCTCGGTGCGGCCGGCGGTGCGGGCGGCGTACTCCTCGGCCAGCAGCAGGTAGCACTTGCCGTCGCCGGTGAGCAGGCCGATGGGGCCGCCGTTGCGGGCGGACTGCTCCATGTGTTTCTTGTAGGCTTTGCCGTGGGCGCCGGTCTGGATGTAGATGCTCAGGTCAACGACCTCGCCGACGAGGGTGGCGGTTTCGGCGTCGAGGGGCTCGCCGTCCACGGCGTTCTGGGTGGTGGAGGCGCTCCATGGCTCGCGGGTGGCGCGGCCGATTTCCTCGACGGGGCTTTCCCAGGTGCCTTCGTCGGGGGCGAGGCGCTGGTTGAGCAGGACGAAGTTTTCCTCGACGGGGCCGGAGTCGCGTGTGGGCTCGGGGGCCTTGCGGCCGGTGCAGCCCGCGAGCACGGTGATAAGGACGACGACGGCGAGGCATCGGATCGTTTTCATCGGGCGGACCCTCCTCCGGTACGGAATCGCTTGCCTCGACCATAGCGCGGGGAACCGGGAGCAGTCACCTGTTTCTTTGGGGCGCGGGGATAGGAAAGAGAAATCACCGCAGAGAACGCGGAGAACGCAGAGACGCGCAGTCAGGGGGCGATTTCGTCGTCGGTGAGGTAGCAGGCGGGGTCGGACTGCCAGAGGTCGCCGGTGACGGCGTAGGCGCGGGCGCGGAGGTTGGCGTTGCAGATGTCGAACCAGCGGCAGGACGAGGGGGCGCATCGGCCTTTGATGAGTGGGCCGCGGTCCTTGAGGCCGGCGAGGATTTTTTGGGAGGTGTCACTCCAGATCTCGCCGAAGGGGCGCTCGGCGACGTTGCCGAAGGCGAAGTCCCAGAGGAACTGGTCGGCGTGGACGTGGCCGAGGTTGTCCACGGAGGCGATGGCGATGCCGCTCTGGTTGCCGCCGTTGTGGCGGAGGAGGCGGTAGACCTCGTCGGCACGGGGGTGCTGCTCGGTGCGCATTTTCATCAGCAGGAAGGGGGCGTCGGCGTGGTTGTCGACGGTGAGGACCTCGCGGTCGGGGTTGGCGCGGGCGCGCTCGATGATGAGCTCGACGGCGGCGCGGGACTCGGCGTGGGTAACGTCCACGTCGCGGAGGCGGGCGCCGCGGCCGGCGTAGGCGAGGTGGTAGAAGCAGGCGCGGTTGATGCCCTCGCGCTCGATGAGGTCGAAGATCTTGGGGAGGTCGGCGACGTTGCGCTTCGTCAGCGTCAGGCGCAGGCCCACTTTCTGGCCGTGCTTGAGGCAGGCGTGGAAGCCGTCGAGGGCCTGCTTGAAGGCGCCCTTGACGCCTCGGAAGCGGTCGTTGACGGCTTCGATGCCGTCGAGGCTGATGCCGACGTAGGCGGCGCCGCTCTCGACGAGACGCTTGGCGACGTCGTGGGTGATGAGGGTGCCGTTGGTGCTGACAACGGGGCGGAGGCCGCTCGACTTGGCGAGGGCGATGTAGTCGAAGAGGCGCGGGTGCATCAGGGGCTCGCCGCCGCTGAAGAGCAGCACGGGGCAGCCGAAGGCGGCGAGGTCGGCGATCATGCGGCGGGCGGCCGCGTCGTCGAGCTCGCCGGGGTACATCTGGTCGCGCGAGTCGGAGTAGCAGTGGATGCAACGGAGGTTGCAGCGGCGGGTCATGGTCCAGACAACGACGGGTCGGCGCTCGAGGGGGTCGCGGGGCGCGCCGTCGTAGCGGATGCGGTCGCCCCAGTGCCGGGTGCCGCAGAGGAGTTTTGTGATGCCGATCATGTTTCGGGTCCCGGTGAGGTTCGGGCGCAG
This sequence comes from uncultured Verrucomicrobiota bacterium, assembly GCA_964550015.1. Classification (GTDB taxonomy): domain Bacteria; phylum Auribacterota; class JABMQX01; order JAFGEW01; family JAFGEW01; genus CAZJXV01. The sequence continues at coordinate 7,341 of CAZJXV010000161.1, forward strand.
GGGACAGAACAGCCTACGAAGTGGGGCTGTTGCGGGTCAAGGGCTGAGGGCTGGCGCCCGAGGGGTGGGCGCCGAGGCCGAGCACGGCACGGTCAGCCGCCGCCGCGGACCATGATCTCGTCGAAGGTTTGGAGGGCGGCCTCGATGTTGGAGAGGGGGACGGTGGGCTGGAACTCGGCTTGGAGGCTGAGGCCGCCGCTCGGGTCGCCGAGTTTTGTGGCCGCTTCGATGATGTGGGCGCGGACCTGGCGCGGGGTGCCGAAGGGCAGGACGTGCTGGCGGTCGAGGTCGAGGTGGATGGCGAGCCGGCCCTTGATGACGCGGGCGATGCCGTCGAGCGTGTTGGCGGCGATCTGGGGGTTGATGATGTCGAGGCCGCAGTCAATGAGCGCGGGGATGGCCTCGAGGATGCAGCCGTCGGAGTGGAGGAAGACGCGGGCGCCGCATTTCTTGGCGGCCTGGAACATGCGCGTGTAGCCGGGGGCGAGGTATTTGTTGAAGATCTTGGGGCTTATCATGAGGGCGGTCTGGGTGCCGAGGTCGTCGCCGAAGCCGATGATGTCGGGGTTGAACTCGCCAAGTTTCTCGACGAGGCGGAGGTTGTGGTCGAGGACCATCTCGATAAGGGCGTCGAGCTTCGGCTCGCCGGTCATGAAGTCCACCATGAGGTTTTCGTAGCCTCGGAGGAAGTGGAGGCGTTCGTAGAAGCGGTCCACCCAGAGCCAGACGGGCTGCTCGCGGCGGCGGGTGGCGGCAAGGTTGGCGGCGGTCTTTTCCCACGGCTCGCGTTCGCCGCGCTCGTGGTGGGTGAGGGGGTCGGGCGGGACGAATGAATCGAAGGCGTCCCAGTCGGCGAGGGGGTGCTCGACGACGACGCCCTCGAGGCCGCCCTGGGCGTTTCCCCAGACGGAGCCCCACTCGTCGGTAAAACGCTCGCCCTCGCGGTAGACGGGCGGGAAGTCGTCGAAGTCCACGCTGCCGGGCTCGTAGGCGCCGACGGCGAACGGGTGGCGGACGAGGATGCGTTCGAGCTCTTCGCGGTACGTGTGCCAGGTGGCGGGCGAGATGCCGACGCTGGTGGGGATCCACTCGGGGCCCTTGAAGTCAATGCATCGGAGCATGTTTTCGCGTTCGGTCAGCATGGCCCTTCCTCGGCGGGTGCGTTACGGCTTCTTTTCCGCGAAGATCTCGTCGCGGGTGACGCGGATGAGCTGGCGAATGGTGAAGCCCTGTGTGACGAGGAGGTCGCCGTTGGCGTCCCACGCGAGGCCACCGACGAGCTCGGCGCCGGCGGGGGTGCCGTAGGGCTTGCTGCGCCACTGGGCGATGCGCTCGCCGGCGGCGTCGAAGACGTGAATGCCGCCGGAGCCGCCGGCGTAGATGCGGCCCTGCTCGTCGGCCATGACGCACTCGATCCAGAACAAGCCGTCAATCGTGAGTGCGGGCTCGCATTGCCAGCCGCGGGCCGAGGTCTTTTTGAAGACGCGAATCGCGGCCGGTGCTTTGCGGAATTCGGCGCCCTCCTTGGCGCAGTCAACGACGTAGATAAGGCCTTTGCCGTCCACGTAGATGTTTCGTGGCGCGGTGAACGTGTCGGGGCCGCCCAAGGAGCCAAGGAGCTTGCCTTTTCGCGTGATGACGTGGACCTGCTTGTTGCCCATGTCGGTTACATACAGGTTTTGCTTCGGGCCGACGGCGATTCCGCGGGGTTTTTCGAATGCGTCGCATTTGAGATTGTCCAGGCGCTTTTCCTTCCTGGGATCGACGCGGTAGATGTAATTGCCCTTCGGGTTGGGAATGTAGAGTATGCCCCTGCTATCGGAAGCGAGGCAGGCGACCGTTTCGGGGGCGTCGAAGCGGATGCTATCGGCAAAGCTGAGGCGCGCGCCCTTCGACGTGAGGCCGAAGAGGGTGGCGATGTCCGTATTTAATACATAAATGGAGCCGTCGGGGGTGCGGGCGACGCCGAAGACGCGGTCCACCTGCGGGAGGATTTCGTCGGCGGGATATACGGCTATATTGGAATAACCGCTTCGGTTGCCACTCTGATCCAGGGCGACGATAGTGAAGAGGTCGCGGCGCGCAGCCTTGACGTCCACGTCGACGGAGCGCTCGTTGGCCCAGGTCTCGGCGACGATGTCCTGGAAGGGGGGGTTGTAGACGGTGCCGATGTGGTCCTTGCGTTTCATGACGACGAATTTCTGGACGTTGCGGACGTCGTCGGGATAGTGCCAGGTGAGACGCGCCCTGATGGGGGTGAGGGGTTCGAGGGTGAGGTCACCCGGTGCGGGCACTGAGCCGGGCGGTGCGATGCCGGTCTGCATCGTGTAGACGTGGCGTTCGCGGTCGCCGCGCCAGTAGGCGACATTTAATTCGGTAATGACGAGGCAGTGGTGCTCCCACTGGTCGTAGGCCTGGATTTCGAAGAGCATGACGCCGTTGGTGGCGACGACGTGGATCTTGTCGATGGGGCTGTGGCCCATGTCCCACTCGCCGTTGGCGTCGGTGCGGCCAATTTTTGGGGGGATTTTGCCGACGACGCGCTTGTTGATTTCCTGCTGGTAGAGCTTGATTTGGGCGTTGGGGATCGGGT
>CAZJXV010000162.1:0-9892 GCA_964550015.1 uncultured Verrucomicrobiota bacterium
GACTTTTATCTGTCACCTCCTGCCCGTAGGCTTACGCCTACGGCTACTCACGTTCCGCCCCTTCGGGGCACGGGACGACGTGCGTCGCGCCCTGTAGGACGTACCCGTACGGGCTTCTTCAACAGGCCCCTGAGCCCCGGGAAACGCGCGCCACCACGATATCCAGAGCCCCGTAGGGGCGACAGAACCTGCGCCGAGGCACCGCCCGAACTACGCTTCCTCTTGTGCGGCGCGCCCTGCCCCGCGTAAGGTGGACTCGTCTATCGCGGCGCCCAGCACTTCGGCAGCGGGAAACAGACTGATGAAAAAGTGGCAGTGCACCGTCTGCGACTACATCTATGATCCCGAGCTCGGCGAACCCGACGATCGCATCGCCCCCGGCACCCCGTTCGACGACATCCCCGACGACTGGGTCTGTCCCGAGTGCGGCGTCGGCAAGGACATGTTCGTCGAGCTCGACGAGGACCTGGAGTAGGCGCCCTCTACGTCAGTAGGCGCCCTCTACGTCCCGCCAGCGGCCTCGAACAGCGCCGCCGCGCTCAGCCCGACGCGAGGCCGGCCGATCAGCCGCAACCCGGCCGCCTCGATCGTCTCGACCTCCTCGCGGAAGCGGGCCCGGCTCGTGTGCAGTTTCGGTTCCGCCACCAGGAACTTCCCGCCCGGCCTGAGGCACGCGTGCACCTGCCGCGCGAACGCGCCCGCGTCCGGCACCTCGTGCACCGCCCACATCGCGAGCGCGAAATCAACCGGCCCCTCGACGCCGAGCGAGTCCGCCTCGCACCGCTGCGGGCGAATACGCTCGGCGACGCCGTGCCGCTCGGCCCGCCTCATGAGCACATCGAGCACTCGTGGCCGGACGTCCACGGCAATGACACGTCCGCGCGGCCCGACGAGTTTCGCCATCGCGAGCGAGAAGAACCCCATGCCGCAGCCGATGTCGAGCGCCGTCATCCCCTCGCTCAGGTGAGGCGCCAGCAAGCGCTCCGGCTTCTGAAACAACAGGCGGCCGACGTTGTCGAACGCGTAGTTGAACCACCACGGGTAGAGGTGCACAGTCAGCCCGGCCTCGTCTCGTCAAACACCTCGGGATTCACCAGGTTCTCCGGCCGCCGCCCCGCCAGCATCGCCACCAGGCTCTCGGCCGCCATCGTCGCCATCCGGTCGCGCGTCGCCATCGTCGCCGAGCCCAGGTGCGGCAGCACCACCACATTGTCCAGCTCCGCCAGCCCCGGCGACAGCGCCGGCTCGTGCTCGTACACGTCGAGGCCCGCCGCCGCAAGCCGCCCCTCGCGCAGCGCGGCCACCAGCGCCGCCTCGTCGAGGATCGCGCCCCGGCCCGTGTTGACCAGGATCGCCCCCGGCTTCATCGCCGCAAACGCGCTCGCCCCGAGCAGGTGCCGCGTCTCATCGGTAAGCGGCAGGTGCACCGACACCACGTCGGAGGCCCGCAGCAACTCGTCGAGCCCCACGCGCCGCGCGCCGTCGGCATCGAGCCCCTCACTCGCGCTCCGGTCGAAATACAGCACCCGCATCCCGAACGCCTTCGCGCGCAGGCCCGTCGCCGTGCCGATCCGCCCCGCGCCCACGATGCCCAGCGTCGCGCCCCCGAGCTGCAGGCCCTGCAGCAGCGTCGGCGCCCAGCCCGTGAAACCGCCCCCGCGCACGAGCCGGTCGCCCTCGACGACGCGACGCGCTGCCGCCAGGATCAGCGCCCACGCCAGCTCCGCCGTCGCCTCGGTCAGCACCCCCGGCGTGTTCGTCACCGGGATCCCTCGCGCCGTCGCCGCCGCCACGTCAATGTTGTCAATGCCGACCGCGAAGTTCGCCACCCCCTTGAGCCCCGGCGCCGCGTCCAGCAGCGCCGCGTCAATCCGGTCGGCCAGCATGCACAGCAGGCCGTCGCAGCCGCCCACCCGCGCCACGAGCTCGTCTCGCGGCATCGGCGCCCGGCCCTCGGCCCCCTCGACGAGCACGCCCGCCCCCTCGAGCACGTCCACCCCGCACTGGGGGATCGCCATCGTCACAACCACCCGCTGGCCCATCGTCGCGCCTCTGTGACACCTCCTCGGAAACGCTGCCGGTTGCGTTGACTGCCCCGGCTGCATATACTACTGGAACTCGACGTGGAACACCAGCGGATCGGGCCGCCCAAGGGATCGGGCCGTCCAACGGATCGGGCCACCCAACGGCCCCGAAGCGAAGGAGCACGCGGCATGAAGCTCGGCATCATCACGGACGAAATCTCGCAGGACTTCCCGCACGCGCTCGCCGTCGCGCGCGAGATCGGCTGCACCGGCGTCGAGCTCCGGTCGCTGTGGGACACCGGCCTCTACGAGCTCTCGTCGAGCCGCGTCAGGACGGTCCGCGCGCTCCTCGACGAGCACGCGCTCGAGTGCTACAACATCGCTGGCCCCGTCTTCAAATGCGACCTCGCCTCCCAGCGCGAGATCGCCCAGCACTTCGATATCCTCAAGCGCTGCTGCGACGCCGCCCACGAGCTCGGCGCACCCAACGTCCGCGCCTTCACCTTCTGGCGCGAGCCCAGCGCGCCCGTCGAGACTGTGTGGGGCCGGATCGTCGAGCTCGTCGCCCGTGCCGCCGAGGTTGCCGCCGAAGCCGAAAGGACACTCGCCATCGAGAACGAGCACGACACCTACGTCGGCGGCGGCCGCATGCTCGCGCGCCTCTTCGACGAGGTCGAGCCCGACAACGTCCGCGCCATCTGGGACCCCGCGAACGTGGTATTCGACCCCGACGCCGAGCCCCCCTACCCCGAAGGTTTCGAGGCCGTGCGCGAGCGGCTCGCGTTGTGCCACATCAAGGACGCGGCCCCCGCCGGCAAGAGCGCCAAGTGCGTCCCCGTCGGCGAGGGCGACGCCATGCTCGCCGAGCTTCTCGCCCGCCTCACGCGCGACGCCTACGCCGGCTACCTCTCCCTCGAGACCCACTGGCGCCCCGAGGGCGAGCTCGACGAGCAAACCCTCCGCATGCCGGGCGGCCAGGCCTTTTCCGCTGGCCCGGCCGAGGGCCTCGGCGGGGCCGAGGCTGCCAGCCGCATCTGCATGGCCAACCTGCGCCGCTTGCTCGACGAGAAGACCGACACACCCACCCACGGAGGCACGACCCAATGAAACGCCCGCGCGGACTCCTCGCGCTGATCGCCGTCACCCACGCCGCCCTGAGCGCCCTGGCGGCCCTGAGCGCCCCCGCCGCCGAAACAACCGGCACCACGCTTCGCTTCAAGCTCCAGCCCGACCAGGTCCTCGTCTACCGCACGGTGTCCGACATCGAGCTCGAGGGACGCGGCGCCGGCGAGCGCGACACCGCCCACCTCGACTCCGAGATACACCTCGAGATGGTCTTCAGCCTCACCGCAGGCCGGCGCCGCCCGAACGGCCTTACCGACGTGACAATCGAGATCCTCGACGTCGCCCTCACCGTCGAGCGGGAGTGGGAGCGCGTTCGCCGCCGCATCGAGATGAACGCCCAGGGCATCAAGATCTACGACGGCAAGAAGCTCGTCCAGGAAGGTGCCTGGGGCGACCTGCAGCTTCCGGGCGGGCTCGACCTCCGCACCCTGCTCGATACCCCCATCCTGGCCGCCATGAGCGACCGCGCCGAGCTCAAAAACCTGGCCAATCCCGACCGCGTCAAGCGCCTGCTCCAGGGAGCCAACTTCGTCCACCTGCTGCGCTGCCAGGCCGTGCTGCCCGAGAACCCGATCTCCAAGGGCAGCACCTGGCAGGTCGAGCAGCCACTCGTGATGGCCAACCCCATCCGCCTCAGGCAAGTCTACCGCGCGCCCGGCACCGAGACGTACACCGCCGTCGGCGCGCTCACCCACGTGAAGCGCCGCTGCCTCAAGGTCGCCATCAAAGGCGACTGGCCAAAGAAAGACCTCGGCGACGGCCAGGCCGAGGGCCGCTCCTCCGCCACCGCCATCGTGGACTTCGAGACCGGCGTCACCTTCGCCCTCGCCGTCACCAGCACCCACAAGATCGAAGGCACCATCGGCAACGGCGAAGGCGACTTCGAGAGCAAGAGCACGTCCAAAACCGAATACGTCGGCGGCCGCAAGACCTACGAACGCTACAAAGCCAAGAACCAATAGCCGCCGTCACGCCCCGTTCCGGGTAAAGCCCTCCCCTCGACCTGCCGATCACCGTACTACAGAGAAACGGACCGCCCTGCCGCCACGCGACGGTGGCCTTTTGAACGGAGGCGTCACCATGAACCGGACACTCGCCTTTCTTCTCGCTCTGCTCATCATCGGCCTGACCTCCCTCGCCTTGGGCGACGGGAACGCCGTCACCGGCGACCGCGACGCCGTCTTGCTCCGCTATCGCCTCGAGCCCGGCGACGTCCAGGTCTACCAGGCCGACATCAAGCTGAACATGAAGATCAACACCGACCAGCCCGACGCCCCCCAGAACCTCGCCGTCGGCATGACCATACGCCTGCCCTTCAGCATCAGCGGCACCGAACGCTGTGAAGACGGCACCATGCTCGCCGACCTGCGCTTCCACGGCTTCGGCCTCGGAATGGAAACGAAGCAGGGCGCCGACACGATCACGTTTCGGGCCGACGAGCAGGGCATCGAGACGCGCCGCAACGGCCAGACGCTCCTCTCGGGCCAGTGGGGCTCGACCGAGCTCGGCAACATGCCCGACTTGCGCGAGCTGCTCGACGTCGCCCTACGCGCCCGCTTCAACGACCGCGCCGAGCTTCTGGAAATGACCGGCCTCGAAGGGCTCGCCGGCGGCTTCCAGGGCATGGACCTCTCGCAGGGCCTCAATAACCAGGTCGTCTACCCCGAACACCCCGTCGCCCCCGGCGATACCTGGGAACACGACCTGACCCAGCAGGTCAATAACCCCGCCCTGCCCGGCGCCACCATGACCGTCGCCGGCAAAGCCACCTACACCGTCCTCGACCGCCTCACCCACCGCAACCGCCCGTGCCTCAAACTGGGCGTCGACGCCGCCTTCGAGATCCCGGACCCCTCAACCAAGGCAAGCTTCGAGCAGGACCTGAGCGGCACCGTCTTCGTTGACATCGCCACGGGCGTCCCCCTCGACTGCCGGCTCGAGCTCACACAGCGCCTCGGCGGCTCGACCCAGGGCGTCGAATTCGCCCTCAACGGCACCGGCACCATCACCATCAGCTACCTCGGCGGCAAGCGCAAGCTCGACGAGCTCACCGGCGCCGCCGTTGACGAGAGCGCCGACGGACCCACCGACGCCCTCAAGCGGCTCGAGGTCCCCATGATCGCCGGCCAAAAGATCCGCATCAACAACAGCGACTACGCCCGCGGCGACGTGCTCACCCTCGAGGGCGAGCACTACGCCGTCGTCGCCTTCAAGCCGACCGCCCTCAAGCTCCACCGCAAGAGCGACTCGGCCGTCTTCCAGCTCGGCGTCAGCAGCCAGGGCCGCATCACCTACGTCAAGCTACTTGGCTACGCCAAGTAGCCCTACTGGACGTAGCCAGGTAGCCCTACTGGGTCTCGCGAAAAAGCCCCCATCGAGCGGCGACACAAAAAAATCCAGGCGGGCAAGATACCTCTCACCCGCCTGGAGTCTTGCTTTTCGAATCGCCGTAGCGGCTCGCGCCTAGCGACGGCGCCGAAGCAGCGCCAGCAACCCAAGCCCCGCCAGCAGGAACACGCTCGGCTCCGGAATCACCGTCGTCGAGCCGTCCGTGATTGACAGGTTGTCAATCCACAAATGCCTGCCTTCTTCATAGCCGTAGGCACGGAACACAAGGCGCGCCATCTGCATGGCACCGTCGGGCGTGTCGTTCTCAGCCGTCCACGTCCCCTGGAAGTTCCGGCCGGTAATCTCCTTGCTCTGCTGGTCAACCTCGATCCCGACGTGGTACCACGTGTCGTACGTGATCAGGCTGTGCGCAATGCCCGGGCTGGCATTGCTGTAGACACTGTGTTCGCCCTCCCAGTCGTCCCAGTAGATGGACTCCGGACCGCCCGTGCCGGTACCGCCGGCAACTTGGTTGTTGTCCATGAAGTAGAACGATGCACCGTCCTTCATCTGGAAATCCATCTCGACCACGAGGTACTGCAGCGTCGAGGCGGCGTCGTAGTCCCGCCTCACTTCGTCGCCCCAGCCGCCGTTTGTGGCCGACACGGACAGCACCTGGTTGCCGGTCCCGTCATCGACGATCATCCCGTCGGTGCTCGTGCCGTCGCCGTTGCCGACCACCCAGCTATCCTGGGCGTTGATCGTCCCGGGACTGAATGTCGGGGCTTCGAAGTCCGTGCTGTAGAGGTCGGCGGCTTGGGCAACGCCGGCCACCGCCACCACAGCGATTGCGATTAGAATACTCGTCCTCATACTACCCTCCTTATCTCCATATGCGTCTACACACGTAAATTACGGGGGACAAAAGCACTCAGGAAAATGCTTACAGAGACTGCCCCCTTATCTGCTCCTCTCTATAACACAGTCCAGCGCCCCTGTCAAGGCTTTTTTCGCCATTCCCCCTCTTTTTCCACGGCTGTCACCTGCCCGCAGGCCGTCACCCGCCGGGGCCACGGACGCGGCCGACAGGCGCGTCCCCTGCACGGCCTCCGGTGCCGGCAAGCACCAGGCGGGCCGGCCGCAGGGACAAAGAAACCAGGCGGGCAAGATACCTCTCACCCGCCTGGGTTGTTGCTCTTCACGCTCGCGGAGTCACTCCGCGCCCTGCGCGCACTCACACAACGCGCCGGCAGTGGCTCCCGCTCTTCAGTTCGACTCTACAGCCCTGGGCCTAGTGGCGGCGCCGAAGCAGCGCCAGCAACCCGAGGCCTGCCAACAGGAACACGCTCGGCTCAGGAACAGGAGGGATGGCCCACATGTACTCGTTGACCTGGCCGGCCGCAGTCGATACCTCTTGGTCCTGAGGGAACGGGGACCCAGCGCATGGAGCCATGTCGAACAGAATCCGGTCCACCGTGTTGGTCGGGCTATTGAGCTGGCCCACCGTGTCAGTCACCAGGTTGAGGCACAGACCATCGGCTGGCGTCAGGTCCTGCTCCAGTACGAGCGCCATGTGCGCCCACGGATACGGACTGCCCTCCGAACCGAGGCTGAAGTCCGCCGGCGTGTCCTGGTACCCCTGCAGGAACACCGAGCCCACGAGGGGTGTGACCTCGAACTTGTTCGGCCACAGGTTCGTGCCCTCGACCCCGTCGGTGCCCGGGATGATCCCGATGTAGGTATCGGTGCTCATGTCGGTGATCTTGTACTCCACGCCGGGACCGGGCGGATCGCTCGTGTAGTAGTCGGCGCCCCAGTCACCGTCGCTGTCAAGATTGACGGGGTTGTCCACGGTGTAGACGCCGCCGATCCACAGCTCGCCGGCTGAGATGTCGCTCAGGACCGCCTTGGTCGGGTCCCAGCTCACCAGCAAGTCCATGCCCGCGAGCCCCGAATCCACGCCGCCGCGGTCGTCCAACTCGACCCAGAACGTGATCTCCAGCACCGAGCCGGCCGTCATCGGACCGGTGGCCACGCCCGTAATCGTCCCGTAGGTCTGTGCCTGCGCCGGAACCACCAGCGCAAAGCTCACGAGCGCGATCGCAATCCACGTTGTCCTCATGATGATGTCTCCTTTCTCGTGTCCCCAAATGTCCTGACTGAAATGACTCAATTAACCGCTAGACTCACGATCCTGACGCCCGCAACACCGCACGGAACGCGAGCAGGCAACCAGGAACGAATTCTCTGCGCTGTCCCCCTATCTCCTTTTCTGGCCGAAGCCCCTTTGCCCACGAAGTTACGAGGCCGGCACATCCCCCAGTGCGATCCAGCACAGAGCCAAAGGGTGACAATGAAACGCGCCCGGCACAAGCGCTGGTGATGCCCCCTTCTCCTCTTGCCGCGCTGAGAACCGATAACGCCCTCGCCCGAAAAAACTTACCCAGGCAAGAAGCTCACGGCCCTAGGGAAGATACACCCCCTTTTTACCTTAGCGCTGAGAACAATACCACTTTCGGCCATCCATGTCAAGCCCTTTTTTAAGGAATTCTCTTGCCCGACATTGCCCGACATGTTCCTCGCCACCTGTGGCATAGAGCTGTTCTCTGATTACCCCGACGTCGCGCCGCCACCGGGGCTCACGGCCAACGAGGGAGGCGCGGGCCCTTCGACCATCTCAGGGCCCGCCCTCAACCTCGCATCTCACGACGCGCAAGCTAACTCCTTGCGCCGCAAGCCGCTTCAATCGAACCCTAGCGGCCCTTGCGGACGTTACCCAGGCGCTTCCCAGGCTTGGCCGCCGGCTCATCAGGCGCAGCAGAAGACGGGATAGTCCAGTGGGAGATCACGGCCGTCAGATCCAGGCCGTCCACGATGCCGCTGTCGTCGAGATCCGCCGCCGGGTCCCACAGCGGGTCGCACGCGTACGTCTCCCACGCCGTGATCACCGCCGTCAGATCCAGGCCGTCCACCACGCCGTTGCCGTCCACGTCACCCGGCATGGGCGGGGTGCCGACCACCGCCGACCACAGCTTATTGCCGTTGATCTTAGCCCCCCCGGCCGTCGTGAACTGGTAGCCTCCGCCGAGATAGAGCGTGCCCGTAAGCCGGTCATAGTCCGCCGCCAGCCGGCTCATCCCGACCGGCAGGCTCAGCGCGCTCAAGGTCACCGTGCCCGCCACCGGGTCGTAGATCTGGATGTCAGAGATGTTAGCGCCGCCAAGGTCCTCCCCACCGAGCACCCAGATCTTTCCGTCAATCGTGACGGCCGCCGCCCGCAGCACGCCCGTCAGAAGCGTGTGGCCCGTATCGGTCAACGCGTTCGTAATGGTGTCGTACTTCAGGATCTGCGTCACCGCCCCGACACCGCCCAGCAGGTAGATGTCGGTCCCAAGCACGGCGCCGGCAAACTGACCAGCAGCCGCGCCCGGCAGCATGTCCTCTCCAAGCACCGTCCACGTATTGGTGCAGGGATCGTAAACCTGCCCGTTGATGCCGGCCGCGCCCCACTGGTAGCCGCCAATGCAGTACATCTTGCCGCCGACCTCATGGGCAACGCCGAGGTACTGGGCAATGCCCCCGCCGTTTGGCCAGGCCACCGGTTGGGCGGTGTAGGCCCAGGTATTCGTGTCGGGGTCGTACACACCGAACTCGCCGCCCCAGATCGGATACCCGCCTTTGACGAAGATCTCCTTCGTGCCGTCGCCGTCCCAGTCGTAGCCCAGCGTCTGGCTCGTGCCCGGATACGTCCCCTGGCTGACTGTCGGCATCGCGGCCCCGCCGCCGTTGTTGTAGCCGAGCGGCCCGGTGCCGTCCCACTTGGACGAGTCCCATGTGTTCGTCACCGGGTCGTACACGTCGTTGCCCGACTGGCGATTGTTGTGGTACTTGGCGCTGGTCGGGTCGAGCGGGTCAATGTCAAGCGTAAACGCCCCGTAGCCGCCGACGACCCAGTACTTGCCCTGCACGAACGCTCCGTCGAGGTTCGAGCGGGGAATATAGCCCGGCACGGCATAGTTCGGGTCCGCCGAGTAGTCGGTCAGCTCCTGCGCCTGCAGCGAAGGCGACGGCTGACCGCCAACGCCAAGGGGATAGTCCCCGTACGACCACCAGGACGGGTTGCTCGCGAGCGACGTCCACGCGGCCATCACTGGCGCGCCAATGACCAGCACGGCCAGCGCGGCCACACATGCGATGAGTCTCTTCATTGTCTCGTACCTCCTTTTCCTGCCCATTACTTTTGAGTTAGCTATGAGACCTACAAACCCTGACACTCTATAGGCCACGATGGAAGCGGCTGCGCGGGAAGCAGATACCGCAAGGATCGCCCCCGCGCGAACACTGGAGGTCCAGTTGCCGCAAAAACCCTCCTCTTTCCTTGCGCAAACACTGGGCGTTCACGCAGAACACACACT
>CAZJXV010000163.1:0-9849 GCA_964550015.1 uncultured Verrucomicrobiota bacterium
CTTGAAGTTGACGCCCACCGGCCCGCTCTCGGTGTCCTCGAACACCTTGTACTCGACGCCGTCCACCTCCATCTTGAGGATGCACGAGTTATCGTGGTCCTCCTTGTCCTCGAGTTGCGTGAAGTGGCTCGTGACGTCGCAGCGCGTCACCACGATCCGGCGCGGGATCTCGCCCAGGTGCTTGAGCGCCAACAGGTACTGCTCGTCCTCGAGCAGCCCGATATCGAACCCCTCGCTGCACAGCGCGTGCACCTCATCGAGCATCGCCCTCAGCCGAGGGTCGTTGGGCTCCACGTCGAACCCCAGCGACTTGACCACCGCGTAGATGCTCGCCCGGCCCGAGTTCGTGCTGAGCGTGATGCGCATCTTGTTGCCCACGCGCGCCGGGTCAATGTGCTGGTAGCTGGCGCCCTTGAGCACCGCGTCCACGTGCACGCCCCCATCGTGGGCGAACCCTTTGACCCCCACGAACGGCTGGTCCTTACGCGGCCGCAGCCCGGCGCGCGCGTACACCGCGTCGCTCAGGTGCGTCAGCTCCTCGACCCGGACGACGTCGCGCAGCACCGCGTCGGTCTTGAGCGCCAGGTTCGCGATCACCTGCACCAGGTCCGCGTTGCCGATCCGCTCGCCGACGCCGTTCACCGTGCCCTGCACGTGCGTGCAGCCGCGCCGCACCGCCTCGAGCGTGCTCGCCACGCCGAGGCCCGAGTCGTTGTGACAGTGGATCCCCACCTCCGGCAGCGCGTCGCCGAACCGCTCCCGAATCGCCGGGTCCGATTTGAGGAACTCGAGCACCCACCAAACGATGTCGCCGACCTCGTTGTAGAGCGTCCCGCCGTTCGTATCGCACAACACCAGGACCGATGCCCCCGCGAGCGCCGCCGCCTTGAGCGTCGCGAGCGCGTACTCCGAGTCGTCCTTGTAGCCGTCGAAAAAGTGTTCCGCGTCGTAGACCACTTCCTCGAACGGCCGCATAGGATTGTCACGCAGGTACTCGATCGTCTCGCGGATCATCCCGAGGTTCTCGTCCGGCGTCGCCTTGAGCTGGTAGGTCACGTGGTGGATCCACGTCTTGCCGAACACCGTCGCCACCGGCGCGCCCGACTCGATCAGCGCCCGCAGGATCGGGTCCTCCGCCACCTTCGAGCGCGCCTTCTTCGTCGAAGAGAACGCCGCCAGCCGCGCGTGCTGAAGCGTCATCGTCGACGCCCGCGCAAACAGCTCCTCGTCCGCCGAGCCCGGCCGGGGCCAGCCCGCCTCGATGTAGTCGAAGCCGAACCGGTCGAACGCCTCGATCAGCGCCAGCTTCTCCTCGAGCGTGAAGTTGATGTCCGACGCCTGGCTCCCGTCACGCAGCGTCGTATCGTAGAGCTTGATTCTCGATGTACTCATCCGAAGGGACTCCTCGTCGTGCCCGCCAATCATAGGACGGCCCGGGGCACTTCGCCACAGATTTCCACCCACGACGACAGAGACGCCCCCGCGCGCTCCGCCGAAAGCCGCGGCGCAAGTGCAATGCGTCTAGCCCTTCTTCACGTTCGGCGATCTGAGCTATGCGTTTCCCTGCCGGCTTCAGCCGGGTCTCTTGCTTGCCACCGGCTTCAGGGCCTGTTGAAGAAACCGCCACCAGCACGTCATCCAGGGCGCGACGCACGTCGTCCCATGCCCCGAAGGGGCCGAACGTGAGTAGCCGTAGGCGTAAGCCTACGGACCGCGAGCGAGGCACAACCGCCCTTTCTTGACGGGCGACCGGCCCCGTCCGGGCCGGTCGCCCGTCAAGAAAGAGGACCTTTATCGGTCGCCTCCTGCCCGTAGGCTTACGCCTACGGCTACTCACGTGGTGCCCCTACGGGGCGTCGAGCGCACAGGTTTTTGAACAGGCCCTTCAGCCGGTGGTCTCCGGCCTCTCAGGGAATCCGCCTGAGCCGGCTTCAGCCCCTGCCCCTGGCGGGCCTTCTCGACTCCCGTGTTCACACAGGAAGCATTCTCACCAACCGAAGGCCGTGGCAAACACCGGCACGCCACCTGCCACCCCTCCGGGAAACGGCAAGTCTCCTATGACGCACTACACTAGATGCTGAGCGGGTAGCGCCCGTAGCGGCGCACCGCGTCGAGGTAGGCGGCCCAGTTCGCCTCCGGCCACGGCAGCGCCTGGTCGTGCGCGCACACGTACCCGCCGCCCGGCGCGAGGATCCGCAGCCGCCGCTTGACCTCCTCGACGACGTCCGCCGGCGTGCCCGCCGTCAGCACCCGCACGTCCACGCCGCCCCAGAGCATGAGCCGCTCGCCGAAGCGCGCCTTGATCGCCGCGTGGTCGAGCGCGCCCGCCTGCAGCGGGTTGAGGATATCGAGCCCGATCTCGATCAGGTCGGGGATGATCTCCGTCACGTTGCCGCACGAGTGCTGCTTCACGATGCAGCCGGCATCCTTGTACACGGCGTAGAGGCGCGCCAGGTGCGGCTTGACGACCGCGCGCCACACCGCCGGCGACATCAGCAGCGCCTGCGTCGCGCCGTAGTCGTCGCTTACGCCGCCGATCTCTATCCCAAGCTCGATGAGCCGCCGCGCGAGCACGAGCTCGGTGTCTACGATCCGGCCGACGAACGCGTTCGCCTCGTCGGGATCCGTCAGCATCAACTCCAGAAAATTCTCCATGCCGACGAGCGTGCACGCACGCGTGAACGGCCCCGGCGGAATCACGCCCCACAGCAGGTGCTCGGCCCGGTCGGCCAGCTCTGCGATCACGGCCTTCGGCGCGTCGAGAAGGCTCGCGCGCGTCGGGTCGGGCATCTCGTAGCGGCGCATCTCGGCCACCGTCTTGAGCGGCGACTCCTTCACGTAGGGCGACACGCGCGGATCGGCCTGCCGCCACACCACGCCCCAGGCGTCGCGTGCCTCGACCCCCGGCTCGTCGAGTCGCGGCAGGTCCCACTCCGTAGGGATGACCTCGACCACCACCCCCTCGCCCGCGTGCGGCACCCACTCGGGCCCCTCCCGCCGGAACGCCCGCAACAAGTTCTCTTTCGGCGTCAGCGCCATGCCGGGATCCTCCACGACGAAGAACGAAACACACAGTGACACAGGTCGGCCCAGGCGGTTTCCCGTCCACGGTCCCCACGCCCACATACACCAAAACGTCAGCCGTTGGAAGCGCATCGTCATTCTTCAGTTGACACGCCGGCCGCGGGGATGGAACAAGACATCCGCCGTCACGACAAGGTACCAGTCCGCCCGGCACGTGAACGTGGCGTTCCGCACACCGTTTCGCACCGCAGGAGAGGATGATGAAAGAGCCCACACTCTCGGATCGAATCACAGGCGCAATCGTCGGAAGCGCCGTCGGGGACGCGCTTGGCGCGCCGATGGAATGCATGCACTACAAAGACATTCGAGACGCCTTCGGCGGAGTCCGGCGGTTCGAAGACTTCACCGACGAAATGCTCACGCACAGCAAGTTCACACGGAGTGTTGCCGATATCGGCCTCGTGACCGACGACACGGTGCTGGCCGATGTGCTTCTGGACAGCATCATTGAGACCGACGGGAATGTCACCGCATACGACTTTGCCAGGGCGTGGGAGAATCTCGACACGCCGGTGCCCAATCCCGATGGCGACGACGTCGTCAGACTCGAGCGGCTCCACTTCATCGAGCAGATCCCGTTCTATCGGAACCGGCTGCGCGAAATCCAAAAGCGCGACCTTGGACGCGGCGAGGCGAACACAACCAGCGCCATCATGTACATCGTGCCCGTCGGCGTCCTGTGCGCCGGGGATCCGCTGGAGGCCGAACTAATGGCCGTGGAGATCACAGCGGTCAATCAGCACGGCCGGCCGCGTGACGTCGCCGGCGGGTACGCCGCGGCCGTCGCCGCGTGCTTCCAGCCCGGTCGTGCGGCAGAAGAGATCGTAAAGATCGGCGTGGAACACACGCGTGACGCCAAAAGCGTCAAGGAACTGCGAGCGATGATCGAACTCGCGGCGAACTGCACAACCTGTGACGAATTCATCGAGCGCTACTATGACGAGATCCTGGACGTTGTCATCCCGTTTCAGGACTGGGAGCATGAAGGTACGGAGTACTGCAACTCGTGGAATTGCTCCGAAGTCCTCGGGCCGGTCCTGGGCACGTTCCTGATCACGCGCGGCGAAGACGCCGAGGGCATGATCCTCGCCTGTGCGAGGATCGGGCGGGACGCCGATACGGTCTGCCGCGTGGGCGCAGGTCTCATCGGAGCCTACGCGGGCTGCGAGGCGATCCCGAAAGAATGGCGCGACTACGTGCTCGCGCGCAACACGTGGCTTCGGCTCGAAGAGAAGGCCCGCACACTCACAGACATCGTGCGCACGCGTCTTCGCGCGAAGATCGACATGAGCACGAAGCTTCTTCAGCGGCTCGATCGAGACTGAGGCGAATCAGATCGCAGAACAAGAGGTCGCCTGAGAACCGATGCGCGTCCGTGGTCGCAGCGATCGCGCGCCGTGTGAAAAGAGGCCTGCTCAGAATCCAACCAGGTGCCTCAGCTCCGCGTACCACTTGAACGACCGGTCCCGCGCCCGCGCGTCGCTCGTGTAGTCCACGCGCACCGGCCGCTGCGGCGCCGCGAAACGCGCCCGCGCAATCCGCTCCAGCGTCAGCTCGCTCTGCCGGTTGATGCTCACCCTTGAGAGCACCGACCGCACCCGCTCGACGTCCCAGTAGTTGTCGTCCATTCGGACCGCTGTCGCGTCGCCCAGCTCGGCGAGCCGCCCCGTCGTCCCCACCACGGTGTTGCGCGCGATCTCGATCCGCTCGCACCCCTTGTCGCAGCGGAACGCGACCGCCGAACGCGCGATCCGGTTCCCCGTCACGCTCGTGTCCCGCGTGCGCGACAGCGCCACCGCCGCCTCCCGGCACGACTCGATGATGTTGCCGTGAATCGTGTAGTGGTGCGACACCCGCATCCGCGGCTTGCGGTGCAGCAGCCGGACGCCGTTGCGGCAGCGGCGAATCAGGTTGCCCGACACCACGTTGTGGTGCGCGTGCTCGATGGCGATCCCATCAAAGAGGTTGTTCTCGACGATGTTGCCCACCACCCGGTTCTCGTACGACAGCCCCAGCCACATCCCGTACCGGCTGTTCGACGCGATGTTGCCGACGAACACGTTGCCGCGCGACCACGACGACTCGAACGCATTGTGCGGCGAGTACGACCCGTCGTTGAACGCCACCAGGTTGTCCGTGCTCTCGTCCACCCGCAGCCCGTTGAGGAAGAACCCGTCGCCGCCGTTGGTCAGGCTGTTGTGCGCGATCACGTTGCGGCAGCAGTTGTGGCTCATCATGATCCCCGCCGAGTCGCCGCCCGCCGAGTAGTGCTCGCTCTCGCACCGCACGCACCAGTCCGCCCGGTTGCCCACGATCCGGTTGTCCGACGCGTCCCACATCCACACGCCCCACGCGCTGTTGCGGCTCACGTCGCAATCCCCCACAAAACAGTCGTTCGACTCCACCAACCCGATCCCGTTCTGCCCCCGCTTGGACACGCACCCGCGCACCTGGCAGTCGCGCGATTTCAGCACATAGACGCCGAACCCGTACGTCTCCCACGTCGCGCGCTTGAACACGTCCACCCAGTCGCGGTGGTCGTAGTGCTCCGGCGTGCTCCTCAGTTGCTGGTCGTAACAGCCCGAGGTGTCGCACCCCTCGAGCGTTACCCCCCGGCAGTTCCCCAAAACAATCCCGCGCCAGTAACCGCTCACGCGCGCGCCGCGCACCGTGACGTTCCGGCAGTTCCTCAAAAAGATGCCGACGCCCTCGAACGTCCACGGCCGGCCCCGGCCGCCCCGCATGCGTGCCCCACGCACGTGGACGCCAGTCAGATCCAGCACGAAATCGCGCCCCTCGACCACCATCGCCCCCCGGCCCTTCGGGTCGGCGATATCATATTCCCCCGGCTCAATCCTTCTCGCCCGCTTGATGTGCATCCCCTTTACCCCTTTGCGCCCTTGCCCCTTTGCACCTTCTGTGTCCTACGAAGCTCGTCAGAGCGGAGTAGGATGCGTGAGACTCCTTGCTTTCCCGCTCGAAACCGCCGTCTAATCCAGCGCCACCACCGTGCCGCTGCGTGTGTACCCCTCCAGGAAGAACACGAACCGCTTCTCGATCCGGTCGTAGAGCACCAGCGTCTTGATCGCCGTCTGCTCATCGCGCCGATAAATGTCGTCCGGATCGTACACCCACAGCACGCACGCGAGCTCGTAGTCCGTAATCTTGTACACCAGCGCGCTCGACTCCCCCAGCCGCACCCGGCACGGCGCCCCCTCGATCATCACCTCGCGGATCCGCCGGAACTGCTCCGCATCGGTGCTGCGCGCGTCGGCCGCGCCGTCCGACTCCTCGCGCTCGGCCAGCACCTCGGCAACCGCCTTGAGCGACCCCTTGAGCATGTCCGCCTGCGCCCGGCTCAGCGCCCGCAGGTCCTCGTAGCCCGCGATCACGAACCGCCACCTCACCGGCACGTGCTCCTTCGCCCAGGGACGCAGCGTGCGCGGGACCCCGTCGGGCTGGAAGTCCGCGTTCCGCCGGAACAACACCACCAGAGTGCACAGCGCGCCGCGCACCTCGGCCGGCGTCATCGCCGGCATGTCCCGGGCCACCCCCTTCGCCGAGAAGCCCGGCGTGTGGCGGTACACATCGAACCCCGTGTAGAGCTCGCCGACGAAATCGCCCAACCGCTGCGGCGCCAGCCCCACGAGCTGCGGCAGGTGTGCCGGGTCGTCCGGGTCGAGCGCCGGCGGCGCACCCGGCTGCACGAGCAGCCACACCGTGCCGCCGAACGCCGCGATCACCGCCACCGCGAGCACTATCACCTGGTACCGCTTCAACCTTCGAGCATCCCGGCCCGTTGACTCAAATCCTGCTCCACCCTTATGATAAGTGGCGTCCGTGCACCCGTCAACCGAGGCGCGAGAGGCCCAAGACAATGCCGCCCATCGTGGTCATCGTCTTCTTCCTGTTCATCGTCCTGGTCATTGTGGGCGCCGTCCTCGGCCACCGCGCCGCCAAAAGGCGCCGCGAGGAGCTCGCCGCGCTGGCCCGCCGCCTCGGCCTCCGCTTCGATCCCACGGAACGCGACGGCCGCCCCTACTGGGGCGAGCCCTTCGAGCTCTTCCGCCGCAACAACCCCTACGAAACCCAAAACCACCTGCGCGGCACGTGGCACGACATGCCCGCCGACGTCTTCGACTACACCTACTACAGCGAGTCCACCGACTCGGACGGCAACACCAGCCGCCACTACTCCACCCGCACCGTCGTCGCCCTCGAGCTCCCGCAGGCCTACCCCGGCCTCGTCATCAAGCCCGACACCGCCTTCCGCGAATTCTTCGAGTTCATCGCCGGCGCCGACATTGACTTCGAGTCCGACGAGTTCAACAAGCGCTTCTACGTCTGGGCCGGCGACCGCAAGTTCGCCTACGCCGTCGTGACCGCGCCGATGATGGAGTTCCTCCTGCGCGCCCGGGCCGCCGCGCGCGACCTCACGATCCAGATCGTCGGCCACCGCGCCATCTTCTTCCGCGAGCGCACCCTCCGCGCCCCCGGCGTCCGCTACCTCCTCCAGTTCGCCGCCGACTTCCTCCACAAAATCCCCGACTACGTCAAAAAGCACTACGCACGGAGGAAAAGCACAGTCTCGCAATCATAGGCTCTAAGGAGACGACAGATGCCATTCTGGCCCGAAAACGCCTCCATCTTCACAATCATCAAGGACGCGGTCATCGCCGCCGCGGCCTTCACCACCGCAATCGTCGCCGCTCGCGGCCTTCGCACGTGGCACAGGAAGCTGAAAGGCGGGACCGAGTACGACGTGGCAAGGAGGCTCTTGCGAGCCGCGTACAAGACACGAAATGCGATCCAGTGGCTTCGTTATCCGAAAATGTCAGGGTGGGAGTTTGAAGGTGCTCAGCTTGCCGAAGTGACAGAGGGAGGAGAGAAGGAGTTTCGTGCTCTTCAGTTTGCGTATAGCACTCGTTGGCAGCAGGTTCATGACGCCGCGACGGAGCTTCAGGCAGAGCAGCTGGAGGCGGAAACACTGTGGGGCGAGGATTTCCTTTGCTGCGTCGTGCCTCTGCACAGGTGCGTTCACAGGATGCGGACGCGTGTTCAGCTGTACCTTTGGGTCAGGAACCCAGCAGTCCGGATGACTAAGATGCCTGAGGACACGGATCAGGTTCTGTTTGGCCTGCCAGATTCGAAGGGGCAAGATGGGTATGGCGAGGAGCTGAGCGCAGCAGTCAAACGGATCGAGGATCATGTTCGTCCCCACCTACGAATGCGGAAGGGGCCTTTTACGCGATTGTGGCAGCGACTCAGGCGGTCCATGGCAACAGGAAGGCACGAAGCACTACCAGGCAATTCCAGCCAACAGCCGTCCGAGGCCGCACCGGAGCCGCGGAGCGGCGATTGGGAGTAGCCTCGGGCGCACGTCCTGCGAAGCCTTGGGGAAGCAGGACAAGCCGGTGGACAGCGACGACCAGTAGCAGCATCGGCTGAACCCCCAGCCACCGGCGACGCGCCCAGACGGGCGGGATGTAGGGCGGGCGCCCCTGCGCCCGCCGGAGCCCCACCATCAGGAGGGGCGACACCTATCGCCGGTGGTACATCTCTGGCGCGCCTGCGGCGCTTCGGCGGGCGCAGGGGCGCCCGCCCTACAACGCTCACGCGTGCATCGGCGCCCTGCAAGCGGTATGATGCCGGTGTGGAACACGCGAAACCGGGAGGCAAAACGGTGGTCCCACTCATCATACTCGGCGCGATCGTACTGATTCTGCTCCTGTACATCGTCGGCACCTACAACCGCTGCATCCGCCTGAAAAACCTCGTGCCCGAGTCGTGGTCGAACGTGGACACCGAGCTCAAGCGCCGCTACGACCTCATCCCCAACCTCGTCGAGACCGTCAAGGGCTACGCCGCCCACGAACGCACGGTGCTGGAATCCGTCATCCGCGCCCGCGCCGCCGCCGTCGAGAGCACCGGCTCGCCCGAAAGCCAGGCCCGCGACGAGAACGCGCTGGTCGGCACGCTGAAATCGCTCTTCGCCGTCGCCGAGGGCTACCCCGAGCTCAAGGCCGACCGCCACTTCATGCACCTGCAAAAGCAGTTGGTCGAGACCGAGAACCGCATCCAGGCCGCCCGCCGCTTCTACAACGCCAACGTGCGCGACCTCAACACCATCACCGAGATGTTCCCCTCGAGCCTCGTCGCCGGCATGGCCGGCATCGGGCGCGCCGAGTACTTCGAAACCGACGACGTCGCCCTGCCGGACGTGAGCTTCGCCCCTCCCGCGCCCGGCGGCCCGTCAACAACCCGGTGAAAGAATGAACGCGAAGAAAGTCATCCTTGTCGTTGCCCTCGTTCTCGTCGCGGGCGCCGTCCTGGCGTTCGCCGTCATCCGTTCCGTCGGCCGGTCGCTTCAACCCCTGGCGCCCGACGAGTACACAGACGACGCCGTGCCGCGCTTCAGGGCCGAGTTCCCCGCCATCTACCACCTCCTCGTCGAGAATGGCGACTTCGACGACGTCCGTTTTCGCGTGCTCCGCGGTCGCGGCGGCCGTTGGGGCAAGCTCACCCTCACGCCCAAGGAGGGCGCAACCACCGACCGCGAAACGGCCGCCGCACGCCTCCGCCAGGCCTTCGACGACGCCGGATGGCAGCCGCCCACAGACTCGCCGCCCACCACCCGGAACGCCGATAACATCTTCTACGGCAAGGGCCCGCACCCCCACGACGCCGACGACCTCGTCTACTCCCACCCGCGCCTGCCCAACGAGAGCAAAGACATCACCCACCACTGCCGCGTCTTCATCTCGA
>CAZJXV010000164.1:0-9747 GCA_964550015.1 uncultured Verrucomicrobiota bacterium
CGTCGCGGCCCGCCAGGTCAATGGCGGCGGCTTTCTGGAACGAGAGCTCGATGTTGGCCTTGTCGGCGGCAATGAGGGATCGGATCACCTGCAACACGTTGCCGCCGGCGAGGTAGTGGGTCTCCAGGTCATTGGTGCTGACGGTGAGTCCCGCCTTGACGGCCATGATCCTCGCGTCCACGATGAGGCCGGCGGAGACTTTGCGGAGCCGCATGCCGATCAGGGTGCCGAAGCCGACGCGGGCGCCGGAGGCGAGCGCGCGGATCCAGATCTTGAAGAAGGCGATGACGATGCCCAGGAAAATGAGGAACAGGATGGCGACGACGACAATAACGATGATCCACCCTGTCTTGAGCGTTTCGCCGCCGCCCTGGGCCAGGAGGTGACCCGTGCCCGGGTGTGCCGCGAGGGCGGCGCCGGCAAGCCCGACGAGCGCCGCAGCGCATGCGCAAATCCAGATCGCTTTCGCGACCGTGTCATGTCGTAATGCGTTCATGAGATCCTCCCTCGAGCCGTTCGTTGGCAATTATCCTGCATTATACCATAGGGGCCTATCACGCGCCCCCCCCGTGCATGCATAACCTCACGCAGCACGTCGCGGCCGTCCAGGTCTATTGCGGCGGCGTGCTCGAATGAGAAGTCCATGTTCGCTTCGCGAGCAGCGGCCAACGCACGGACGACTTGCGTGACGTTGCCGCCCGCGAGGTAGTGTTCCTCGAGATCGCTCAATGTTACGTCGGTCAAGTGTGCCTTGTTCGCTGCGATCTTTGCGTCCACGATCAGCCTAGCCGGCACCTTGCGCAGCCGCATCCCGATGAGCTGGACAAAGCCCAGTGGGACGCCCGAAGCCAGGGCGCGGATCCAAACCCCGAAGAAGGTGATCAACACCCCGAGGATGATCAGGAAGATCACGGCGATCACTACAATAGCTACCGTCACCACCACCGGCTGCTGACGCTCAGCCGCGGCTGCTGCGAGCAGCTCGTAGCCCTGGCCGAGTAGTGCATTCATGCTGAGAGTGTCCCCGCTGAGTTGGGTGGCGTTGTCGCGCCCCGGTTGAGTTGCTCCAATCGCAGAGTCTGCGTCAGGTTGTGTCTTTCTCTTGTTCAATCGTGCGGACGACGAGGTGGTTGCCTTCGAGGCGGAGCACCTCGACGGGCGTGCCCGCCGGCACGTACTCGCCTTCGGTGACGACGTCCACGCGCCGGCCGTCGACGTCGGCGACGCCTGCCGGTCTGAGATAGGACTCGGCGACGCCGCGCTTGCCGATGAGTTTCGCGTACTGCTCGGCCGAGCCGGCGAGGACGTCCACGCCCTGCTGGGTCGAGCCGAGGAAGAGGGCCTTTCCGAGCCTTGTTTTGCGAAGTACGCGGAAGGCGACCACGCCGGCGGCAATGCCGGCGATGGGGATAACGAGGATGGTCAGGACGATGCCGGCGGTGGAGAAGTTCATCGCGGCGACGACGATGCTGCCGATGAGGGCGAGGACGCCGAGGGTGCCGACAATGCCGCCGGGGATGAAGATCTCGCAGAAGATGAGACCGACGCCGACGAGGCCGAGCAAGACGACGAGCCACACCATAGTTTATGTGTCCTCCTGTGGCGGCGCCTCGGGCGGGCGTTTTTCGCGTACCATGATACGGTTGGATTTCACCTCGACGATCTCGACCTGGGCGCCCGGCTTGATGAAGTCGCCGCGGGTGACCACGTCGTAGGGTTCGCCGTCGAAGATGGCGCGGCCGGCGGGGCGGAGCATGGTCCTGGCGACGCCGACGCGGCCGATGAGCTTTTCGGGTTCGGCGAGCCGCGAGCCTTCCGAGGCGTGGTAGCCGGCGGCGTGCTTTTGCTCGGTGCTGAGCACCAGCGCGCCGAAGAGGGGCGTGTGCGGCAGGACGAAGCGGTAGAGCAGCACGATGGCGACGCCGCTGGCGATGATGGCGATGCCAAGGATGGCGGCGGCCTGCCAGAGTTGTCCCGGCAGCGGCGGCAGGCCCTTGGGCGGGTTCTCGACGAGCATCTTGAAGAGGCCGGCGAGGATGCAGATGATGCCGGTGATGCCCACGATGCCGAAGCCGGGGATGACGAACAGCTCGATGGCGAGCAGGACGAGGCCGATAACGACGAGGATCAGGTCGGTCCAGCGCGCGGCGCCGGCGCCCATGTGGCCGATGAACAGCAGCGCGATGCACGCGAGACCCACGATTCCCGGGAAGCCGAAGCCGGGGACCTTGAGCTCGGTGCCGATGCCGATGATGGCGCCGAGCAACAGCAGGGTCGAGACGAGAGGGCTGGTGAGAAACGCTGAGAGCGCTTCCGACCAGGACGCCTCGAGGGTGACGATGCGCGCGCCGCGGAAGGCGGCGAACTTCTCGATGTCGGTGATGGCCTGGGCCGTTGGCGCGGGGGCGCCGGCGGCAGGCGCGCCTGCGGCGGGGGCAGGGGCGTCGATGATTGTGGCGCGTCCGACGGCGACGCGCAGGAACAGCGCCTCGCGGTCCGTCAGGCTGAGGATCTCGCCTTCCTTGACGATGAATTCCTTGCCGTACTCTTCCCACGGCGGCTGGCCGGCGACGCCGCCGACGAAGCGGCTCGGCGGGCCGGTGTCGGGCCTCTCGCCGGTTCGATACTGTTCCGGGATGCCGAGGCGGATGCTCCTGGCGGCCATCTTGCGGGCGTAGTCGTCGTAGCGGATCACCTTAGCGATGTCGGTCATCGCCTCGGCCAGGTCGGGATCGTGGCCGTTGGCCTCGGCGTTTGCGCGCATCTGCTGGGCGTAGAAGCGTGTGTACTTTTCGCCGACCGGGCTGACCTCGCCGCCGGGCGAGACCGCGATGACCATGGCGGCCCCGAAGTTGGCGCCGGGGGCTACGACGATGTCGTCGCAGGCGTACGTAATCACCGCGCCCGCGGAAGCCCCTTTGGTGTTGACCCAGGCGATGGTGGGGACCGGCGAGCCGTTGAGCACCTTGCTCAGCTCGACGGCGGACGCGGCAACGCCGCCGAAGGTGTCCACTTCCAGCACGACGAGGCCCGCGCCCGCCTGCTTGGCTTCCTCGAGGCCGCGGCGGACGTGGACGACCATGATGCCGTCAACCATGCGGTTGAGCTTGAGGTGGTAGATGAGGGGCTCCGGCTCGGCGTCGGCCGGTGTGGGGGCGGGATCTTCGCCGGCGAGGAGGCGGCCGGCGGGCGGCAGGGCGACGGCGAGGGCGATCAGGCACAGGGCGAGAACGATCCGTGCCGTGCGGGCCGCTTGTGCCCGGTTGCGTTTGAGGCTTGGCCCGACAGACATCGCGCACCTCCAGGCGACGAAAAAGATGGTGGAGGATACCGGATTTGAACCGGTGACCCCATGCATGCCATGCATGTGCTCTACCAGCTGAGCTAATCCCCCACCGCCACCCGCCCGTTTCCGGTCCGGGCAAGCGCGCCCCGCCCATCGCGCTGTGGCGGGGCGGTCTCTCTAAGCTGTCAACATTATGTTAGGTCGTCTCGCGCCTGCGCGTCAACGGCTTTCCCTGTAAAGAAATCGGGGACAGTGGGGCTGTTGAAAAACCGGTTCTATGCAAGCCCTTCGGGCTATGGTTTGGTTTGTTGCGGGCTCTGTACCCAGGGTTGCGCTTTGCCCCTCGGCCGGCCCCTCGACAAGCTCGGGGCAGGCTCGGGGCAAAGCTGACCCTGGGCTAACCTATTCTGCCCTTTCAGGGCAAGGACAGGCTCGTCGAGACTACGGGTTTTACAACAGGGTGGCAGTCCCTAGTTTCCGCGCATGTACTTGCGGTAGAGGTAGCGGAACTTGTCGTAGGTGATGCCGAGGGCCTCGGCGGCCTTTGCCTGGTTGCCGCCGGCGGCTTCGAGGGCGTTCTCAATGAGGCGGCGCTCGAACTGGGCGACTCGTTCCTCCAGCGGGCCCTCGTCGAGGGCGCCGGTCTCGGCGTGGGCCGCGTCGGGTTTCGGCAGGGCGAGGTCGGCCGGCTCGATTGTGTCGCCCTGGGTCTTGTAGAGGGCGCGCTCGATCGTGTAGCGGAGCTCACGCACGTTGCCGGGCCAGGGGTAGCCCTGGAGCGCTTCGATGGCCGCGGGGCTGAGGGTCTTGGGGCTCAGCGACGGGGCTTCGCGCACGAGGGCCTCGGTGAAGTGCTCGGCCAGCAGCGGGATGTCCTCGGGGCGCTCGCGGAGGGGGGGCACGACGATGGTCTCGAAGGCGAGGCGGTCGCGGAGGTCGTCGCGGAACTCGCCGCGGGCGGCGAGGTCTGAGAGGTCGGCGTTGGTGGCGGCGATGATGCGCACGTCGACGTGGATGGTTTCGGTGCCCTGGACGCGGGTGAAGCTCTGGTACTCGATGATGCGGAGGACGCTTTTCTGGAACGGCATGGGCATGTTGCCGACCTCGTCGAAGAACAGCGTGCCGCGGTCGGCGAGCTCGAAGAGGCCGAGCTTGCGTTTGTCGGCGCCGGTGAAGGCGCCTTTTTCGTGGCCGAACAGCTCGCTGCCGAGGAGGTCCTTGGGCACGGCGGCGCAGTTGATGGTGATGAACGGTTCGTCGGCGCGGGGGCTGAGGCGGTGGACGGCGGCGGCGACGAGCTCCTTGCCGGTGCCGCGCTCGCCGACGATGAGGACGGGGCGGGGGATCGGGGCGACCTTCTCGATCGTGTCGAGCAGGGCGCAGATGGCGGGGCTTTGGCCGACGATCAGGTACTGCCGCTCGAGCTTGCCGCGGTAGAAGCTCGCGGTGCGTTCGAGCGCTTCGGTCCGGCGCCTCAAAGCCTTGTTCTCGGCGACGGCGCGCTTGAACTGGGCGATTTTCTCGAAGCTCACTTCGAGGTTCTCGGCGAGGTAGATGTCCTTTTCGAGGAAGTCGTTGGCGCCGCCCTTGAAGGCGCGCTTGGCGTTCTCGACGGTGCTGTGGCCGGTGAGGATGACGACGGGCAGGTCGGGCCGCGCGCGCTTGATCTCGTCGAGCAGCTCGAAGCCGGTGTCCACGCCCTTGCCTTCGAGGTCGAGGTCGAGGAGCACGAGGCTGAAGCGTTCGTCGTCGTCGGCGATGAGCGCGCGGGTGCGCCCGACGCTCTCGGCGACGACGACCTGCTGGTCGCGGTCCTCGAGCATTTCGGTGACGGCGCGTTGGACCTCGGGCTGCTCGTCCACGAGGAGGATTCTGTCGCGCGAGGGTTTTTCGGTCATGGCGTTGGGCAGACTCCGGCAGTTCCTGGAGGCGCAATTGTGGCATGGGCGGGCCGTGCGCGTCCAGCCCGGCGTTCGAGGGCCAATTTTGGGGTAAGGGGGCCCTGCTCGTCGAGGGGGCCCCTCACCTCACGGGTGCATCTTGACCGGAGCGGGCGACGCACCGGCACGTTATCGAGAGCCGCGCAGCGGCGACTGGTAGTAGCCACGGGCGAAAGCCCGTGGTTGCCGAGGCGCCCGCAGACTCCTGAGCCCCGTCAGGGGCGATTGAGCTGGGCACGGCGGATCTCTCGGCTCGACGACGTGAATCGCCCCTAAAGGGGCTCCGTAGTCTGTTTGGTGCGTGCGCTCCACGGGCTGGCGCCCGTGGCTACTGCCAATCGCCCCCCGACGGGGCTCTAAGCCTGCTTGCTCGGGCTGCTCGGTGATGACTGCGCCGATCCTTTCGCTTTGGGCCTCGACCCAGGATTCGTTATCCGAAAATCTGGGCTCGATGCTGAGGCGCGGGCCCGTTCGCGTTTCAGTGGACGCGTGCGTATCGCAGGAGGTTGCTGCGCGGCGCAGCGAAATCGCGACCCTCATCGGAGCAACCGGCGTATAATGTGTCGAGATGCCACGACGGTTGATAGGTGAGGTGCACGGGCCGCGCGAGCCATGAACGGCAAGCCTGAGAAACAGACCCCGCACGCGACGCTGCTGGATGCCTCGGCGCTCGAGGACATTTCTCGCGCGCCGGGCGTGTACGTGATGAAGGACGCGGCGGGCCAGGTCATCTACGTGGGCAAGGCGCAGGACCTGCGCGCGCGGGTGCGGCAGTATCTCGTGCCCGAGCGGGACACGCGGCCGAGCGTGCCGTTTCTGATGCGGCGGGCGGCGGGCGTCGAGACGATCGTCACCTCGACGGCCAAGGAGGCGCTGCTGCTCGAGGAGACGCTGATCAAGAAGCACCGGCCGCGCTACAACGTGTTCTGGCGCGACGACAAGACGTACATCAGCCTGCGGCTCGACACGGGCAAGGCGTTTCCGAAGCTGGAGATCGTGCGGCTCAGGCGGCGGCCGCGCGACGGAGCGCTGTACTTCGGGCCGTACGCGTCGGCGCGCAAGGTGCGCGAGACGGTGCGGACGCTGCACGAGATCTTTCCGCTGCGGCAGTGCTCGGAGGCGCAGTTCCGCGAGGCGCGGCGGACGGGTCGGCCGTGTCTGAACTGCCAGATGCGCAAGTGCTACGGGCCGTGCGTGGGCAATATCAGCGAGGCGGACTACGCGGCCGTGGTGCGCAACGTGGTGCAGTTTCTGCGCGGGCAGGCGGACGAGCTGGTGGCGGACCTGGGGCGGCGCATGGAGGCGGCGGCGGCCGACGAGGACTTCGAGCAGGCGGCGCGGCTGCGCGACCAGGTGGCGGCGGTCACGGCGACGCTCGAGCGCCAGCAGGCGGTCTCGACGACATGGGCGTCGCGCGACGTGTTCGGCCTGTACCGCGAGGCGGACGCGCTGGAGATCGCCGTGCTGCACGTGCGCGAGGGGCGGCTGCTCGAGGCGACGGCGCGCTCGTTCGCGAAGGTACAGGAGGCCGATGAGGAATTCTTTGGGGCGTTCCTGCTCTCGTTCTACGACGCGGCGGGCATCATCCCGCCGGAAGTGCTCGTGCCGGTGGCGCTTCGGGACGCGGCGAGCGTGGCCGAGGTGCTGGCCGAGCGGCGCGGCGGGAAGGTGGAGATCGCGGCGCCGCAGCGGGGCGAGAAGCGCAGGCTCGTCGAGCTGGCGGCGAAGAACGCGCAGGCGGCGTTCGAGGCGGCGCGCGACCGCGACGCGCGGCGGCGCGACTTGCTCGACGAGGTTCGCACGGCGCTGCGGCTGCGGCGCACGCCGGAGCGGATCGACTGTTTCGACATGTCGAACATCGCGGGCGCACACCGGGTCGGCGTGGTGGTGGTGTTTCGCGACGGGGAGCCGGACAAGGGCGAGTACCGCAAGTTCCGGATCCGCACGGTGGAGCAGGGCGACGACTACGCCATGATGCACGAGGTGCTCTCGCGCCGGTACGCGCGCGCGAAGGTGGAGGGCGGGCTGCCGGACCTCGTGGTGATTGACGGGGGCAAGGGGCAGCTCAACGTGGCGCGCGCGGTGCTGGAGGAGCTCGGGCTGGGCGGGCTCGACGTGGTGAGCGTGGCGAAGGACAAGGCGGCGTGGGGCGCCGGGCGGCTCAAGCTCGACAAGGTCTATTTGCCCAACGTCAAGGAGCCGGTGCGGCTCAAGCGGAACGCGCCGGTGCGGTTTCTGATTGAGCGGGTGCGCGACGAGGCGCACCGGTTCGCGATCGCCTACCACAAGCAGGTGCGGCGCAAGGCGCAGTTCGCGTCGGTGCTCGACGAGGTGGCCGGCATCGGGCCGGCGCGTAAGCAGGCGCTCTTGAGGCACTTCGGCAGCCTGGCGCGCATCCGCGCGGCCACGCTCGAGCAACTCGCGGCCGCCCCGAAGATGACGCGCGCGGCGGCGGCGGCGCTTCATGACGCGTTGCACGAAAACGGTTGAACTCGCGGCGTTGGTGTCGTGTCTATCCAAGGCGGGCGCACAACCGGCGCATTGGGGGCCTCGCTTCCCAGACAGGCCCTATGCTGGTAAAGTATGCTAGCGCATGACGGACCATGGGTTTCCGAGGAGGTGCATGATGAAGACGGCGATGGTGTGTGTGATGTGCTGCGTGGCCGTGCTGGCGAGTGCGGCGGAGAATGCGGCGCCGGAGGTGGACTCGACAATCACGTCGGTGACGGTCTATAGCGACCGGGCGCTGGTGACGCGGACGGCGACCCTGACGGTGAAGCCGGGCGAGTACGACTTCGTGTTCGCGGGGCTGCCTCGGTGGCTCGACGACGATTCGCTGCGGGCGTCGGGCGCGGGCACGGCGTCGGCGCGGCTGCTGGGGATCGAGTCGAAGGTGGCCTACACGAAGGAGACGCCCGAGGAACGGGTGCAGACGCTGCGGGACGAGATCCAGGCGCTCGAGGACCGGATCCAGGTGGTGAACGACGAGGTGGCCGTGCTGGGCGAGCAGAAGGAGTTCATCACGGAGATGCGGTTGGTGGCGCAGCAGGCGGCGGCGCAGCAGTTCCAGTTCAAGGAGGTCAAGACGGAGGAGTGGAGCACGGTCGTCACGTTCGTCGGGACGAGCCTGGCGGAGCTGATGCAGACCGGGCGCGAGAAGCAGGTGGCGCTGCGCGAGCTCAATAAGGAGCTGCAGATCAAGCAGGCGGAGCTGGGCCGGATCGGGCGTGAGCGCGTGATCGAGACCAAGCAGGTGACGGTCTCGGTCGAGGCGCTGGGCGAGGGGACGCTCGAGCTGGCGCTCGACTACGTCGTGGGTGGGGCGTCGTGGGGGCCGCTCTACGACGCGCGGGCCGACGTCGAGAAGGGCACGGTGGAGCTGACCTACTACGGCACGGTGGCGCAGAAGACGGGCGAGGACTGGACGGACGCGACGCTCTTGCTCTCGACGGCGCGGCCCGCGGTGGGCGCGCAGGTGCCGGAGCTCGAGCCGTGGTACCTCGACAGCGGCTGGCGGCGGATGGTCGAAAGCACCGGTGGGGGGAGGCGCATGACGCGGGCGAAGGGGTTGGCGCGGCCCGAGGCGATGGCCGAGGACAAGATGGCTGAGGAGGACGAACCGGCGGAGGCGCCGATGGCCGTGGCGCTGGCGACGGTCGAGGAGCGGGGCACGTCGGCGGTGTTCGAGGTGAAGAAGGCCGAGACGGTCCCCTCGGACGGCCAACCGCACCGGACGACGATCGGGATCGTGAAGCTCGACGGGACGATGCGCTACACGATCGTGCCGAAGGTCAAGACGACGGCGTTCGTGGAGACGGAGGTGACGAACACGAGCGAGCTGCGGCTGCTCAGCGGGCCCGTGCACGTGTTCCTCGGGCCGGACTTCATCGGCCGGGCGCGGCTCGAGGGGGTGTCGCCGGGCGAGGAGTTCGAGCTCTCGCTCGGGCCGGACGACCGGATCAAGGTCGAGCGCGAGACGCTCAGGGACCGCACGAAGGTGTCGAAGACGCGCAACAAGGTGGCGGTCCGGAACACGATCGAGGTGACGGTGGAGAACTACACGGGCAAGACGGCCTCGGTCGTGGTGCAGGAGCAGGTGCCGGTCTCGCAGGACGCGGACGTGAAGGTCAAGCTCATCGAGGCGACCGACAGGATCGAGGCGGACGAGGCGACGGGCGAGCTCGAGTGGACGTTCGAGCTGGGCGCGGGCGAGAAGAAGGAGCTCACGTTCGAGTTTGAGTTCTCGTTCCCGAAGGAGGCGTTCGACTACTACCGCCGGACGCAGCGCTACGAGCTTTCGTTCTAGCCCGGATTTCTCATAGCGATTCGGTGGCGCAGTCATCGCGCATGGCATCATCCATTGCCGCATAGGGGCGTTCTGGAGCCTCGTCAGGCGCGTGTGGGAGTGGCCACGGGCGTGAGGGTTTGCTGAAAGACCTGTGCCCTCGACGCCCCGTCGGGGCACCACGTGAGTAGCTAGCATGAATGCGTAGTGCACCTCGGTTGGCGAGGCGATAGGCT
>CAZJXV010000165.1:0-9682 GCA_964550015.1 uncultured Verrucomicrobiota bacterium
GCCTCGTCGAGGGCGCCCTGGGCGATGCCGAGCGCCTGGGCCGCGACGCCGGGGCGGGACATATCGAAGGTCTTCATGGCGACCATGAAGCCCATGCCCTCGCGACCGAGCAGGTGTGATTTGTGCACGCGGCAGTCGCGGAAGATGAGCTCGCGCGTGGTGCTGCCGCGGATGCCCATCTTGTCTTCTTTCTTGCCGAAGTCGAAGCCTTCCATGCCTTTCTCGAGGACGAAGGTGCTGGCGCCTCGGGCGCCCTTGCTCCGGTCGGTCATCGTGACGACGACGTAGGTGCCGGCCTCGCCGCCGTTGGTGATCCACTGCTTGAGGCCGTTGATGACGTAGTAGTCGCCGTCCTTGACGGCGGTGGTCTGGATGGCGCTCGCGTCGGAGCCGGCGGCGGGTTCGGTCAGGGCGAAGGCGGCCACGGTTTTGCCGGCGGCGAGATCGGGCAGGTACTTTTCCTTTTGCTCGTCGGTGCCGAAGAGCACGATGGGGATGGTGCCGAGCGCGCTGGCGGCGAGGCAGAGCGCGATGCCGCCGCAGGCGCGGCTGAGCTCCTCGGTGGCGACGACGAGCTCCATGATGCCGCCGTCGAGGCCGCCGTACTTCTCGGGCAGGAAGACGGCGAACAGGTCGGCGTCGGCGCACACCTTGACGATGTCCCAGGGGAAGGCGCCGTCCTCGTCGTACTGGGCGCGCACGGGCTTAATCTTCTCCTCGGCGATGCGGCGCGCTATGTCGCGGATTTCCTGCTGGAGTTCGGTGAGCTGGTAATCCATATCGAGTCAGTTCCCATCACGGTGTCCTGGGTGTCGGGCGAGCGGGCGTCGGGCAAGGCACTGGCGCTGCCGGGCCGCGTTCGGGTGACTCCTCCTCCACGTGCTCGTGCCCTAGATCCGCTTGATGATGAGCGCGGCGTTGTGGCCGCCGAAGCCGAGGGAGTTCGAGAGCGCGGTGTTGAGGGTGGCTTCCCTCGGCGTGTTCGGTACGTAATCGAGATCGCATTCCGGGTCGGGCGTCTCGTAGTTGATCGTCGGGTGGATCGTGTTGTGCTGCATGCTCAGGATGCAGGCGATGAGCTCGACGGCGCCGGCGGCGCCCAGCAGGTGGCCGGTCATGGACTTGGTCGAGCTCACCGGCACCGTGTGGGCGCGGTCGCCGAAGACGTTCTTGATCGCGTCGGTCTCGAGCTTGTCGTTGAGCGGCGTCGAAGTGCCGTGGGCGTTGATGTAGTCCACGTCCTCGGTGTTGAGCTTGGCGCTTTTGAGTGCGAGGACCATGCACTGCGACGCGCCCTCGCCGCCGGGCGCGGGGGCGGTCACGTGATGGGCGTCGCCGGTGGCGCCGTAGCCGGCGAGCTCGCCGAGGATCGGCGCGCCGCGTTTCTTGGCGTGCTCGTAGTCCTCGAGGACGACGATGCCGGCGCCCTCGCCCATGACGAAGCCGTCGCGTTCGAGGTCGAAGGGGCGGCTGGCCTTTTCCGGCTCGTGGTTGCGGGTGCTGAGCGCTTTCATGGCGCAGAACCCGCCGAAGCCGAGCGCGTTGAGCGCGGCCTCGCTCCCGCCGGCGATCATGATGTCGGCCTCGTTGTTCCAGATGATGTTGGCGGCCTCGCCGATGCTGTGGGCGGCGGTGGCGCACGCGGTGGCGATGCTGAAGTTCGGCCCCTTGGCGTTGAGCAGGATCGAGACCTGGCCCGAGGCCATGTTGATGATGAGCATCGGGATGAGGAACGGCGAGAGGCGCCGTGGGCCCTGGCTCAGGAGCTTTTCGTGCTCGGTGCAGATGGTGTGGATGCCGCCGATGCCCGAGCCGATGAGCACGCCGACGCGGCGTGGGTCCTCGGCGTCCATGGCGAGGCCGGCGTGCTCGACGGCCATGAGCGAGGCGGCCACGGCGAGCTGGACGAAGCGGTCCGTGCGCCGAATGTCTTTGGGCGACATCCACTTCGTCGGCTCGAAGTCCTTGACCTCGGCGTCCACGGTCGAGGGCATGCCGGTGGTGTCGAAGGCGGTCACGGTGCCCGTGGCGCTCCGGCCGTTGACGAGGCCATCCCAGAACGTCTCAGGGCCGATGCCGTTCGGGGAGAGGACACCGAAGCCGGTTATGACAACACGCCTGTTGTTTCTCATTATTGTGATCTCGCGTCACCTCGGGGGGGTGCAGCGGGCCCGACCCCGGGGTGCCGTCGGGTCAGGAGACAGTTAGCTCTGGGTCCTCTTCGTGAGGTATTCGACGGCCTGGCCGACCGTGGTGAGCTGGTTGGCGTCCTCTTCCGGGATATCAATGTTGAATTCCTGCTCGAACTCCATGGCCAGTTGTGCCGCGTCGAGGGAGTCGGCGCCGAGGTCCTCCTGGAACTTCGCCTCGGGGGTGATCTCCTCCGGGTTGACGCCGAGCAGCTTGACGATGATGTCTTTGACCTTCTCCTCAACCGCCATTCCTTCGTTCCTCCTTGAACACGCTGTCAGTCCGAACCGTTTTTTTCAGGTCACGCTACATGAGCATCCCGCCGTCCACGACGATCACCTGGCCGGTGATGTAAGCGGCCAGCGGGCTTGCCAGGAAGAGCGCCGCGTGGGCGACGTCGTCCGGGCCGCCGAACCGCTTGAGCGGGATCTGTGCGAGCATCGTGTTGCGTTGCGCCTCAGTGAGCTTGTCGGTCATCCGGGTTGTGATGAAGCCGGGCGCGATGGCGTTGGCCGTGATGCGGCGGCTTGCGAGCTCCTTGGCGACCGACTTGGTCAGGCCGATCACGCCGGCTTTCGAGGCGCTGTAGTTGGCCTGGCCGGCGTTGCCCATCATGCCCACGATGGAGGCGATGGAGATGATGGTGCCCGCACGCTGCCGCATCATGGGGCCGCTGACCGCCTTGATAAAATTGAAGCAGCCCTTGAGGTTGACGGCGAGGACCGCCTCCCAGTCTGCTTCGCTCATCCGGACGATCAGACCGTCCCGCGTGATCCCGGCGTTGTTGACCAATATATCGACGCGCGAAAACGTGTCAACGATTTTGTCGGTGACGTCGGCGACGGCCTTGGGGTCGGCGACGTCCACGGCGTAGGCCTTGGCCGTGCGGCCCATCGCGGCGAGCTCGGCGGCGGTGGCCTCGGCGGCCTCGAGGTCTATGTCGCACACGGCGACGTCGCAGCCGTGCTCGGCGAACGTGAGGGCGATCGCCTTGCCGATGCCCAGCGCGGCGCCGGTGATGATGGCGGTTTTGCCTTCGAGCAGGTTCACGGCCCCCTCCTTCCAGCGCGTTCGGCGTTATCGGGGTCGGCGGCTTCGAGCGCGGCCACGGTGCGCTCGAGCGACTCGACGTCGTGGACGCCGAGTCCGGTCGCCTCGCGGTCGATGCGGCGCAGCAGGCCCTGGAGCACTGTGCCCGGGCCGGCCTCGATGAAGGTGGTGACGCCGTCGCCCAGCAGCGTCTCGATCGAGGTGTGCCAGAGCACGGAACTGGTGCACTGGTCGGCGAGGCTTTGGCGGATCGAGTCCGGCGACGCGGCGGGCCGGGCGGTGACGTTCTGGATGACGGTGGTGGCGGGGGGGTTGACGTCGGTCCGGGCCAGCGCGGCGGCGAGCTCGTCGCGTGCGGGCGCCATGAGCCGGCTGTGGAAGGCACCGCTGACCTTGAGCTCGATGGCGCGGCCGGCGCCGGCTGCCTTGGCGCCTTCGATGGCGGCGCGCACGCCTTCGGGGCTGCCGGAGACGACGATCTGGCCCGGGCAGTTGATGTTGGCGACGTCGACGAGGCCGGTGGCGCCGGCGTCGGCCACGACGCGGCGGACGGCGGCCTCATCGAGGCCGATGATCGAGGCCATGGTGCCGGTGGAGCGCTCGCACGCCGCCTGCATGGCTTCGCCCCGGCGGCGCACGAGGCGCAGGCCGTCCTCGTAGCTGAAGCTGCCGGCGGCGTGCAGGGCGGTGTATTCGCCGAGGCTCAGCCCGGCGAAGGCGGCGGGGGTGAGCGCGGGGCAGCGCTTGGCGAGCACGCGCCAGGCGGCCACGCTGGCGACGTAGATGGCGGGCTGGCTGTTCTTTGTCTGGGTCAGCTCGTGCTCGGGCCCGTCGAACATGAGGGCGCCGAGGTCGAAGCCGAGCACGCTGCGGGCGGCGTCCACGACGGTGCGGGCGGTCTCGAACGCGTCGTAGAGGTCCCTGGCCATGCCGACGTGCTGGGCGCCCTGGCCGGGGAAGAGGACGGCTATGCGGGCGTCGTTCAACATTCGAGCAGGCACGCTCCCCACGTGAATCCGCTGCCGAAGGCGACGAGGACGATCTTGTTGCCGGCTTCATATTCGCCGGCCTGGTACACCTCGTGGAGGCCGATCGCGGTGGTGGCGGCCGAGGTGTTGCCGTATCGCTCGACGTTTTTGAAGACGTTCTCGGCCGGCAGGTCGAGGTAGTCGCCGAGCACCTTGATGATGCGCATGTTGGCCTGGTGGGGGATGAGCCAGCGGATCTCGCTGCGGTCCACGGCCTCGCGTTTCAGCAGGATGTCCACGGCGCCCTCCATGCAGCGGACGGCGGCCTTGAAGACTTCGCGGCCGTTCATCCGGAGGTAGTGCAGGCCCTGCTCGACGCTCTCGCGCGTGGGCGGTATGGCGCTGCCGCCGCCGGGCATGTAGAGCAGCTTGGCCATCGAGCCGTCCGAGGCGAGGTAGCTGCCGCGGAGGCGCATCCGGCCGGGGGCGGCGGTGACGACGGCGGCGCCGGCGCCGTCGCCGAAGAGGACGCACGTGTTGCGGTCGGTCCAGTTGGTGACGGAGGTCACCTTGTCCACGCCGAGGACGAGCACGGCTTCGGATTGGCCGGTGGCGACGAACTGCCGGGCGACGGTCAGGCCGTAGACGAAGCCGGTGCAGGCGGCGTGCAAGTCGAAGCTTGGGGTATTGGCGGCGCCGAGCTTTTGCTGGATCAGGGGCGCGGCGGCCGGGCAGGGGGTGTCGGGCGTGAAGGTGGCGCAGATGATGAGGTCAACGTCCTGGGCCGTGATGCCGGCGTCGGCGATGGCGTCCTGGGCGGCAGGGAGGGCGAGGTCGGAGGTGCCCACGCCGTCCTCGGCGATGCGGCGCTCCTTGATGCCGGTGCGGGTGGTGATCCACTCGTCGGAGGTGTCCACCATTTTTTCGAGGTCGGCGTTGGTGAGCACCTTGTCGGGGACGTACATGCCGGTGCCGGATACGTAGGCGTCGCGCAGCGTGTGGGTCAACGGGCTGTCCTCTCTGTTGCGACCCTGCCGCCGAAGGACCGCGTGATGTGTTGGTTGACGTTGTGTTCGACGAAGCGTTCGGCGGCGCGGATGCCGTTGCGGACGGCGAGGCCGCTCGAGCCGCCATGGCAGATGATAACCGCTCCGTTGATGCCAAGCAACGGCGCACCGCCGTGTTCCGTGGCGTCCACCTTTTTCTTGAGGTACCTGAACGCGGGGCGCAGGAGGGCGGCGCCGACGACGCGCGGGAGCGTGCGCCTGGATTCGCGCTTGAGGATGTAGGAGATCGTGTTGGCGAGCGCTTCGCTCGTCTTGAGCACGACGTTGCCGGTGAAGCCGTCGCACACGACGACGTCCACGGTGCCGTCGAAGACGTCGTGGCCCTCGATGTTGCCGATGAAGTTGATGGGTTCGCGCTCGAGGAGCGCGTAGCTTTCTCGGGTCAGCGGGATGCCCTTGGACTGCTCCTCGCCCATGCTGAGGAGGCCGACGCGGGGGTTGGTGATGCCGAGCACCTCGGCGGCGTAGATGCTGCCCATGACGCCGAACTGGTTGAGGTTGACGGGCTTGCACTCGGCGTTGGCGCCGCCGTCGAGCAGCACGGTGATGCCGGTGACCGGGTTGGGCATGAGGACGGCGATGGCGGGCCGGTCAATGCCGGCGAGGGTGCGCAGTGTGAGCAGGGAGGCGGCGACGACGGCGCCGGTGTTGCCGGCGGAGACGGCGGCGTCGGCCTCGCCGCTCTTGAGCAGGTCGATCATGCGGGTGATCGAGGAGTCCCTTTTCTGGCGCAGGGCTTCGACCGGCTTTTCGTGCATCTCGATTGTTTCGGAGGCGTGCACGATGGAGATGGGGAGGCGGTCGGCCTTGAGCTGGTCGAGTTCGGCCCGGATGTCGTCCTCGTCGCCGACGAGGATGAACTCGCGTGCGGACGGCTTCTCGCGGGCGGCGAGCGCCACGCCCTCAACAACGGCTCGGGGGGCGTGGTCGCCCCCCATTGCATCTACCACAGTGCGCATGAGAGTCAGGACGCTTCAGTCTCGGTCACCTGAGTTCCCTTGTAATAGCCGCAGCTCGGGCAGACGCGGTGGGGCTGCCGCGGGGCGCCGCAGTTGGGGCAGTCGGTGGTCTGTACGGGCGAGAGCGCGTGGTGCGAGCGGCGCTTGTCGCGGCGCGCCTTGGATGTTCGGCGTTTCGGTAGGGCCATCAGGGTGTATCTCCCTCGTCCTGAATAAGCGTGTCCAACTCAGAGAAGGCGCTCGGCGGCCGGGTGGGCTCGCAGCCGCAGGCGCCCTCGTTGAGGTCCTTCCCGCACCGGGGGCAGAGCCCCTTGCAGTCCTGGCTGCACAGGTTCTTGAGCGGGAGGCGAAGCATAATGTCCTCCCGAATCCCCTCGGTCAAGTCAATTATTTCGTCGCCCGAGAGGGTGACCGGCTGCTCCCAGATGTAGTCGGTGCTCTCGGCGGGGTAGTCGAAGCGCTTGAGGCAGCGATGGCACTCCATGGTGAGCCGGGTGTCGTAGGCGCCCATGGCGATGAAGACGTTGTTGACCACGCTGACCTTCATCTTGAGGTGGACGGGCCGGTCGAACCAGACGCCGACGTGGTCCATGTGCGTCTCGGGCAGGGGTGAGACGGCCTCGACCGTCTCGCCGCCGGGCGAGACTTTCCGGACTTCGATTTTCATGTGCGGAACTTCTGTTTCATCAGCGCGGCGACCTGGGGCGGCACGAAGGGGGTCAGATCGCCGCCGAGGCGCGCGACCTCTTTGATGATCTGCGAGCTCAGGTAGGAGTAATCCTGGCTCGGCATGAGGAAGAGGGTTTCAAGCTCGACGTCGAGCCGCCGGTTGGTCAGCGCCATCTGGAACTCGTACTCGAAGTCGCTCACCGCGCGCAGGCCGCGGAAGATGGCCGAGGCGCCGACCTTTTTCGCGTAGTCCACGAGCAGGCCGTCGAAGCGGTCCACTTTGACGTGGGGCATATCGGCGGTGACCTGCTCGAGCAGCTTGACCCGCTCGTCGGCGGTAAAGAGCGGCTCCTTGCTCATGTTGGTCGCCACGGCGACGTAGAGTGTGCCGGCGAGCTTGCCGGCGCGCTGCATGACGTCGAGGTGCCCGTTGGTGGGCGGGTCGAAGCTGCCGGGGTAGACGGCCACTTTCGGCATGGGTTTCTTGCTCCGTTCGGGGGTCCTGTCGGGCCGGGGCGCCGCTCGCATCGAGCCGCTCGCTTCAGGTGCAACGGTAGACCGAGACGCTCGTGCTCCCGTACCTCCTCGTCTTCCAGAGCGCGAGCCCGCCCGCCTGGTCGGGCAGGGCGACGCCGCTCGCGTGCTCGATCACCACGACGCCACTTTTTGGGAGGATAGCAGTCGCGGCGATGAGCTGCAACGCCTTTTGCGCGGGCGCAGGGCCGGGGCGGTCGCGGCCGTGACCCGCGTAGGGGGGGTCGGCCAGGACGAGGTCGAACCGCTCGCCGGTTTCGGCCAGCTTGCGGACCTCGGGGTAGACGTCGCCGGGGATGAGCCGCGCCTGTTCGCCGAGGCGGGTGTGGGCGAGGTTCTCGCGGATGATGCGGAGGCAGCGGTCCGAGCGTTCGACGAGCGTGGCGTGTGCCGCGCCGCGGCTCAGGGCCTCGATGCCGAGCGCGCCCGTGCCGGCGAACAGATCGAGGACGCGGGCGCCGGCGGGTTTGTCCGCGAGGATGTCGAAGATGGCCTCGCGCACCATGTCGGAGGTGGGCCGCATCTTGTGGCCCGGCGGCACCTTGAGCCGCATGCCCCTAGCTGTTCCCGCGACGACGCGCATTGCCCTGTCTCCGGCCGGATGAAGGAGTGGACAGGATAACAGGATTTTCAGGATCAGGGGAATCCGGTTGATCTTGTTATCCCGTCTCTGTTTTTTTCACCTCTATCGCACGTACAGGCGGAGGTAGTCGAGGAGGGGGCCGGGGTGGAGGTTCCAGACGTGGGAGGCGTCTATGACGTCGGCGTTGTTGCAGATGCTGCATTGCCGGGGGCGGCGCATGCGGCGCACGTGGGGCAGCCGGAGGATTTCGGGCAGCGGGCGCTCGCGGACCGAGCCGAACCGGCCGCCCGGCATGAAGCAGCCGTACACGTCGCCGTTGGCGGCGACGGTGACGCACAGGACGGGCGAGGCGCAGGTGTACGGCTTCTTGCCGCCGATGAACGTGCGGAAGTATGTAGCCGAGTTGTCGATGGGAAGGCCGCGTCGCTTGAGGGCGAGGAGCTCCTCGCAGGCGTCGCTCAACTCGTCGGCCGGCAAGGCGAGGGGGTCCTTGGGCGGTTGGTTCTCGGGGCCTGTCCGGTAGGTCGTCTCGATGGGCGAGAAGTAGATCGAGACGCCGAGCTCGCGCGCCAGCCGGGCAAGCCGCGGCCCGGCGCCTGGGTTGAGCCGGCTCAGGACCGAGTTGATCATCACCTTGATGCGCGGGTGGCGGCGGCGGATGGACTCGATGGCGGCGCAGGCGGCGTCGAAGATCCCGGGCAGGCCGCGCATGTCGTCGTGGCGGTCGCCGAGCTCGTCTATGGAGACGATGAAGCAGTGCACCCACGGGGCGAGCTCGTCGAGGCGGTCGGCGAGCAAGGAGCCGTTGGTGATGACGATGGTCACGAGGCGGTTGGCCTTGGAGGCGCGGGCGATCTGGGGCAAGTCGGCCCGGAGCAGGGGCTCGCCGCCCCAGACTGAGTTGAGAATCATGCCGCAGCGCGCCGCGTCGCGGTAGAGGCGGGCGATCTCGGCGGTCGTGAGCTCGTCGGCGGCCGGGTCGCGCCAGAGGCAGGTCGCGCACCGGCAGTTGCAGCGGCCGGTGACGAGATGCGACAGCACGAGCGGCGCCCGGCTCACGAGCCGCGACCACGCGATCCGGCCCAGCGCCCTGCCGGCCGCAAGAAGCCTGGATGTGGTGGTGACCATGGCATGCCTCATCGGGCGGGACGCCCCATCTTCGACGGGTCAGGAGCTGACAGGATAACAGGATTGGCGGGATGTGAGAATGGCGGCTGTGCTCGTTGTTCCTGTATGCAGGCGGTGTTTCGTGCCGCCGGGGACTCCGCATAGTGATGCCACGGGCTTCAGGGCCTGCTGAAAAACCTGTGCCCTCGACGCCCCGTAGGGGCACCACGTGAGTAGCCGTAGGCGTAAGCCTACGGACCGCGAGCGAGGAACAACCAACCTTTCTCGACGGGCGACCGGCCCCGTCCGGGCCGGTCGCCCGTCGAGAAAGAGGACCTTTATCGGTCGCCTCCTGCCCGTAGGCTGACGCCTACGGCTACTGACGTTTCGCCCCTTCGGGGCATGGGACGACGTGCGTCGCGCCCTGGAGGGCGTGCTGGTGGCGGTTTCTTCAACGGGCGCTTCAGCCGGTGGCAGAACTTATTCTGTTTGCCTCAATTGCCGGTGTGTTTGTCACGGCAGCTTCAGCCGGTGGCAGAACTTATTCTGTTTGCC
>CAZJXV010000166.1:0-9662 GCA_964550015.1 uncultured Verrucomicrobiota bacterium
GCAGGATGGCGTAGTCCGGGCAGTGCAGAGCGCAGATCTTACACTGGCCGCACGCCTCCGGCGCCTTCACGTACACGCGACCGGTGGGCTCAACGTCGAACACCTGCTTCGGGCACAGCTCGAAGCACAACTGGCAGCGCTTGCACCACGGCTCGTAGATGTCCACCGGGTGCGTACGCATATCGGTCGCATCCGGAAAGTGCTGCGCTGCCACGGCGGCCGTGTTCGTCGAGCTCTCGGTGCGCTCGGGCACCGGCTCCTCCTCCTGACGTGTTGTTTCAAAATACCTGTTGCCCGCTCAATAACATCATTCGCAGCCGGGAGACAACGTTTTTCGTTGAAAAGACGCCCTTTTCACTCTAAGACGATGGCCCCGGCCCAACCGGCCCCACGTCCCCAACCCGGAGAGACGGCATGCGCCAAGGACACGGCAGACGCAACCGACCAGGCCCGGCCGACAAGCGCCCGCTCCGCCGCGCCGTGCAGCTCATCGTCCTCGCCTTGTTCCTTCTCGTGCTCATCAACGCGAGCGCCCCCATGCGCTTCCCCGTCCCCGTGGACTTCTTCCTCGACCTCTCGCCCCTGAACGCGCTCGTGGGCGCCATCGCAGGCCGGGGACTCTTCAGCGGCTGGTGGCTCGCCCTCGTCGTGCTCGCCGCCACGCTCCCGCTCGGCCGCTACTTCTGCGGCTGGGTGTGCCCGCTCGGCACCACGCTCGACATCACCGACCGGGTGCTGGCGAGGGCGCGCCGGAAACAGCCCGCGAAGGAAAGCCGCAAGCTCCACCACGGCAAGTACTTCGTGCTCGCAGCCCTCCTGGCCCTCGCCGTCTTCGGCGTCAATCTCGCCGGGTGGTTCGACCCCATGAGCTGGAGCACCCGCGTCTACGGCCTCGTCGCCCATCCCGCCGGCTTCTTCCTCGCCCGCCAGGCCGGGGCCTCGAAAATCGGCCCCCTGGAGCGATACCTGTTCCACCCGCAGTCGGCGCCCGGCTCGTTCGCCCAGCCCCGCTTCGAGTACGTGTGGACCATCGCCGGCGTGTTCCTCGTCATCGTCCTGCTTGGGCTCATTCGCAAGCGGTTCTACTGCCGGGCATTGTGTCCACTCGGAGCGATGTTCGCCATCGCCGCCCGTCTCAACCCGTTCCGGCGAAAAGTGAGCGACGCCTGCACCGAGTGCGGCCAGTGCGTCACCGCCTGCAAGATGGGCGCGATCGGCCCCACCGGCAAGGGCAACCACACCGGCGAATGCATCCTGTGTCTCGATTGTGAGGCGATCTGCCCCACCGCCGCCATCGCCTTCAGCCCACGGTACGCCAGGCGCAGGGACATGCACCTCGTCTCAAACCCCCTGCCCACCGACTTCACCCGCCGCGAGCTGATCGCGTCGGTGCTCGGCGGTGTCGCGGCGGCGCCCCTGTTCCGGCTGGCGTTCGCGACCG
The DNA here is from genome assembly GCA_964550015.1 of uncultured Verrucomicrobiota bacterium. GTDB lineage: Bacteria > Auribacterota > JABMQX01 > JAFGEW01 > JAFGEW01 > CAZJXV01. The sequence continues at coordinate 1,442 of CAZJXV010000166.1, forward strand.
AAAATCCGGCCGCCGGCGAGGGAATCCACATCACCGACCCGCGCGCGCGCATCATCCGGCCCCCGGGCGCGACCGACGAGCGCGACTTTTTAAGCAAATGCGTCCGCTGCGGCGAGTGTATGAAGGTCTGCCCCCAGAACGCCATCCACCCGCTGCTCTTCCAGCAGGGCCTCGAGTCGGTCTGGACCCCCACCATCGTGCCCCGCATCGGCTACTGCGAATACCAGGGCGACTGCCGGCTCTGCCTCGACGCCTGCCCCACCCGCGCGCTCGGCACCCTCACCGCCGACGAGAAGAAACGCTTCGTCATCGGCAAGGCCATCGTGGACCGCAACAAGTGCATCCCCTGGCGCTCCTGGGCCCTCCACGGCCACGCTGCGCGTGGCGTGGACGAAGCCTCCGGCTTCATCGAGGAAAGTGCCGCTGGCGCCGACGCCGATGCCTGGAGCGACGAGTTCAACTGCCGCACCTGCGAGGAGCACTGCCCCGCCCGCTCCGCCGACGACGGCCGCAAAGCCATCCGCTTCACCAAGGCCCCGGGGCCGCAGGGCCGCACCTTCGACCGCGTCTACGTCGTCGAAGACGTCTGCGTCGGCTGCGGCATCTGCGAAACCGTCTGCCCCGTCGAGGGTGAAGCCGCCATCCGCGTCACCCGCACCGCCCACCGCGGCCCCTCCGCCAAGATCGCCGGCCAGATGCAGGCGCCGTAGGCGAGCATCCCGCCTACGGCGCTCGGTCTCTCTTTGGCGGGTGCGTCTCTGGTCGATCCTCAGCGCTGGAGCAAGAGTCACTCGGTCCTCACCGGCTTGACGACCACGGCCGGCCGGGACTCTTTGATGTCGACCCCGGCAGGCACTTCGCCGGTGGACTTGAAATGCCTGAGGATCAACTGCCTGTCAGGCTGGAACGTGCGCAAGATCTCCGGCACTTTGGCCTTGTCGAGCACACGTATGGAGGCACGTGGGTAGCCGATGTGGACCGAATAAGCACCCACGGTCTGCCTCGCTCCCGTGCCAAGCATCCCGGCCAATGCATCCTTGCTCGAGCGCAGCGCCTCGGACAACCGGGTCACTTCGTCCTGGAGTTCGGCAATTCTTCCGACCACGTCCGCAACGACGGTGCTGTTGAGCCCCAGCTCGCTGAGCTTCGCACTGAGCAGAGCGATCATGGACGTCATTCGCGCACGGTAACGCTCCGTGGCCTGGGAAAGGTGGTCGTTCAGGAACGCTCTCATCTCCTGCACCTGCGCAGGTTCTCGATTGCGTCCGATCACCGCAGTCAGCCGGTCCCGCCATTCATCCTCCGGCGTTTTCGTAATCGCCCGTAAATCGTCAACCCACGGTTTCTCTTGCTCGCCCTCGGAAATACCCATCGGCTCAATCCCTCCCGTTTCGCGCAGACCGTCATACACCAAGACCCAAACCCCAAAGGGGTCCTCACTCACAACGAAGATAACATGAAAGGCACAAGATTCATATAGACACCGAAGTGACAGAGAATCCGGCAGGAGCAGCCCAAATCGCGAATGCCTACGGGAGCCCACTGTGTTATCCTCCCGCGTTCGGAGGAGGCATTGATCCGTGCCGATTGCGCTGTTCATTATTGGCATCATCGCGTCGTACCTGGTGGGGTCCGTGCCGTTCGCCTTCATGGCAGGCAAGGTGCTCAGGGGCATCGACATCCGCACCGTGGGCAGCGGCAACGTGGGCGGCACCAACGTGAGCCGCGTGGCCGGCAAGGCGTGGGGCGCGGCCGTCATCGCCCTCGACCTCGGCAAGGGCCTGGCGGCGGCGGGCCTGATCGGAGGGCTGCTGTTCCGCGACGCCATGCCCGTGGGCCCGGAGCTGTTCCGGATCCTGTGCGGCGCCGCGGCGATCGCCGGCCACAACTGGCCCCTGTGGCTCGGCTTCCGCGGCGGCAAGGGCGTCGCCACCAGCGTGGGCGTGTTCTTCGCCCTGACCCCTGTGCCGGCCGCGTGCGCGCTGGCGACCTGGTTCGTCGTGCTCGGCCTGACCCGGATCGTCTCCATCTCCTCCATGGTGGCGGCGCTCTCGCTCACAGGTTGGAACTTGCTTTTCAGGCGGCCCATGGAGTACACCATAGCGGGCGCAGTCCTGGCCGTGCTCATCGTGGTGATGCACCGGTCGAACATCCGGCGGCTGTTGAGCCGTTCGGAGCCCAGGAGCCTGGGCCGGCCCGGCCCGGGCGGACCTGAAGCGCAACAGGAGGAGAACTGAGCGGCGCGGATTTTTGTTGCATTGTGCACTTCTCGTCGAGTATAATGCCGCCTGTCGGTCATAGGCCTTCTGCCGTACGCCGTGTGGCAGGGGAGTGAGGGGCGATGCGAACTCTCAAAACCTCGGAGACGGACAAGCTTTACTACTCGATCGGCGAGGTCCGCGCCATCACGGGCCTCGAACCCTACGTGCTGCGCTACTGGGAGACGGAGTTTCCCAAGCTCAAGCCCAAGAAAAACAGCAGCGGCCAGCGCGCCTACCAGCGCAAGGACATCGAGCTCATCCTGCACATCAAGGAGCTGCTCTACGAGCAGGGCTACACCATCAAGGGGGCCCGCGCCGTCCTGCGCGGCCAGCGCCACGGCAAGGCGGCCACCGCCGCGCGCAACGACGACATGGGCAAGTTCCTCGGGAAGCTGCACGCCGAGCTTGTGGCGCTGCAAAAAATGATCGAGGGCCGCAAGTCCGATGACCTCTTCGCCGAATAGGCGTCCGCGGCACCGCCCGTCCGCAGACGCCGCCATCCAGAAGTACATGCTGATCGGCCCCGTGCTCCTGCTCGTGGCCGTCACCGTCGTCTTCCTCGTCAAGCGCCAGTCCGGCAAGCCCAACAGCCCCGACGCCCAGCTCTACCACGCCGTCGACATGGAGCGGCGCCTCGCCGCCGACCCCGAGACCACCAAAGCCGACTGGCGCGACTGCATCAAGCAGTTCGAGCGCGTCTTCAAGAAGTGGCCCGAAAGCAAGGAGGTCGTCGCCGCCTACGTCCACATCGGCACGATCTACAAAAAACGCCTCAAAGACCGCGAACGCGCCAAGCAGTGGTACGGCCGCCTCATGGCCGAGTTCCCCGACTCCCAGGCCGCCGAGGGCCTGCGCCGCGAGTACATGGCCCTCGCCCTGAGCTTCGCCGACGACGCCGAGGGCCGCGAGGAAGCGCTCGCCGCCTACACCGACTACATCGAGCAGAACGCCGAGTTCTCCGAGCTCGACGAGGTCCTCTTCAAGCGCGGCCTGCTCTACGTCGAGCTCAAGCGCGCCGACGAAGCGCTCGCCGACTTCACGCGCATCATGGACGACTACCCCAACAGCCCGCGCGTGGACGACGCCATCTTCTACACCGGCCTCGTCAACCACGCGCTGCTCAAGAACGGCGACGCCGCCCTCGAGCACTACGAACGCGTCCTCAAAAACTACCCCCACGGCAACCGCATCCACGACGCCCGCAAGCGCAAGGAGCAGATCTGGGAGGCCCGCGTCCGGCACAGGCTCGACGCCTACTTCAAGGGCCGCTACGGCGTCGAGAACGCCGCCCTGTTCTTCCTCACCCCCACCCCGCTCTACCGCGCCGCCTCCTCCCAGGACGACGAGCGGATCAAGGCCGCCCGCGACCAGACCCTCGACCTCAGGTCCGCCGACCTCACCGTTGACATCAGCGCCCCAAACCTTCTCGTCACCGGCTCACTCGTGATCGCCAACCCCGCCGAGCCCGAGCAGGCGGCCGACGAAGCCGAAGCCCCGGCCGAGGAAAGCGAAGGCGCCAACGGCGACGAGGATAAGGCCGAGGAGGCTGCCGCTGAGGACGCCGCTGGTGACGACGCCGCCGGTGACGACGACGCCGCTGAGGACGCCGCCGGTGAGAAGGCCACCGGTGAGGAGGCCGCAGACGAGGAGGCCACAGAGGAAGAGGCCACAGAGAAGGAAGAAGAAGAGAAGCCGGCGCCGACGGAAGCCACGGTCGTCTGGCTCCAACTCAACGAGGGGATGGCGCTCCAGGAGCTGAAGCAGGACGAGACGGAGCTCCAGTTCGAGCGCCACAACAACCTCGTCAAGGTGACGCTCGCCGAACCGATCGCCGTTGACGGCGAGACCACCCTGCACTTCAAGGTTTCGAACGAGGGCAAGGACCTGCCCGGCATCGTCATCGGCGAGCAGTTCGGCCACGCGATGCCGCACGCGTTTTGGTTCCCGATCACGCGGCTTGATGACGCATTTGCGTCCCAGCTGTATTTCGTCCCGCCTCTCAGGGGGGCGATAGAATCCAATGGCCAGGGCCTCGCAAGGAGCACGCCGATACTGGTGCAGGGGTACCAGGCAACGGAGCCTGTACCGGGACGGTTCTTCTTCTACAGCCCGGCACGCAGGCAGGTAGCTCCCTGGGGCGAGCGACAGATCATGTGTCTGGATCAGCAGGAAACCGACCAACCGGCTGCCAGGGCGTTCCTCGACGAGGCGGTCAAGGCGGCCGACTACCTGCTCGGCGTGTTCGGCGACTATCCGTATGACAAAATCGTCTTCGCCCAGAGCCCGCACGTGAAGGACACCGTCTTCGAGCACGGCGCGGGCCTGATCCTGATCAACAGCAGCGTCCCGCTCGAGACCATCGAGCCGGCGCACATCTGCAACGAGCTCGTGCAGCAGTGGTACGGCTGCCTCGTCTACCCGGGCCTCGACAAGTGGCTCTGGTACACGGCCGGCGTCGCCGGCTACTACGAGACCCTGTACCTCGCCCACCGCTACGACGAGGCGACGATGGACGCGCACTTCGCCGAGCTCACCGACCTCTACGCCGAGATCTTCGCCCACATCGCCCCGCGCACGATGGCCTTCCGCAACGAGGAGAGGGGCGAGAGCGAGAGCATCTTCAACGGCCTCATCTACACCAAGGGGCCCTGGGCCATGCGCGCGTTCCGCTGGATCGCCGGCGACGAGCACTTCGTCGAGGCGCAGCGCGCGTTCCTCAAAAAATTCGCGTTCCAGCCGGTGTCGTTCAGGGACCTGCGAGAGTCCTTCGAGGCGCAGACGGGCCAGGAGCTCTACGACGTCTTCTACGAGTGGCTCATCAACCCCGGCACCCCCACCTTCAAGGTCCAGAACTGGACGAGCACACAAACGGGCGACGACTGGACGGTCTCGTTCAAGCTCGAGGAGCAAACGACCAAGTACGTCCTGCCCGTCGAGATCGCCTTCGAGGCGGGCGAACAGCGCGCCGTCGAGGTCGCCCGGATCACGAAGAGCACGAAGGAGGAGAACGGGCAGGAGGTGGACGTCTGGCACGAGGACGTCTCGTTTACGCTGCCCTTCGACCCCGAGCGCCTCGTCCTCGACCCCAACCACCGCTTCCTGCTCAACCCGAACAGCCAGCGCACCTGGACCAAGCCGCAAGAAGACCCCACCACAGAGGGCGCGGAGAACGCAGAGAATCCTGATTAACCACAGATTTCATAGATAAACACAGATCGAATCCGTCCCATCTGCCCTATCCGTCCTATCCGTCCTATTCCGCCCTATCCGTCCTATCTCCCCTGCCCTATCGCCCCCTCACCCGCGCGACCTGCGGCCTCGTTCTCAGTAGACGCGCTTGGAGAACTTCAGCGCAATGTCGCGGCTGAACTCCGGCAGCGGCACGATGATCGTCCCGTCCGCCGAGTCAATCTCCGCGGTCGCCACGACCTCCCCCGTGTACGTGTCCCAGACCTCGACGTCGAACGTGCCCTCGTCGAGCCCGTTGATGATCGCCTGCGCCCCCTTGAACCGCCGCGTCGGGCGCTCGCGCTTGAGGCCGAACATGGCGTGGTAATTGACGCCCCGTCTCTGCCACACCATCTGCGTCGAGCCGAACTCGTAGTAGTCCTCGTCATAGACCCAGGCGTAGCCGCCCGTGCGGTTCCCGAGCACGCGCGAGAAGAGCCGCGGCACCTCCTTGTGAGCGGCGTCGAGCACGGGCGGCCGGTCCATGCTGAGGCCCCGGGCGCGTTTGTCCTCGCCTGCGGCGTAGCGGGCGAACGCCGCGTAGTCGCCCCAGAGCTCGTACTCGTCAACGAAGTCCTCCCACCACGTCAGCGGCGTCGCCGGCAGCGTCGTGACCCACGCCGCCCAGTTCAGCGCGTGGATATCGGCCTCGAGCAACGGCGCCGGCCCGGCGGACCAGCGACCGCCTGCCTCGGTGACGAAGATCGGCTTGCGGTAGGTGTCGAAGTGCTCGGCCGCACGCGCCAGGTGATCCGGGTAGGGCTCAAAGTAGACGCCCCACTCGGTTCCGTCGCGGCCGCGTTGGCCGGGGCCGCCGCGGTAGGCGTTGCCGGCCACCACGTCCATCCGCGGGTCCCGCGCGCACAGCGGGTCCACGTTGCCGTAGCTGCCGCAGTAGTGGTTGCTGACGGGGTGGGCGTACGGGTCCATCTGCTTGACCATCTCGGCCATCGCGAACACGAACGGCCGCGACGCGTTCTTGCCGCCGGGCACGAGCTCGGACTCGCTGATCATCTCCCACGACGCCACGTTCGTGCTGTCGCTGGTGCGGGCGATGATGTAGCGCAGCCGCTTGCGCATCGCCTCGTGCGCCCGCGCGTCGGTGAACATCTGCCCGCCGTCGTCGAGCCAGCCCCCGTTGCCGCGGAAGTAGGCGTGGTGCTGGAACTCGGCATCGTGCTGGGTGGGCCCCTGGTTGCTGCCCTTGTAGTACGAGCCGTGGCACGTCAGCACGACGTTGACGTAGACGCCGTAGTCGCGGCACTGCGCGAGCGCCCGGTCGAGCCGCCATGCGTTCTCGAGGCTGTAATGGCCGGCGCCGGCCCAGCCGCGCCAGTCGCCCCGCCACTCGATCTCGAAGCCCCACGACGCGATCCAGAACTCGGTCCAGTTCATGCCGTGCGCCGCGCACTTGGCGAGCCGGTCGTCGTAGAAAAGCGAGCGCCGGTCCATCTCGAGGAGCCGCTCCCGGTTGCGCACCATGGCGTTGTAGCGGTAGTCGTAGGTGCAGTGCAGGTTCACGCCGATGCCCCACCACGGCCGGCCGTTGTCGAACTCCAGGTAGTGGTAATCGGTCTTGGACACGCGCAAAAACCCGTCGCTCGGCCCGTCGAGCACCTCGAACCGGCGCGCCTTCGTGGTCAGCTCCCCGGCCGCGTCCCGCACCGTGATCGTGTAGCCATGCACCCCGAGCTCCGAGGGCGCGAACCGCACCCGCCACGACGGCTCCCCCACGGGCACCAGCTCCTCGGTCCGGCCCATCACCCGCCGCCGGTAGTTCTGGTACCAGAACCCGAACACCTCCACCACACGCCCCGACGGCGTCGTCACGTGCGCCCGCACGTCCACCTCGCCCGGATCGAACGGGTTCGCGTACGTCTTGTCGAGCCGGAACGCAACCTCGAACCGCTCGTAGCGCCGCACACACGAGGGCGACACAAGATTGTAAGGCCGCGGCGGCTTCGGCGTCGCTCCGGCCTTCAGGACAAGCTCAGGCTTGGCCAGAAGCACGCGGGCGGGCCCGGCCCCGTCCTTCCGCTTCGTCCCCGGGATCACGATCAGCCCCACCCGCCGTGCCTTGCGCAACGCGTTGCGGTCGTACGGCTTCGAGTGCCCGATGCTGTGCCAGGCATGCTTCGTCCCGGCGTCAACCGCCTGCGGCACCAGCGGTACCGCGATCTCGCGCCACCGCCCCGCCGCCGGCTCGGCCCGCACCAGCTTCTGGAACCACCAGAAATCCACGTCCTGGAAAAAGAAGATGAGCTGCACGGGCCCCGCGTCGTCGCCCGCGAGCCGCGCCCGGAACACCAGCGCCTGCGCATCGGTCCAGTTGAACTCGCCCTCGGCCGACACCTTCGCCTCGCCGGCAGCAGGCGCCTCCACGACAACGGCCTGCACCCCGTCGGCCTCCTGCGTCTCGAGCGGCATCCTCTTGCCGTCCCGCTCCAGCGCCAGATCGAGCTCCAGCCCACGCCGGACCTCGCGCGCCGCAGCGACCCCCGAGCCGGCCGCCCCCAGGCACACCATGGCCCCGACAAGGACCGTGAGAAGTCTATGCGCCCACCCGTTCATCGCAGCCTGCCGTGTGTACCCGAGTATTCGACAAACCCTCGTCCAGAATGTTTCCTGTCATATTATACCACACTGACCCATTCCCCCCAAGTGCGTTATGTGCCGGGGTGGAGTACCAAAGATTGTGTAATTTCGCGGGCCGCTATAGGAATGGGTGTGAC
>CAZJXV010000167.1:0-9643 GCA_964550015.1 uncultured Verrucomicrobiota bacterium
CTGCCGCCCCTCCGGGGCTCGGATTGTGTGTTTTCTCGTCGTGCACCTGGGGCTTACGGGCCTGTTGAAAAACTCGGTTTATGTAAGCCCTTCAGGCTATGTTTTGGTTTGTTGCGGGCCCTGTACCCAGGGTGGCGCTTTGCCCCTCGCCGAGCTCGGGGCAAAGCTGACCCTGGGCTGTTCTATGGAGCCCCTTTGGGGCAAAGGTTCTGGGCAGAGCTGCGAAGACCAAGGGCGGACTTTTTCAACAGGCCCTTACGCCCCAGGCTACCCGCTGTCGGGCCTTCGGCCCTCATGGCGGCACGATCCGGGTGAGGCCTCTTTTTGCAGCCTGCTAGGCGCGCCGGGCGTCGCGTTCTTGATTGAGACTTGAGGCGGGGCAGCGCGGGCGCCTCCACCGGGCGTTCTCGCTGCGCCTGCGTCTCCCGGCGCGTGGGGGAACAATCCGCTTGATTCGGCGTCCAAAACGGCGTACGATTTCGGTGATAGGATCCAGGCGTTGACTGAGAGGAGCGGCATATGCCCTGTGGCCGGAAGAAGCGGAAGGCAAAGATCAATAAGCACAAGCGCAGAAAGCGCATGCGTCAGAACCGCCACAAGAAGAAGTAGCCTGCCGCCATGGCGCGTCCTCTGCGGGTGGCGCTGTGGTGCCGTGTTCGGGGCCGGGCTGTTGGCCGCGGCCTCGTGTTGTCTTCCGGGCCGGGCGGAGCCGGACTGGCGGCCCCGGCGCCTCGATGAGTTCGAGGTCCGCGTTGACGAAGGGGCCGCCGCCGAGGCCGCATTCCACAAGCGCTTCTACCGCGCCGTGCGCACCGCGAGGACCGATATCGACGCGGCGCGGACGCTGTACCGCGAGTTGCTCTCCGAACGACCCGAGACGGCCTACCTGTATTTGAAGCTCGCCGAGCTCGACTTCCGCCAGCGGCGGCTCAAGTCGTGCATTGAGAACCTCGAGACCGCGCTCGAGCACGATCCGAAGCTGCGGGCGGCCTACGACGTGCTGGGCCACATTTACCGGTTCCGGGACCGTGACGAAGAGCTGATCGCGCTCTACGAGCGCGCCGTCGAGCACATCAAGCCGGACAACATCAAGTACTATCTCACAATCGGCGAGCGGCAGGAGCGGGCCGGGCACACCGACGAGGCGGCAGCCGTCTACCGTCGGGCGGCCGCGGAGCATCCTGCGCTGTACGAGCCGTGGCTGAAGCTGTTCGAGTTGCAGCTTGACGCCGGCGAGGGCGATGAGGCGTATCAGACTTTCCGTGACGGGCTCGAGGCAACGGGGGGTCACCGCGCGCTGCTCGTCGGGGTGCGCGACCTCTACGTGAGGAAGGGCGACGCGGCGCGGGTGCTCGAGCTGAACGGGTTGCTCGTCGAGCGGTTCCCGTACAGTGCGGAGTTCTGGGAGGACTTCATCGCTGTGCTGCTCGAGGCGGGCAAGGCCGAGGAGGCGCGCGCGGCCTTCGAGAAGTCGTGCGCCACGCTGCAGGGCGAGCGCGAGTATTTCGGCCGGATCGTCCTGCTGTACGAGGAGCACGGCGACGTGGACCAGGCGATCGCCGTGTACGAGTACGGGCTCGAGCGCGAGCCGGCGTCGCTCGAGATGCTCGTGGCGCTTGCGCTGCACTACCAGGAGCGCGGCGAGGCGGAGAAGGCGGCGCCGCTGCACGAGCGGCTGCTCGCCCCGCTCGACGCCCTGTTGGGCCGCGAGGAGCCGATGCCGGTCACGTACCTGTGGCTTGGGCATTACTACCTGGCGCGTGAGGAGTACGAGCGCGTACGCGAGGTCTCGGCAATGGGCCTTGGGGCGATCGAGTTTCCGCCGTTTGCGCGCGAGCTTCAGTTGCTCAGCGGCAAAGCCGATTACTTCGAGCACCGGATCCCGGACGCCGTGGGCAAGTTCGAAGTGAGCGCGCAGGCCCGGGACGGCTCGGGCGAAGCGCAGTACTTCCTTGGGATGTCGTACCGGCGGCTCGGTCGGTTCAAGGAGGCTGTGAGCGCGCTCAAGCGCGCGGTGAAGGGGTCGCCCGACAACCCGCGGCTGCGGCTGCAGCTTGGCCTTGCGATGAAGCGGGCCGGCCGGGCCGAGGACGCACGGAAGGAGTTCGACGCGGCGGTCGCGGCGATCAAGCAGGCGGTCGAGAAGTCGCCGGAGAGTCTCGATGAGCGTCTGCTGCTCGCGTCGGTGCTCGACGAGGTGGGCCGGAGCGAGGAGGCCGAGGTCGAGTTCAAGCGCGCGCTCGAGCTGGATGCGGATTCGGCGGCGGCGCTCAACGGACTCGGCTACATGTGGGCCGAGGCGGGACGGAACCTCGACGAGGCGCTCACGCTCATCGAGCGGGCGCTGGAGATCGAGCCGCAGAACGGGGCGATTGTTGACAGCCTGGGCTGGGTCTATTTCAAGCAGGGCCGCCATACGGACGCGCTGCGCGAGCTCGAGCGGGCGGTCAAGCTCGTGCCGCCCACGGCGGAGATCTACGACCACCTCGGCGACACGCACCTGGCGCTCGACGACGAGGCGAAGGCGCTCGAGTGGTGGAACAGGGCGCTCGAGCTCTACCCGGAGGATGCGCCCGACATCCGCGAGAAGGTCGTCGAGCACGGCGGCACGCCGTCGGTCGAGTGGCCCAGCGTGGAGTAGGCCCCGCCCGGCGCCGGACCCCGAGCTTTTTCTTGCCCCTGGGCGGCTCCCTGCTATCGTGGCGCGGTCAACTGGTTCGGGAGGAACGCATGGCGGCGGAGATGACATCGAAGGAGCGGCTGTTGGCCGTGTTCCGGCACGAGGTGCCCGATCGCGTGCCGGTCTCGACCTACGAGATGGTGGGGCACCACCTCGAGAGCTGGTACAACAAGCAGCCGTCGTATGCGTCGCTCATGGAGGTTATTCGCGAGAAGACGGACTGTATGTACATGTGCGGGCCGCGCTGGCGCGACCTCGGCCAGGACGCGGTGCGCGAGGAGACGCGGCGGCGCGAGGGCAATCGCACGTACCGCACCGTGACGCTGCACACGCCGAAGGGCGACCTGACCGCGACGCTCATGGACGAGGACGGCCTTTTCACGACGTGGACGACCGAGCATTTCGTCAAAGACCTCGATGACCTCGACCGGTGGCTCTCGATCCCCTTCGAGCCGACGGCTGTGGACGTATCTCACATCCTCGCCGAGGGTGAGCGCATGGGCGACCGGGGCATCATGCATGTGGACGTGGGCGACCCGATCTGCACGATGGCCGAGGTGTTCGAGTTCGGTGATTTCCTGGTGCAGGCGACGACGAACCCGAAGGCCATCGTGCGCGCGATGGACGTGGTGATCGAGCGCCAGCTCGCGATTCTGAAAGAGGCGCTCGAGCAGGGCGCGGGCCCGGCGTGGCGGCTCGTCGGGCCGGAGTACGCGTCGCGGCCGTACCTGCCGACCGAGGCGTTCCGCACGTTCGTGGCGGATTACGACCGGCGGATCGTTGAGCTCATTCACGAGTACGGCGGCTACGTGCGGCTGCACTGCCACGGCTGCGTGCGCGAGCTTTTGCCGATCTTCGTGGAGATGGGCTGCGACGGCACGGACCCGGTCGAGGGGCCCCCGAGCGGCGACGTGACGCTGGCCGAGGCGAAGCGGATGGTGGGCACGGAGCTGGCGCTTTTCGGCAACCTCCAGTTGCGTGACCTCGAGTACGTCGAGCCCGACGAGATGGAGCGGATCGTGATCGAGTGCATGGAGGCCGCGAAGGCCGGGGGCGGGTACGCCATCATGCCGACCGCGTCGCCGATTGACGCGCCGCTCAAGGACCGCACCCGCGAGAACTACATCCGCTTCATCGAGACCGCCCTCAAGCACGGGCGGTACTGACGCAGGCCAGGGGAAGCCTTGCCATCCCCGTCGTGAAGCCGGGACAAGCCCGTTAGGGCGTCTGGTAGTAGCCACGGGCGTAAGCCCGTGGTTCAGGCGAGCGCAGGAGATTGGAGCCCGGGCAGGGGCGATTGAGGCACGATCTCCAACGCGGCTCGTCGTCAATCGCCCCTAACGGGGCTCCTGTGGCATAATCGTCGCGCACTCCACGGGCTCGCGCCCGTGGCTACTATCAGTCGCCGCAAGGCGGCTCCGGGAGTTCCTCATGGAGAAATGCGCGACATATGACGTCGTTGTCGTTGGGGGCGGGCATGCCGGGTGCGAGGCGGCGCTGGCGGCGGCGCGGATGGGCGCGCGCGTGCTGCTGCTGACGGGCAGCCGCGAAACCATCGCGCGGATGTCGTGCAACCCCGCGATCGGTGGGTTGGCCAAGGGCCACCTCGTGCGCGAGATTGATGCGCTCGGCGGCGAGATGGCGCGCGTGACCGACCGTACGAGCATCCAGTTCCGCATGCTCAACACGAGCAAGGGCCCCGCCGTGTGGGCGCCCCGGGCGCAGTGCGACCGCAAGGCGTACGGCGCGGCGATGCGCAGCGTCGTCGAGAGCCAGCCCGGCCTCGACGTGGTTGAAGCGATGGCGACCGAGCTTCTCGTCGAGGGCGCGAAGGTGCGGGGCGTGTGGGGCGGGGACGGCAGGACGTGGCTTGCGCGCGCGGTGGTGCTGGCGACCGGCACGTTCCTCAACGGGCTGATCCACGTGGGCGAGCGGTCGTGGCCTGCGGGCCGGCTCGACGAGGCGCCGGCGCTCGGGCTGTCCGAGAGCCTCGAGGCGCTCGGCTTCCGGCTCGGGCGGCTCAAGACGGGCACGCCGCCGCGTCTCGACGGGAAAACCATCGACTGGGACGCCTGCGAGCTTCAGCCGGGCGACGATCCGCCGGGGCGGTTCGCGCGCGTGGAGACGCCGGAGCGGCTCACGCAGGTGCCGTGCCACATCACGTGGACGAGCGAGCGCACGGCGGAGATCATCCGCGCCAACCTGGACCGGTCGCCGCTGTACGCGGGGCGCATCACGGGCATCGGGCCACGCTACTGCCCCTCGATCGAGGACAAGGTCGTTCGGTTCCCGCACCGGGCGCGTCACCAGCTCTTCCTCGAACCGGAGGGGCTCGGCACTGACGAGGTTTATGCCAACGGCATCCCGACGAGCCTGCCCGAGGACGTGCAGGTCGAGCTGGTGCATTCGATCCGGGGCCTCGAGCGTGCGGCGATTACGCGGTACGGCTATGCGATCGAGTACGACTTCGTGCCGCCTGAGCAGGTGGGGCGCTCGCTCGAATCGAAGCTCGTCGAGGGGCTGTTCCTTGCGGGCCAGATCAACGGGACGTCCGGCTACGAGGAGGCGGCGGCCCAGGGACTCATGGCCGGGGTGAACGCCGTGCTCACGCTGCGCGGCGAGGAGGCGGTGGTCGTGGGCCGGGACGAGGCGTACATCGGCGTGCTGATCGACGACCTGTGCACGAAGGAGATCCGCGAGCCGTACCGCATGTTCACGTCGAGGGCCGAGTACCGGCTCCTGCTCAGGCAGGACAATGCCGAGGCGCGCCTCATGCCGCTCGGCCACCGCCTGGGCCTGGTGACCGACGAGGTCTTTGGGGAGTTTGAGGAGCGTGAGTCGGCCATCGCTGCCGGAGTCGAGCAGTTACGCACGATTCGAGCCGATGGCGAGACGCTCGCGCTGCGGCTGCGTCGCCCCGAGGTGACGTACGCGGGCCTGCGGCGCACGTACCCGGAGCTCGTCGCCGGTTATGATTCCGAGATCGAGCGGCGCATCGAACTGGAGATCAAGTACGAGGGCTACCTCAGGAAGCAGCGCGACCAGGTGGCCCGGCTCGAGCGGACGGAGCGGCAGCGCATTCCGCCCGACGTGAATTTCGGCGCGATCCGGGGGCTGCGGAACGAGGCGGCCGAGAAGCTGGCCGCCGTGCGGCCCGAGACCTTCGGCCAGGCCTCGCGCATCGCGGGCATCAACCCCGCCGACCTGGCCGTCCTCTCGGTGCACCTCCACCGCGGGAAGTAGCCACGGATTTCGCAGATGGCTATTGATTGAGGCTTCTCATCTGTGCTGATCTGCGGAATCTGCGGCAAAAAGAAAAGAGCGACGGAAGGGGTTCGAACCCTCGACAACCAGCTTGGGAAGCTGGAGCTCTACCAACTGAGCTACCGTCGCACTGTCATACTCATTAGCACCGGCGCGCATGGTTGTCAAGGCCAGGATTTAGGATGTCTCACGCAAAGGCGCAAAGACGCAAAGGAGAACGGAAGAGAGAGGGATTCGACACCACAAAGGCGGGACGCCTTTGTGCTCTTCCTCTTTGCGCCTTTGCGTGAGATCAATCCTGGCTCGGGCTTCGCCACGTCACTAGCACTGGATGTCGCGGCGGAGGAAGACGGCGAGGCCGACGGCGAACAGGGCGGCGTTGTATACGGCGAAGTAGGCGACGGTGCGCCAGATTTCGCCGCTCGGCGGGTCAGCCGTGAAGACCGGAACCCAGTAATCCATCTTGCTCACGAACAGGTACGGGCGCCAGCTCTCGAGCCAGGGCGTCATCGTCAGGATGTGCAGGATGAAGTAGAGCGAGATGGCGATGATCATCGCCGCGCCCGTGTGCTTGACCACTGTCGAGAGGGTGAGCGACAGGGTGGTCATCGTCATCACGGCGAGCGCCACGAGCAGGTAGGCGACGAGATACCGGACGAACGCTGTCTGCTCGCTCAGCGGCTGGGTGACGCCGGAGAACTGCGCGGCGAAGCTCGGCCGGAGGAACGCGGCCGGCGCGAGCAGCGGGCCCCGGCCGAGGAACGCGACGCCGAGCCCGTAGGTGAACAGCGCGGTGAACAGGACGAAGCCGAGCGTGATGATGGCCGCGTAGGCGTACTTGGTCGTGTAGTAGCCGAGGCGCGTCACCGGGCGGGTGAGCGCCGTCCGCAGCGTACCGAGCTGGATCTCGCTCGAGATGAGCTCGCCGCCGAACGCGACCGCCAGCACGGGCAAGAGCGCGAAGCTCAGCAGCCCCATGAACAGCGTGGCGAACAGGGCGCCGTTGGCGCACTCGTCCACCGCCTTCATGACCAGCGCGCGCCGCACACCTCCCAGCCCCTTCGCGTAGTACGTTACCGGGTTCCAGCGCGTGGCCGTGTAGGCGGTCAGCAGGATGCTCACGAGCGCGGCGATCGCGACGAAGGCCCAGAACGTGCGCTTCTTGCGCAGGTTCTTGACGAGCTCGTATTTCAGCGCGCGCAGGAACCTCATAGGATGGACTTCTCCGTGAGTTCCAGGAACAGGTCTTCGAGCGACTGCTGCTCCGGCACGATGGCGTGCACGCGGTGGCCGGCCCTCACCAGCGCGGCGTTCACGTCGGCGATTCGCTCGTGCGCGAGCTTGAGCCGGAGCTCGGCCTCGTCCGAGGAGAGAACGGAGAGACCAAGCTGCTTCTCGAGAAGTGCTTTCGCTTCCGCGACGCGGTCGAGGCCGAAGGTGACGACGGGCTCGGGGCCGCGCAGCTCGGCGATGGCGCCTTGCTTTACGAGGCGGCCGTGGTCAATGATCGCCAGGCGGGTGCACATCTGCTCGACTTCGCTCAGGATGTGGCTGGAGATGAAGACGGTCACGTCGAGCTCGCGGGCGAGCGAGACAATGAGGTCGCGGACTTCCTTGATCCCGCGCGGGTCGAGGCCGTCGGAGGGCTCGTCGAGGACGAGCAGCTCGGGCCGCGGCAGCAGGGCGCACGCGATGCCGAGCCGCTGCTTCATGCCGTGCGAGTAGGCCCTGACCTTGTCGGCACCGCGGCCGAGGAGGCCGACGAGGTCGAGGGTTTCATCGAGCTCCGCGCGCGTCACCCGGCGGCTGAGCGAGCCGAACGCGGCGAGGTTGTTCAGAGCGGAAAGGTGCGGGTAGAAGGCGGGGGTCTCGACGAGGGCGCCGACCTTCGCCAGCGCCCGGCGCCGGTGACGACGCAGCCGGACGCCGCCCACCACGATGCGGCCCCGGTTGGGACGGATCAGGCCCGTCACCATCCGGATCGTGGTCGTTTTGCCCGCGCCGTTCGGGCCGAGGAAGCCGAACACGTCGCCGCGCTCGACGCACAGGCTCAGCCGGTCCACGGCCACGCGCGCGCCGAACCGCTTCGTGAGATCCTGGGTTTCAAGGATGGCGTCGTTCATGTTCTCCTCAGTTCCCGGCCATTATACGCTCTGACGCGGGCAGAATTCGACGCGTTCCCGAGAAATCCTCTGCGGGCCCTGCGTCTCTGCGAGACAGAAAAAGGATCTCTCGCGGAGGCGCAGGGCTCGCAGAGGGGTGATGCCGGCGCTACTCGTCCTGGAGGCGCTCCAACACGACCTTGACGCGCGTCTCGTCGGCGTCGAGCACCTCGACCTGCTGCTCGGCCGTCCTGTATCCCGCGGCCTGCACCGTCAAGGTATACGACCCCGGCAGCAGATGCTCGATGCGCGTGAGGCCTTTGCAGTTTTTGCAGCTCTGTTGTTTATCGTTCGCGACTTCGGCATCCGCGTTTGGCTCCCCTCGGATCGCCAGGCCGGTTGCCGGTCCGTACAGCGTTTCTTACTCAGGTATCACCGGGGCGATCGAGATGCGTGAACGCCACAGATGAGCGTAGACGGGCTCGCCGTCGGGCTCCGTGTCGTTGTTTGAGTCTATTTGCAGATCGTCTGAGTCTGTCTCGCCACATCTTGGGCAAGCTCTTTCGGAAAGAGATAGGGGAACCCCACGCGCAACTTGTTGTGATAGACGAGAACGTCCCCCGGCCTACAAGTCAGAGCTGCTACGAGGAATCGCGCGTCATCAGGATGATGCTCAGCGAGAAGTCTGCGTACCTCCTGTTCCCGTAACCGGCGCTGCCTGAGTTCAGTCCGACGCCATTCCTCCACGAAGAGGCCGCGACTGGCGTAGCAGCGAGAGACAATGTCGGCCCTGCCGTCCACAGGGTGTGTCGCGGCTTCACGACTGCAGGATTCAAGTATCAGATTGTCTGTTGCCTGCTTCAAGATGATAACGAAGTCCAAGTCCTCTGTATGGATTACGGAGAGCTTGGTCCCTGCCATGGCGGTGGTTACCGCTGCTGCCGCCAGTCTCTCATCGGTCCAGCGGTAGCTTCCGTCCCTCAGGCCCTGGAAACGCGTGCGATGGTACTTGTAGTAGGCATCGTGCAACCAGCGGCTCTGATCTCGAATGGCCTTGGCGAAACGGTGGGGTTTGACCTTCTTGATGTCTTCTCGGTTTGCGAATCCCGTAGGTTGTCCTGTCAGGTAGCAGTAATTGCGGTGCCAGAGAAACGTGTGGTCGGCGACGTGCTGGGTCAGTCTCAGGGCCTTGTCATACTTCTCGGCAACTGGAAGCTGCTCTGCATCCAGTTGCTGCATGTAGCGGCGCAGTTCGGGGGTGACAGCAGATGTACACCCGTAGATGTATTCGTACATCTGGCCCAGCCCTTCGCGCCGGAATGTCTTTTCCCCCACCACCTTCGCGTACTTCAGCAGGCAGTCAAGGTAGGAGTT
This sequence comes from uncultured Verrucomicrobiota bacterium, assembly GCA_964550015.1. Classification (GTDB taxonomy): domain Bacteria; phylum Auribacterota; class JABMQX01; order JAFGEW01; family JAFGEW01; genus CAZJXV01. The sequence goes on from CAZJXV010000167.1 coordinate 9,421, forward strand.
GAACATCACGTCAGGATGCTGCCGGATTTCTTGAATCACTTCCGCCGTGAGATGGGGGGTATGGACTGAGTCAATATCGAAGTGGTTGTCGCGATTGAGGATACAACTCGTGTCAAGGAAATGGGCGAAAACGCTGTCCGCAATATGCACGATCGGATTCATGGTTTGAACAGTGATCAGGCCCAGCCGCAAGGAATGGGGGGCTTCGTGTTTCTGCTCCTGT
>CAZJXV010000168.1:0-9569 GCA_964550015.1 uncultured Verrucomicrobiota bacterium
CCGGGGTGAACGTGAGCGGCATGGCGACCGAGACGGTCGATAACCGTGTGAACGCGGAGGGGGCCGGGGACAGCGGAACCCTTTCGGTGACGGTGGCCAGGGGCGTGTTCCGGTGGGTGAACGGAGACACGTTCACGGATGCGGACATCGGGGACCTGGCGTTCGTTGAGGACGACCAGACGGTGCAGAAGGCGGCGGCGGCATCGGCCGACATCATCGCCGGTGTGGTGCTGGACGTGGATTCCTCGGGCGTGTGGGTGGATACGTATGACATCGGCGCCCAGGGCGCATCGGCGCCGAGCTCGCTGGCGGTGAGCGGGAACGCGACGGTGGGCGGCACGCTGGGCGTGACGGGCGCGATGAGCGCAGACGGCGGAATCGCGTGCGACACGGACAAGTTCACGGTGGCCGATACGAGCGGGAATACGGCGATCGCCGGCACGCTGGGTGTGACCGGGGTTGCGACGTTCACGGCTGAGTCCGTGCACAACGGCGGGCTGGATACGGATTACGTGACCACGGATGCGGCGGCCGGGGTCGACACAAAGACGGCCGGGACGCTGCTGCTCGGCGCCGCGACGGCGACGAAGGTGGAAGTGGGCGACGCGGGCGTTGAGACGGAGGTGCAGGGCGGCCTGGACCTGCAGCAGGGGCTGGTGCTGGCGTACGCGAACAAGACGGGCAACTACACGAACGCTACGACGGACCTGGTGCTGAGCTACAACACCTCGGCGGTGACCACGAATACGCTGCCGGAGGCGAGCACGGTGCTGGGGCAGTTGTTCGCGATCGCGCTGCAGGATGACGACGGCGACCTGGTGGTCGTGACGGACGGGACGGATACGTTCGACGGGACGAACAACAAGATCACGTTCGCGGATGCCGGCGACTCGCTGCTGGTGATCGCGACAGGGGCGAACGTCTACACGATCCTGGTGAACGTGGGCGGAACGCTGGGGACTCTGTAAGGGACGAGACGCGCGGCCAGGTGCGGCCGCGATGCGCTGAGAACGCAACGAAAGAGGATACGAGATGGACATCAACAGAGCGAACATGGATGCGCTGTTCCAGACCTACAACGCGGCCTTCTCGATGGGCATGCAGTCCGCCGGCGGCCGCCCGACGCCCGAAGACCTCACGGTCGACGAGCTGGCGATGATGGGCACGAGCTCGGGCGCTGCGGTGATCCACGCGTGGCTGAACCAGATCGGCGGCATGCGCGAGTGGATCGGCGACCGCGTGCTTTCGAACATCCAGAGCGGCAAGCTGACGGTGAGCAACCGTCCGTTCGAGAAGACGGTGACGGTGCCGCGCAACGACATCGAGGACGACCAGTACGGCGTGTACACGCCGCTGATCCAGGCGATGGGCGTGAGTGCGGGCTCGCTGTGGATGAAGCTGGTGATCGATGCGTTGGTCGGCAACGGCAACTGGGCCGACGGCGAGGCGTTCTTCAAAGCGGACCGCTCCTATGGCGAGGGCAACACGATCGCCAACACGGGGACGGACGCCCTGAGCGCCGATACGTTCTCGGCCGCGCGGCACGCGATGGAGAGCTTCACGCTGCATGGCGGCGAGCCCGGCGAGGTGATCCCGCGGCTGCTGGTTGTGGGGCCCTCGCTGCGCGATACGGCGTGGGACATCGTGAAGAACCAGTGGGTGACCACGGGCACGGGCAAGGGCGGCAACAAGCAGAACGCGCAACAGGGCGCGTGCGAGCTGCGCGTGGCGCGCCGCCTGGTGGGCACGTATGCGAACTACTGGTTCGTGTTCGGCGAGCAGAACGGCATGAAGGGCGCCTACGTGCAGAAGCGCAAGGAGCCGGTGCTGACGCGTATGGATCGCGACACGGACGAGAACGTGTTCATGCGCAACGAGTATTACTACGGGACCGACGCCAGGGGCGAGGCGTTCCTGACGTTCCCGCATTTGGTCTTTGGCGGATTGGTTGCGGCTTAACGCATGGCCGACGCTCGGGAGGGCGTCGCCGCGAGGCGGCGCCCTCCCACCCCCTGCCGGATGAGTTGAGAGACCATGGCCTACATCACACAAGATGAACTGGCGGCCCTCGTGCCGGATGAGTGGATCCAGGGCAGCTTGGATGATGATGAGGACGGCTCCCAGGACAGTGGGTTATGGGAGAAGATCATCGCGGCCGTGGACGAGGACATCGACGGGCGCATTTCTCCGCGCTACGGCCCGAACGTCTCGCCGGTGCCGGCGCTGATCAAGGCGGCGGCGCGGGCGATCGGGGCGTCGCTGCTGTGGAAGCGGTGGGGCCGCGGCGACGAGCACAACCCGTGGTCGGGCGAGGCGGAGCGGTTGCAGCGGAAACTGGATCTGATCGGTGAAGGGAAGCTTTCGCTGACGGCCGAGGATCCGGACGAGGGCCAGGACGTGATCGGCGAGCCGATCCGGACGTTCTCACCCACCGGGAAGTTGATGGTCTGACCATGGAATTGCAGGACACTCTCAGGCTGGTGCACCAGGGGCTCTCGCCGTATGCGGCCGAGCACCATGCGGCGCTGCAGATCGCAGGCGACCCTTTCGACGTGCTTGAGATGTTCTTCGGGCCGGTGGGCGGGCTGCGGATTGCGGTGCACTTCTCCGGTAGCGATGTGGCCGGCGAGGATGTGAGCGAGATCGAGCACATGTATCCGGAGGCGCTGGAGCAGATCGAGATTATCGTGGGCACGCCGATCGGACCCGAGGCGGCGCGCGATTGGCGCCTGGTGGTGGGCCGTGGCGGTCGCCCCGGATTGATCGAGCATGTGCAGGCGGTGCGAGCGCTGGCCCTAGCCTGGGTGTTCCCTGACGACGCGGAGAGCTTGCGGCGCCTGGAGTATCAGGGGTGCGAGCCGGTGACGACGCCCGACGGCCTGAACCTCGCGGCCTACCGGCTGCGTTTCTCGCTGCATGTGGTGGTGCCGTTCGGAGATGATGTGGCCTTGAGCCTGGAGGAATAGTCATGGCGTTCAGCGAAGTACCGACCGATTGGCTGGAGAACTGGAGCGAGGACGGGACGGACATTACCGTGCCGCTGGCGACGTTCCCGGAACTGACGGCGGCCGAGGCCGACGCGGCCACCGGCGACATCCGCAAGATCCTGTATGCGTGGTGCGAGAAGCTCTACCAGCAGTGGCTCGCGACGGCATCGGACGATCGTCCGAGCAGGATGACGATTGCGCGGTCGACGGCGGTCGACGAGGAGAACGACCGGTTCACCCGTACATACCAGTTGACGTTCGTCACCGAGGCGGCGGCCGGTGGCGTGGATGTGGCCGACGAGCCCGCGTAAAGGAGCAACCCGATGGCGACTGCAACCATGAAGATGAAGGCGGGTGTGACCGCCGTGTGGGGCACGAGCGAGATCACCGCGCAGGCGAATTTCGGCATCGTGACGGCCGCGTCTCGCAAGAAGACCAGCGAGAAGGAGTATGTCCAGGACGAGCAGGGCTACACGGTCGGGATGGTGTTGTTCGACGAGAAGAGCGAGCTGCTGCTCGACATCGTGTGCAAGAGCGGGATGACCGAGCCGAGCGTGGGCGACTCGATCACGTTCCAGAGCAGCCCGGCCGTGACCGGCATCGTGATGGACGCGGAGCTGAAGTGGGACAACAAGAGCACGAAGAAGCTCACGGTTACGGCCACGAAGTTCACCGACACGCTGGTGTGACGGGAGAGTCAGGGGCATGGGCGCACGCAAGACGGCGGCACGGAAGAAGGGCGCGAGCACGATCGATACGAGCGTGCTCGACGCGTTTCTGCCAAAGCAGCTCGCGGTCTCGGGCGTGCCGTTGCAGCCGATCACATTCCTGCACTACATCGCCCTGGAACGCATCGAAAGTCCGTTGGTCAGTACGGGGCGGGAGTGCACGGCGCGCGATGTGGCGGCCGGATTGCTGCTGTGCAGTTTGCCGCCGGACGGCGTGCAGAGCGCCATGGCGGGCGGCGTAGATGCGTTCTGGGGGCTGGTGGACGAGTTCGCGGGACGGATGAGCGTGGGCGGCATGATGGAGGCGCCCGCGGTCTTGAGCGCTCACCTGGACCGGGCATTCAGCACTGCGATGCGTCCTGCCAGCGGAGGCGACGACGATCCGGACCCTTTGGACCGCCACGCCGATCCCGCTACCCCGCCGTCCTCAGAGCCATAGGCTCCCTGGCCAAGGCTTTTGGCTGGGCGGAGGATGCGCTGCTTTCGATGCCGCTTTGTCGCCTGTTCGTCTGGGATGGGATGCTGCGCGAGGCGGACGGCGAGGACTTCGAGAATCCGACCGAGGATGAGAGGCGCGCCATGCAGGCCTTGGAAACTATGCGGCCCCCAACAGCAGGCAAAACGCCGTCACGATCAGAGCCCAAACGGCGCGCGCGCGTTCGCGGGAAGCGATCGGCGAGCCGGCAGCGCAGCACGCGATCGCAATCACAGCCCAGCCCGCATACAGCGCAGCGGACCACAGAATGAGCAGGAACCAGATCATACTGGCAGCATAACCGGACCTTATAGCCATGGCAAGCTCGGCAGCCCTGAACTACACGATCGCGTTCGATAGCCGCCTGGCCGGCCTGAACCGGGCGCGGGATGAGTTCGGCCGGTTCAAGCAACTTGTGTCGACGGTGCTGACGATCGACATCGGCCAGCGCATGATCGCGGGTGTGCAAAGCCTGGCCGGGGCGTTCCGCCAGGCAGTGGCGGACGGCGTGCGGTTCAACGTGACGCTGGACGAGGCGCGCATCGGCATCGCCGCGATCTACAAGCAGTTCAACCCGGGACGATACCAGGACTTCGCGGCGGCGATGCGGGATGCGTCTGTGGCGGTGGAGGCGCTGAAGGCAAAGGCGGTGGAGGCGCCGGGGTCGTTCGAGGACCTCGCGGCGGCGTACAAGGGGCTGGCCGGGCCGATGACGGCGGGCGGAATTGCGATGCGCGACCAGGTGGACCTGGTGGTGCTGATGAGCCAGTCTCTCGCGGCGCTGGGCATTCGCAACGAGCAGCTCCTGCAGGAGTCGCGTGCCTTGGTCACGGGCATGATCAACGAGAACGCGATGGCGGCCAAGATCCTTGGCATCCGCAAGCAGGAGATCGATGCGGCTAAGGAGCAGGGGCGGCTGTACGAGTTTCTGCGGTCCCGGCTTTCGGCGTTTGCCGAGGCGGGGCAGGTGGCGTCGAAAAAGTTCAGCGTTGCGCTCTCGGCTCTGAAGGATCGCTTCCAGCAGGTCATGGGCGACGCCATGCTGCGGCTCACCGATACGCTGACCGCCAAGTTCAAGGAGCTGGAGGCGGTGATCGCCGGGCCGGAGTTCCAAGCCGCGATGAGCAACCTGGGGAAGGTGATCGCCGACGCGGCCGGGAGCCTGATGAACTTCTCGATGACGCTGGCGCGAAACGCGGACACGATTGCTGCGATTGCCAAGGCCCTGGCCTTGGTCGTGGCGGCAAGGGCCGGATTGGCCGTGCTGCGCACGGTGGTGGGGGGCCTGGCCGGGGCATGGGCGCTTGTGGCGCGGGCCGCCACGGGAGCCGCAGCGGCGCAGGCGGCAGCGGCAGCATCAGGGCAGATGGTTGAAGTGTCTGGAGTCCTGAGAATGGAAGCCGCGTTGCGCGCCGCCACTCGTGGCGGAATACTGAGCGGGTTGAGTAAGGTGAACTGGGGCGCGGCGCTATCGCGCGCCGGTCTTGCCATAGCACTAGCTTATGTGTTTTGGAAGGCATGGAAGTCGGCTACCGACCGCTTCACGACGTTCCTTATGAAGCGCAACCTGCGCGAGATGAATGCCTCGAGCCAGGAGTCTATCGGCGACATGACGAACGCGTCGACGATGGTGCGCACGCGGTTGACGGCGGCGTTCGGCGAAGGGGAGACGGCGGAGAGCCGCCGCAGCGGCATCGTGGCAGACCTGCAGGCGAAGATCGATCAGCAGCGGGAGTTTGCAGCCGAATCGGGCCGTTCAGAGAGCTTTCGCCAGAGCGCGGAAATCGCGATTGCGGCCATGACGCGTATGCAGCAGGCCGTAGCCGGCATGTCGGATGCGGATATTCTGGGGCACCGCGAGAAGGTCGAGGCCAGGCAGGCGCAAGAAGCCGCGGAGGCCGAGCAAGCGCGCCGCGCGGCGAACCTCTCGAACATGGGCGACGTGCGCGCGGATGTGGAGCGTTTCACCTCCGAACAGAACTGGCGGACCGAGCTGGAGCAGATGCGCACGACCATGCCGGGGCTGGCCGACGTGCGGCTTGCGCAGACGCGCGCCTCCCTCGCCGAGGAACAGGACCTTTACGGCGCCATGGCAACCGGCGAGAACTCGCCGGAGCAGGTGGCGGCGCAGTTGGAGCGCGTGGTGGCGTTGCGCCGACGCGAGGCCGAGCTCGTGCAGATTGTGGCGGAATGGACGAAACGAGGCGAAGATCGCGCCAGCTTTATGACGCGGTATCAGCTCGAGCTTCGGGTCCTGGAGGCAAAGGCGGCCGGCAACGCGGAGGCGTTGGCCGCGGCACAGCGTGAGCTGGCGGTACGCCAGAAGACGGAAGAGCTCCTGGACAGTTTGGCCGCCACGCCGGAGCTGCGGGCGAGAGAAGAAGCCAACGCCCGTGCCATGGCGGAGAAGATTGTCGACGCAGAGACCAGGGCGGCGGCCGTGGATGAGGCATCCGCGGACACGCCGGCGCGTGGCGCCCCGATGGCACGGTTCGACCGCCTGGCCCGCATCGGCGGTTTCATCGGAGGGGCGGCCAGCGATGTGGGCGTATCCATGGCCCGCAAGACGGCCACAGGCGTCGAAACCCTGGTGAAGCTGACGAAGACATTGGTGGATCTGAACCAGGGCAATGGTGGTTTTGACGTGGCGGTGGTGGGAGCATAGCCATGGCGACACCGACGTGGAAATGGAAGCAGGGCGTCGATCGTGTGCAGGAGACGCCAGAGTCCCCCGAGATCGATACACGGGGAGGCCGCCGCGTCTACAATCGCACATTCCTGGGCGAATATGCAGCCCTGCAGGATCGCCAGCCCACGGAGGGGCAACGGGTGGAGGACCTCCCCGGGCGTTGCGTGGTGACGTCGTTTGTCCTCTCCAAGTTGATTGGCGGCCGCGGTCGCCTGCGCGTTAGCGCAGAGGACATGGATTACGCATCGTCGGTGCGGGAGCGGGAGGAGAGTCAGCCGCAATACGAGATCGAGTGGGTGCAACTAGAAAAGCCCATCGAGCAGCATCCGCGATACGGCACGGGAGGGGCGTCGGAGCTGTCGGATGAGGACCGGGCAGCCGTCGACGCATGGCGCAATGAGCCGAACGTGGCCGCCCGCAAGGATCGCAAGTACCGCACTACGCCGGAGTCGGATCCTGATGCCACGTTGAGCGAGAACGCACAGAATCTGGCGGACAAGATAGCCAAGGGCGTCGACACGTATCTCGTGTTCTACCCCGTGGTGCGACGCACGCGGACCACGAACATTCCCAGCACGGCCTCAGACATCAACACGCAGATCCTGGCCAAGAATCTCAGGGCGAAGCTGCGGTATGTCGATATCCCCATCACGCTGTGGGTCGAGCGGTCCTCAGCCTGGAAAGAGGTGGATTTGTATTACTTGAAAACCGCGGATCGATGCACGCGCACCGGCAACCGCGGCGCGTGGGAACGCATCGAGGAGTGGACCGGGGCCGAGACATGGGACCCCGATCTGTACCACATGACCACCGAGGTCGCGCCATGACGCCTCCCCCGCCTTTGCCCGCCGGCACCGCTATTCGCGCACCTTGGATTCGCCAGCTCTGCGATTACGTTCGATCCATAACGTTGCGGTCCGGAGTGGGATACCGGCTGAGCCGGACATCGGGCGGGACCACGTTGGTGCTATCCCCAAGGACCGGCGAGTCCGACCGTGCGTTCGACGGCGTGGCCTTCGCCGAAAACGGAGCGATGACCACGGGGCTAAATTCCGATCCCGACAAGAGATGGGTGGAGTATGACGAAGAGACATACGCGTTTCGCGAAGTGGAGATGGCACCGTCGTCTCCGTGGCCGGCTCGCAAGCGCTATCGCCGCAAGTCTGATCTTCGGGGCGCCTGGTACACTCGTTGAGATTGCTCCGGCCGGGACGAATTGGCACCCGCAGGCATGGCCCACGGACACACAGCGCGTTTTCTTGACCACGAACGATTTCCTCCTGGTCACCAACGTATGGGCGCAGCGCAACGAGGATCGCTGGTGCCAGATCTCGACTACTAACTGGATTCCTGATGTTCCCGCCGCGCAGACGCCGACGAACGGCATTCTGTGGTGGTCCCACCCCTACTACGAGTGGGGCGTCCCGGGCAACGTCGCGACGAACGCCCGCGCCTTCACGAACATCTATTGGCACTTCCTTCAGGCAGACATGTCGGCCGGGACGATTGCCGCGCTCGGGACCAATATCGGCTTCAACACATCGAGCTCGCGATACTCGTTTGCGGCTGGGGCTGTGACCGGTGTTGTGACAACCACGCTCTCCTGGTCGCGTCATGCGCAGCGTCGCGACTGGGCGCTGAATGTGCAGGACGTATGGGCATGGGACCTGCACAACGCGATGCAGGAACGCGATGCGGTTCAGCCCATTTACGGCGGAGCGCCGTTGATGGAGTTCTCGCCCGGATACTTCGACGACGGGGAACTTGCGTCCGTGCACTGGGTCGACGAGGTCTCCCGGAACAACCTTGTCGACTTCAAGGCATGGCTGCGTGCGCAGGACGATCCCGGCATGACGTGGGTGAACACTACGGCGGCCGTCTCCAACAGGTTCGATGCCTATTTCTCGACGCACACGAACTCATCGGCGTTCCCAATGCTTACGGTGACAGGTGTGTATTGGGCGGCGAACGCCCCGTCCAACTATGATCTGTACACCCCCACGTTCGACCTCGGCGGCATGGGGCCCGGTGTCGGCCACGTAGTGACCAGTTCCTACAGCTTCAGGCATGTCTCAGGCGTCGCGACGCAGTCCGTGCTGGACTACACGGGCGGGGTGCGCTTGCTGGTCGGCACGAACGGGCAGACGTGGACGTGGGCATCCACGAATGCAGACGTGGCGCTTGGCTTCACAACGTCCGATTACGGCTACCGTCCCGTGACCGGCATCATGCGCCGCATTGCCTGGGACTGGGCCTCTGCATCGGTTGTCAGCAACGACTACACCTACTGGTACGGCACGGGCGCGACCTGGCAGGCCGCAATGGCCAATGTCGACACATCTCCGCCGCCCCAGGAGCTGCTAGGCGAGACAGACTTCGGAACCCTGGGCACCTACAACGGCGCAACCTACCAGGCGCATGCCAGGGCCTCGAGGTGGTGGCTCGGCCTGACCCATCCCTTGGGCACAAATGCTCTGCATGCGACGGATTTCTACGTGACATTCCGCGCCCCCATCAATGTGGGGTTGCCCGCGCTCTGGAACGCAAACAGCAACACGGTCGCCGTGCAGGATCGCACTGTATTCGTCGGCAGCGAAACAGGGACAAACGAGACGGTGTCGATCTCTATCGGCGGACCGATCGATGCCATCCCGGTTTGGTGCGATGAGCCGACAACAAGCTCATGGTCC
>CAZJXV010000169.1:0-9531 GCA_964550015.1 uncultured Verrucomicrobiota bacterium
CCCGGTCGAGCTTCTGCTCCTTGATGTCGTTGACGATCATCTCCTGGCCGGGATCCGAGCACATGTACTTGTAGTGGCGCGCCACGACGACGTTGCCTTCCGCCTGGGCAAACTTCGTGACCTCCTCGACGTCCACCATCTGCGCGATGTTCGTTCCGCAGTGGCAGATGTAGCACCCGATCCGGCATCCCGGTTTCTTAGGCTCAACCATCACACGGCCCCTCCCTTTCGGGCGGACGCCCCGGTCACGCGGCGCTTGAGCAACGGCTGCGGGTCAATGAACCCCTTGTTCAGCCCCAGCTCCGCCTCGTCCACGCCGAGAGCGACACCCATCAGTTGACTAAAGAACAGCACGGGGAAGTCGAAATCGAAACCGTACTTGGCGTTGACACGGCTCATCTGCGTCTCCAGGTTGATATGGCACATCGGGCAGAGCGTCACGATCGCTTCGGCGCCCGAATCCGCCGCGCACTTGAGGATGTCGGCGATGAGGTCGAGTGCCACGTCCTCCCGGCTCACGATGAGCGAGGCGCCGCAGCAGCGCGCCTTCATCGACCATTCCACCGGCTCGGCCCCGAGCGAGGCCAGCAACTGGTCGAGGATAACGGGGTAGTCTTTGCTGTCGAGCCCCGTGTCCGGCCGCACGAGCTGGCACCCGTAGTAGGCCGCCGCTTTCAGCCCGCCGAGGGAATGTGTGACCTGCTCGCTGATCACGTCGAGCCCCACGTCGTTCACCATCACGTCGAGCGCGTGCCGGACCTTCACCGTGCCCTTGTACGAAAGCCCCGCAGCGCCGAGCGCCTGCGTGACCTTCTCACGCACGCCCGCGTCTTCTTTGAAGTAGCGGTTCGTCTTGTGCAGAACGACGAAGCAGGCGTTGCACGGGGTCACCAGGTCGCGACCCAACGGCTCGGCCAGCGCCAGGTTGCGCGCCGAGATGCAGAAGCTCATGAGCTCCCGGACGCTCATGTAGGCCGTTGCCCCGCAGCAATTCCAGTCCTCGAGCTCGGCAAGCTCGACGTCGAGCGCCTTCGCCACCGCTCGGAGCGAGCGGTCATACCAGAGGCTCGTGGCGCCGACCGAACATCCCGGGTAGTATGTGTAGGCGAGTCCCATCGCGCTCTCTCCTGCTGCGTTAATGACCGGGTTCTGACACCTGTCCTTACTGCGTTGCCCGCCGCCGGTCTTCTTACGCGCGAGGGTTCTTCGTGAGCGCTCAGCTCACGAGCTATAACCCGCGCATCTCGTTGACGGCGGCAAGGATTTGCTTCATCTGGTCAAGCCCTTTCCGACTCACGCGGTCCCGCCCGAACAGCGGTATTCGGCCAAGGCGCATCAGCTTCATGCCTGTGGGCATGTCGCGGAACGCCTTGCCGATCTGGGCGCCTTTGAGGTACAGCTGCTGCATCAGATCGCGCTCGGAGTTGCGCCCGTGCTTGTTGACGAGCTTCTCGAACACCTCGGCCATGACGCGCGCCGCTCGTGTATCCGGCTTCGCCTTGCCCTCTTTCATGGCAAGACGCTTGAGCGCATACATGACGTCGGTGATCTTGATCTCCTTCGGGCACCGCACGTAGCACGTGTAGCAGGAAGCACACGTCCACGGCGTGTTGGAATTGAGGACCTCGTCGCGCATCCCGCAGCGGATCAACGCGAAAAGCTGGCGGGGCGAGTGGTCCATCCAGGGCGCGGTCGGGCAACTGCCGGAGCACGAGCCGCACTGGATACACTGCGTAATCAGTTCACCCCCAGGCAGAGAAGAAACCTCGCCCAGGAACTTGTCGTCGATCGCAGGAGCGTACATGCCCGATCCCCCGTCATAAGGCCCCACGCACAATCAGAGCCCCGCCCGTGCCCGGCGAGCCAACGAAACGCCCTGCGACTCACCCGGTGTCATCCAGTGGGCGCTGTCCAGTAGGCGCTGTCCAGTAGGCGTCGTCGAATCGGCGAGGCCTGGTCTGAATGGAGCGACCGTGATAGTTTTCACAGGCATGATCTCATACTGACCTCAAGGGTCAACAAGTATTTTCCGGAATCGACCGACTTTACGCCCTACACGAGACCCCGTCGCAATTAGCCCGGCCAAATCCTGCCACGCGCCAGGCCCCTTTAACTGAGCCCGTCACGAATACACTCCCGCCATAGGCTCTTTGACACGCAACGCGCACGCGGCGATGCTTCCAGACGCCGCTCGAACACCCCTTTCGCGGTGGGCTCGTACATTCCACTTGTCCATTGGGCGCCAAACAGCGTATGAAACGCCAAAAGGAACGAAGAGCCAATGATTCCGCGCGAAGAGGAACTCGTGTACCGGACCCGCTGGCTGGTGCGGGTCCGGTGGGTTGTTGCGTTTCTGATGGCGGCCGGGGCGGCCGCCTCCGCCTTGGTGCGCCTTGCCTATCCGCTCGTCCCACTGCTGCTGGTGGCTGCCTTTGTCGGCGCCTACAATGTCCTGTTCGCCCTCACGACGCGGTGGACCATTGCCAAGCCCGTGGACCTCCGCCGGGTGTACCGTTTCGTGAACCTTCAGATTGCGGCCGACTTCCTCGCGTTGCTCGCCTGGGTCCACTATACGGGCGGGCCCACAAGCCCCTTCCTCCCCTTCTTCGTGTTCCACCTCGTTCTCTCCGGCCTTTTGGTGAGCTTGCGCATGACGCTCGTGCACGCCGCCTGGGTGCTGGTGGCCCTCGTCTTGATGGGACTCTGTGAGGCGCTCGGATGGCTCGAGCACTGTTCGCCGTTCCGGCACGGCCCCGCTCACCCGATCGACAACGTGTCCTACCTTCTCCCCATCGGCCTCGTGACCGCGGTGACGTTCGTGGCAATCGCCGTCGTGGTCGGCGGAATCGCCGGACGCCTGCGGCGGCGCGAGCGCGAACTCGACGATGCCCGCCGCGAGCTCGAGAGCCATGCCAGAGAAATCGAGGCCGCCCATGCCAAGCTCGAGCGCCTCGACATCGAACGGAGCGCTTTCTTCCGCCTCGTGAGCCATCAGTTGCGCGCGCCGCTCGCCTCGATCCAGACCGTGCTCCGGCTCGTGACCTCCGGTTACGCCGGCGAGCCGGAAAAGGTCGCCGAACTCGTCGGCCGGGCCGAGCGCCAGTCCCAGGAAATGCTCGCCTTGATCAACGACATGCTCAGCCTCACGCGCATCAAGTCCATACAGGAGGCGGAACGCGTCGAGATGGTCGCCCTGGGCCCCCTGTTCGCCGATGTCGTCGAGGCCGCCCAGACCGCCGCCCAGCAGAAGGCCATCGCGCTCACAGCCGACATTGACACCGAGCTGCCGAGCATCCGGGCGGACCGCAACCACCTCAAGCAGCTCTTCGCCGTCCTCGTCCAGAACGCCGTCAAGTACACCCCGAACGCAGGGACGGTTGTCGTGCGCGCAGCCCGCGACAACGGGCGGGTCCGCGTCGAGGTCGAGGACACGGGAATCGGCGTCCTGCCCGAGGACCGCGAGAAGATCTTCGACGAGTTCTACCGCGCCGAAAACGCCCGGGCCCACGAACGGGCAGGCACCGGCCTCGGCCTGACCATCGCCCGCAAGATCGCCCGTGACTTCGGCGGCGACATCGAGCTTGAAAGCACCCTCGGCCGCGGCAGCACCTTCACCGTCACCATTCCTGTCCCACCCTCGACGGAGTGACCTCCCCTTCCCCCGCCCTGCCGAGTGCACGAATCGCACAAGGGGCCATCCGGCTCACTTTCCACAAATGTACGGTCCCAAGACGCCGACAACTATGAATGACCATCGAGCTGAACGGAACGGGGCACAGGCTCAAGCCCCAGGAGGACGACCATGAAAAAAAACCGTTTCGCATCAACACGTCCGCCCGCCGCCCACCTTCTCGCGCTGATCGTGCTCGGGTGCCTGCTCCTGGCGCCACAGGCAAGCGCTGCCCCCGGGCAGAGCCCCATCCTCGAAGCCGCGCGGGGCGATGGCGAGCTCACAACCGGCGAGTTCAACGACGAGATCGTCGGCTGGGACCGCAAAGACGTCAAAGTGTACTGGAAGCGCCTCTGGTACCGCCCCGTCCGATGCGCGGACAACAACGGGGATACGTTGTATCACCTGTGGCTCGATCAGTCCGGAACGCCTATCACCGACGAGACACTGATCGAAGAGCTGTTCACCGCGCTCCTGTTTCTCCAAAACCCGACACCGACGGACCTCGCCCGTTCGGCGACGCAGGCCGAGACCCGCGCCGCTGTCTACAAGCAAGAGGAAGCCGATTACACCGAAATCACGGGCGAGGCCACTGCCGTGCAGATCGCGGCCGAAGCCTTCTCCATCTACATGTCGCTCCAGAACACCGACCCGGCCAAGTTCTGGGACTACCTCGCCGGATCAATCAGCGTCTACAACAGCATCGACCTCTTCTCCAACCTGATGAAGCTGTACGGCAACGCCGATGACCTGACCGAGGAAGGTGTCCGGACAATGCTCGAGGACCAGCGCACCAACCTCATGCACGACATCCTGGGCAAGCACTACTCGCGCGCCGACCTCGGCAAGTCGGTCGCCGGAGCGGCCGCCCTGGTCAAGCAGCGCCATGACCTCTCACGCGCGCTTGAAACCGAATCCAATCTACTGCACCGCTTCAGAATCAAGGGCTCGCTCGCCAAGGCCGACCTCAATCTGAGGGAGGCGGCGACCACGTTGGGATGGTCCCTCTTCACCTACATCGAGGACACCGGCGGCGTCGCCCAGCAGGCCGCTGAGTTCGCCCTCATGAATCGGACCGCCTACATGTGCCACCTCAAAATCGCCGACATTTATCGCCGCGCGGCCGAGGGAAACTTGCAGGACGCCGACGAAACCCAGCTCTTGTCGCTGTGGGTCCCGATGACGACCGAACTGAGGGGCAAGCTCCTCGAGCGATACCTCAACGCATACCGCGAGCGAAAGAAGACCTTCTCCGGAGCGATCTGGAGCGCGTACGAGACCGCGAGGGGCATGTCCGTCGAGGAAGCCGGGGAACAAGCCATCACGACCAACGCCGACCTGCTCGTCATGGAGCAGGAACATTTCAGAAAGGCCCTCATCGCCCTCGAAGTCGAGATGAGCGCGACGATGGCCGCCCTCCGACGCGCGGACAACCCGCCCGATGACGACGCGCCCGGCGACACCGTCGCTCGCGACCAGGACCTCGGCAACGTCACCTACAGCCAGGCGCCCAAGACGTGGACCATCAACGTCCCCGAGAACTTCGCCAAGGTCGAGGTCGCCCACTACAGCTACGGCACGGACGAGCAGAGGAAGTACTCCGGCTGGAACGGCTCACTCAAGGTCAACGGCAAGTACGCCTGGAAATTCGTGCGATTCGACTCCAAGCTCGGCGGCATCGTCCACGACTACGTCAAAGGCGAGAACGTCCGCGAAACCACGGGCCGCGGCGCCTACCTGGACATCACGTCCATGGTCACGCCCGGCGAGAACACCATTACCTA
Source organism: uncultured Verrucomicrobiota bacterium (assembly GCA_964550015.1). Taxonomy (GTDB): domain Bacteria; phylum Auribacterota; class JABMQX01; order JAFGEW01; family JAFGEW01; genus CAZJXV01. Next base: position 5,455 of record CAZJXV010000169.1, read on the forward strand.
TTACCACTTCACCGAAGGCCCCGGCATCGGCGTGAAGATACGCATTCACAGGAGGTGATTGCCGCCGCCCTGCGCGGTAGAATGAAAATCGAATAGACGGCGTGGCGGATTCGCGTGTAAAAAGCCCTCGTGTGCCCGCGCACCAACTCATCGTACATGACCGCAGGAGGAGAAGATGAACGTCATCGTCGTCATGATCGATTCGCTGCGCCAGGACCACGTGAGCTTCTACGGCTGGGAAGGCTGCCCGCTCGAAACCCCCAACATGGACGCCTTCGCCGCCGAAGCCGTCGTCTTCGACAACTGCTACCCCGAGGGCATGCCGACCATCCCCGTCCGGACCGACCTCATGACCGGCCAGAGCTCGCTCACGAACCGCACCTGGCAGCCGCTGTCGAGCACCGACGTCACCGCTGCACAGCTTTTTCGCAAGGAGGGTTATCTCTGCGCCCTCCAAGCAGATACATACCATCTGTTCAAGCCCGGCATGAACTTCCACACCGGCTTTGATATCTTCCACTGGATCCGAGGCGCCGAGTACGACGGTTGCCGTGCCGGCCCGCCCAGGCTGCTCAAGCTCGAGGACCACGTCAACGATCGCATCCCCGAAAGCTGGTACCCGCAAGTTCGCGCCGCCATCCGCAACCTCGAAGGCCGCGTCGAGCCCGAGGACTTCCCCTGCCGCCAGACGATGGACAGCGCGCGCACCGTCCTCGAGGACGCACGCCGTGTCGAAAAGCCCCTCTTCCTCTGGATTGACACCTTCCAGACGCACGAGCCCTGGTGCCCGCCTGCACGGTTCGACACCTTCGCCGACCCAGGCTACACCGGCCCCAGGATCGTCATGCCGCCCGGCATTCCGGTCGAGGAATGGGCCTCCGACGACGACGTCCGGCGCATCCGGAGCCTCTATGCCGGCGAGGTCGCGTACGTTGACGACTGCATCGGCAAGCTCTTCGACGCCATGCGCGGGATGGGCTACTTCGACGACTCCGTTATTGTCATCCTAGCCGACCACGGCCACCCGCTCGGCGACCACGGCAGGTTCCTCAAGGGCACCGGCCGCATGTACAGCGAGCTCCTCAAAGTGCCGTTCATGGTCCGCCTCCCCGGCGGCGAGAACGGCGGCCGGCGCGTGGACGACCTCGCGCGCTTCCCCGACCTGCTGCCAACGCTCCTCGACCTGGCGGGGCTGGGGAACAACACGAATTCCATGGCGGGGACGAGCCTGCGGCCCGTCATCGAGGGCACCGGCCACACGCCCTACAAAGCGACCATCACCGGTTTCTTCCCCGGCCTGCCGCGAACCGTCCGGAACAAGCGCTACAGCTACATGATGAAGGAACCGGGCGAAGGCGATGAGCTGTACGACCTCGAAGCCGATCCGCGTGAGCGCAACAACATCCTGAACGACAACCTCGACGTCGCGCAGGCCCTCGTCAACGAGATCGGCGGCGCCTACTTCGCGCCCGAGACCAAGCCCCGCGGCCTGCAGGGCTCCTTCGAGGTCGCTGACACCCCCCTGGCGTGAGGGTCCCCGTCCGCCTTACTCGCCCGCCGCTTCGAGCAGCACGTGCAGTTCCGCGTCGTCCCGGCACTCCTTAAAGACTTTGTCAACGTCCTTCTGCTGCTTGAGCTCGAGTATCTTTGCCTTGACGGCGAGGTCCTCGGATTGGTCTTTCAGTAGCCGCAATGAGAGGTAGATCCACAGCTTGTAGTCGCACGAGTCCGCGCTCGCCCCTGTCTTAACCTCCGAGATGATCCTCGACAAGGCCTGTAACGCCGTTGCCTTGCGCAGATCAGCCGCGGCCGTTTCCAGAAAGACATACAGAACACAACGCACTGCTTCCCGATGATATTGCTCGGCGAAAGCCTTCGCGGCCATGGCTAAGGCCTCAGCGTCCAACTTGACAAAGCCAAGCGAGTCTAGGGGTTTTCGGGCGTCGCGCCAGGCACTGTATCCCCGCCCTACCGAGCCGCCACCATGGGAGGTGCCGAAGTATTTCATCTCCATCGGCGCCGGCAGCCACTCGGCCAACGCCTCGCGCGACATAGTCCGTTCCTTGAGGCCCACGTCGAACCGGCACAACCAGGGATGGTGCTTGTGGCTGACGAACGCCGAGAACGTCTCGGCTTTCCAGCGCCAGTCGGTGATTGGGTCGGAAAGGGGATGCGTGAATTCGTAGTACGAGTAGATGGCCCCGGTGCACCAATGGAGTTTCCCTTGCCACGGCACGATCACCAGAATCTGAAGGGGCCGGCCCGTTCCAACGTAGAGTCCTTCCCTGAGAAGGTATTCGCGCACTATGCGAACGATGCTGCTCATCGGCTCGTGCGCATGGGGTAGATTGGATTCGTTGAACGCGAGGTACTTCAGCTTCAGGCCGAACTCCTTCAGCAGCTCGACCTCCGATTTGTCGAAGGGCCTGTTCTCGAGCTCCTTCTCGCTCATCAGCTTCAGCTTGACGAGCATTTCCTCGAGCGTTTCATAGTGCTTTCCTGTCGCGACGATGTTGTGTCGACCGAATGGCGATTCCCGGTCCTCTTCCTTGTCTGCCTTGGTCTTGTCGAACGCCTTCACGTTCTCGAAGACCACTCGCGTTCTGCGAACGAGTGCCGCGAGTGCTGCGTAGTACTCCGGAACAGGCTCAACATAGCCATGGAAGCGCTCATCCTGGTCGTACATCCCAAGGTAGTACGCTGTGTCCTTGGCGTACAGAAAGACATCATGCTCGATCTGGCTCCACGCGCCGAGTTGTGCGTTGGCTGTCTTGAGCGCCCAGGAGCGTGTGTTCATGAATTCCGGATAGCCTTTACCGCCCGGCGTACTGAGCTTCGAGAGCACGACGAGTGCGGAGGTGTGGACGTCGAGGCCCGTTTCGTAGTTCGTCACGGCTTCGTCAACCGCCTGTCTCGCCGAGGCCAGAAGCTTGGCCTGGTCCTCATCCAACGGGACAGCCTCGTTTCCAAGCAAATGCAGAACGTGTTCGCCACAAGGCGGAATGGTTTGTTCTCCCAACTGCTGAAACGCCTGCGCACGAATGGAAACGCCCGGCGACAACACTCTGAGCCCCCAGCCGAGGGTCGGATCCGCTCCCGGCCTGTCCTGCGGTTGGTCAGCAATGGCCGGTCGCTTGAGTCTTGTGAGCCGATCCCGAAGTCTGTTCGCCGACCCTTCGTCCGCCAACTCGAGCGGGGACACTGAGTCGCCGAACAGCGAACGCATCACTCCGAGCACATCCCGGGGAGAGACGTCCTCGGGCTCGCCGGCGAGGAACCGTGCCAGGCCCCTGAGATCCTGGTAGGCGCTTTGGGCATCCTTGCTGGAATAGAGTGCCAGCGTGACCAGCGCGCACGTCTGAGCGCCCTCGGTCGTCTCAGACTTCACCGGCGTCAGTGTCAGAAAGCGGTTACAGCGGAAGTACCGGCGCATCTGCTCGCTTCGTTCGTAGCCCGCGATGGGTCTATAGACGGTGTAGTCGCGCGTGCGTTCTTCACCCGGGAGCTTGCCGATGAACGTTGCCTCGATGATCCGATCCACCTCCGCGATGACCGCCTCGCGGACACTCGGCTCGAGCTGGGCCTCGGGATCGATGAGCCGGTGCGCGGTGGCCCAGTAGGCCAATGCGTCGTCCGCAGGGCCGGCGAGTTCTGCCGGGACATCCGCACGCAGGTCGAGCGCTCCTTTGTGAGCACCCGCCACGAGCGATTCGAGTTTGCCGGCAAGCACCGCCTCCTCGAGTGTGCTCAATGTATCCGCCAACAGGACGTGATACGCGTGAAAGACGCAGTCGGCCGTGATGAAGGGCGCGGGATTCGGCTCGTAGATTTCGTACATATCGAGGCTCGGGCACGTCGAGACAAGGAAGCCGTTCCGGGCCAGAAGCTCCTTGTGTTCCTTGGGCAGCGCAGACAGCTCCTCGTTGTGCTCGACGTTGCTGAGATCCGCTTCGACCTTGTAGGCCGGCACGGAGGGCGCAACGCTGACCTCGGCCACCTTCGCCGGCGGCAAGGCATCCTTTTCGACATCCGGCAGACGCCACTCATCCGGCTCGCGCCCGCACCCCGTGGCTAACA
>CAZJXV010000170.1:0-9428 GCA_964550015.1 uncultured Verrucomicrobiota bacterium
CTCGCGCTTGTAGCGCCGCCCGTTGCACACGTCGCACGTCACGTACACGTCCGGCAGGAAGTGCATCTCGATCCGCCGCACCCCGTCGCCGCGGCACGCCTCGCAGCGCCCGCCCGCCACGTTGAAGCTGAACCGCCCCACGCCGTAGCCGCGCACCCGCGCCTCGGGCAGCCGGGCGAAGAGATCGCGCACGAGCGTAAACACGCCCGTGTACGTCGCCGGGTTTGAACGCGGCGTGCGCCCGATGGGGCTCTGGTCGATGATGACGACCCGCTCGAGCGTCTCCGCCCCCAACAGCTCGTCGTACTCGCCCGCCCGGTCGCGGCTCCCGTAAAGCGTGCGACGCAGCGCGTGCAGCAGCGTATCGCTCACCAGCGTGCTCTTGCCCGAGCCCGACACCCCCGTGATGCACACGAGCAGCCCCAGGGGGATCCGCACGGTCAGGTCCTTCAGGTTGTGCTCGCGCGCGCCCTTGAGCACCAGCACCGACGCCGGATCAACCGGCTTGCGCCTGCCGGGCACCTCGATCTGCCGCTTCCGGCACAGGTACTGGCCCGTGAGCGAGCCGGCCTCCGCGATGATGTCCTCGACCGTGCCCGTCGCCACCACCTCGCCGCCGTGCACCCCGGCGCCCGGCCCGAGGTCCACGATGAAGTCCGCCAGCCGGATGGTCGCCTCGTCGTGCTCGACTACGATCACTGTGTTGCCCAGGTCGCGCAGCTCGCACAGGCTGTCGAGCAGGCGCCGGTTGTCGCGCTGGTGCAGGCCGATGCTCGGCTCGTCGAGGATGTAGAGCACGCCGACGAGCCCGGCGCCCATCTGCGTGGCCAGCCGGATGCGCTGCGCCTCGCCGTTCGACAGCGTGCCGCTGCGGCGGTCCAGCGTCAGGTAGCCCACGCCCACGTCGAGCATGAACGTGAGCCGCGCCACGATCTCCTTGAGGATCTCCTCGGCGATCTGCCGCTGGCGAGGCCCCAGCTCGAGCCCGTCGAGAAACTCGATCGCCTCGCCGATCGTCAGCGCGGTCACCTCGACGATCGAGCGGCCGCCCACGCGCACGGCCAGGCTTTCGGGCCGCAGCCGCTTGCCGTCGCACTCAGGGCAGACGAGCACGTTCATGAAATCGCGCAGCCACTTGCGCACGTGCATGCTCTCGGTCTCGCGGAAACGCCGCTCCAAGTTCGGGATCACGCCCTCAAACGCCTTCTTGACGGTGCGCACCTTGCCCCCGTGCCAGAGCTTCATCTCGATCGCCTCGCCCTTCGAGCCCCAGAGCACCACCTGCTGCGCCGCCTCCGGCAGGTCGCGGAACGGCGTGTGCAACTGAAAACCGTAGTGCTTCGCCAGCGCCTCGATCAACATGGTGTGATACACGTTCTGCGCCGAGTCGCGCCGCTGCCAGGGCACGATGGCGGCCTCCTTGAGCGAGCGCGCCCGGTCCGGCACCACGAGCTCCGGGTCAATCTGCTCGATCGTCCCGAGGCCGTGGCACCGCGGGCACGCGCCGTACGGGCTGTTGAACGAGAAGTGGCGCGGCAGGAGCTTCTCGAAACTGATCCCGCAGTCCGGGCAGGCGTTGAGCGTGCTGTAGAGCCGTTCCTCCTTCGCTGCGGCGCCCACAACCAGGCCCTGGCCCAGCTTGAGCGCCGTCTCCACCGAATCGCTCAGCCGCGACTGCACCCCCGGCTTGACCACCAGCCGGTCCACGACCACCTCGATCGTGTTCTTGCGCCGCTTGTTGAGCGTGATCGTGTCGGCGAGGTCCACGATCGTGCCGTTGACGCGCACGCGCACGTAGCCGTCCTTGCGCAGCCGCTCGATCACGTCGCGGTGCTCGCCCTTGCGGCCCCGGACCATCGGCGCGAGCACCGTGAGCCGCGCGCCTTCCGGCAGCGCCAGCATCCGGTCCACGATTTCCTGGTGCGTCTGGCTCGAGACCGGCCGGCCGCATTTGTGGCAATGCGGCTCGCCCACGTTGGCGTACAGCAGCCGCAGGTAATCGTAGATCTCGGTCGTCGTGGCCACGGTCGAGCGAGGCGAGGCGCCCGCGCTGCGTTGCTCGATGCTGATCGCCGGGCTCAACCCCTCGATGTGCTCGACGTCCGGCTTCTGGAGCTGGCCCAGGAACTGGCGCGCGTACGCCGACAGACTCTCCACGTACTTGCGCTGTCCCTCGGCGTAGATCGTGTCGAACGCGAGCGACGACTTGCCCGAGCCGCTCAACCCCGTGATCACCACGAGCTTGTTCCGAGGAATCGCCAGGTCAATGTCCTTCAGATTGTGCTCGCGCGCGCCGCGAATGACGATCTTCTCGCGCATCTCGGTCCCCGCATCCGGATCCCCGGGTCAATGGAGCGAACCGATAAGGATACGCGCACGGCGGACACATCGGAAGCGAAAAACACCGGAAACTGCGTCGCGGCCGTTGAACGGACGGCCCCAGGACGCACCGCATCCCGGGTACGCTCAGGCGGATGAGCAATAAGGCGTCAGGAGTTGAGTTGGGCTGGGCGCGTCACGACGCGCAGCAGATGAGGCCGCTAGTGGTGTCCCTCGTCTTCGGATTCCATGAGCTCCTCGGGGACGCCGAGCTCGCCGTCCTCAATCGTGTTCAGCTCGTCGAAGTCCTCGAGTTCCTCGATCTCCTCATCCCCGAAATCGTGCTGCCACTCCTCCTCGACGCGGGGGCGTTTGTAGGCGCGGCGCATGTCGTGGATGGGGCGTCCCGGGCCGTCGTCCTCCTGGCGTCTCGCCTTGGGCTTCCGGCCGTGCGAGTTCCTGGTCATTGCTCCTGGTCTCAGTGCCTCGTGTGACGTTTCAGGTGATCGGTCTCGGCCGGAGAAGCGGACCCCTCCGCATCCCCCGCCGCGAACAACAATAGTCCCAGGAAGAATGGTTCGAGTACAGGTCTGTACCCTCGATGGTGAGGCTCATCTCGCTCTACGGTACTCATGCAGTCCTCGCGGCACGGGCCGCATCGCTGCCTCCGGCATCGCCGCCTCCGGCATGGTTGCCGTTCACTATGGATTATCGGCGCCTACGTCCGTGCCGTCCACCAAAACAATCCGGCGGCTATTCCCGGTTCCGGATCAGGCCAATACGGTACTTTTCGGCCCCGAGTTGGCGGATCTCCTCGATCTCCTTGTCCGTCAGGAAGCGCGGGGTGCCGACCGCGCAGGCAGCCACGAGCGACTTGGCGGCCTCCTCGACCAGCAACGCCCTGTAAAACGCCTCCCGCAGGTTCGCCCCAACCGCCACGACGCCGTGGTTGGCGAGCAGCACGGCGTTGGCCGACCCGATAACACCCCCCAACGCTTGAGCAAGTTCCGTGCCGGCCGGGATGACGTAATCCACTGTCGGCACGTCACTTCCAATCAAGGCCGCGAAGTCCGGGTACAGCGCCTTCAACGGCTGACCCGACGAGGCGACGCCCGTCGCATACGGCGAATGCGTGTGGACGACCGCGCCCACGTCCGCCCGAAGCTCGTAGCACTTGCGGTGCATCAGCACCTCGCACGTCGGCTTGCGGTCCTCGGAATCGCACCGCCCATCGGCAAGGTTGACCGCGACGTAGTCGTCCGGCCCGGCCTCCTCGAAAGCCACGCCGCTGGCTTTCACGACGATCTGCTCGCCCACACGGACGCTCAGGTTGCCGCCCGGGCCGACGACCAGCCCGTGGGCGGCGATCCGGCGCCCGAAGGCGACGCACTCATCTTTCGCCTCTTTCAGGTCCATGGCTCCAAACTGCGCGCTGTATCAGAGCGGCATGCTACGGGCCGCCGCGGCCGCATGTCAACGGCCCTCCTTCGCCTCCCGAAGCAGCAGCAGGTCACGCGGGCCGATGGTGACCTTGCCCGAGACCGGCTTGCCCGTCAACATATCGGCGAGCTCGCGGGGCAGCTCCACCGACACCGGCTCGCCGTTGTGATTGAGCAGGAACGTGTAGTCGGCCGCCTTGCCCTCACGGATCCGGTACTCGAGGCCCGGCGGCATCGCAGGCGGCGCCTCGAGATCTGCCTGCTCCATCAACCACGCCACGAAGTCGGTGAAGAACGCCTCGTCGCCGACGGTACCGACGTAGACAGCCTTTCCGTCGCCGAACGCGTTCACCGTGACCGCCGGCCCCCCCGCATAATAGTCGCTCTGGAACCGCGCCACAACCTCCGCGCCCTGCGGCTCGATCACCTCGGCCCAGTAGTCCACCTCGTACTCCGCCTGCGGTAACGCGCCGGCCTCAGGCAGGATCGCGTTCTTCATGGACTCCGGAAACGGGTCGTACTCCTTGACCCGGACGCCGAGCAGCTCCCGGAGCTCCCCCGGCAGCGGCTGGTCGGTGATCACCGCGCACTCGTCGCAGAGACCCGAGTAGACCGTCGTCACCAGCGTCCCGCCGCCCGAGACGTACCGCTCCAGGTTCTGCCGGATCTCCGGCGTCACGATGTGCAGCATCGGAGCGACCACGAGCGAGTACGCCGAAAGATCATCCGCCGGATGGACGATATCCACCGGCACGTTCGCCCGGTGAAATGCGCCGTAGTACAGCTCAAAGTGCTCGAACCAGCCCAGCCGGCAGGTCGGCTTCGGCTCCCAATTGACCGTCCAGATATCCTCGTACGAGTAGAGCATCGCAACCCGCGCCGTCACCCGGCTCTCCTCGATCTCTTCCCCGACCCGCGCCAGCTCCTCGCCGATCCGGGACACCTCCTCATAGCGGCGCGAGTCCGGCAGCCCGTCGTGGGACACAACGCCGTCGTGCAGCTTTTCCCGGCCCCCGCGGCACGCCCGCCATCGGAAATAGAAGATCGCCTCCGCCCCGCGCGCGATCTGTTGGTACGTCCACAGCCGGCACTGCCCCGGCCGCGGCTGCGTGTTGATCCGGTTCCAGTTCGTCTGGCCCATCTGCTGCTCGAGCACCCAGATCGGCTTGCCGCGCGCCACACCCCGCATGATGTCCGCGCCGAGCGCCGGCACGTACGCCTCGTACGGCAGGTTCGGGTAGCTGTCCCACCCGACGAAGTCAAGCATCCCCGCCAGGTCGTAGTAGTCGAGCTGCGCAAACCGCCCCATCAGGTTCGTCGTGATCGGCTGGTGCGGCGCCAGCTCGCGGATGATGTCCGCCTGCACCTTCGCAAACTCCACGATTGCCCACGTGGAGAAGCGCGCAAAATCAAGATCCAGCGACGGCGAATGCCCGGAGACGTTATACCAGGGCAACGGCACCTGGTCCCACTCGGTGAACTCCCCGCTCCAGAACGCCAGCCCCCAGCGGCGGTTGATCTCGTCGAGCCGGCCGTACCTGGCCTTGAGCCACTCGCGGAACGCTTCGCAGCACACGTCACAATAGCACCGGTCGCCGAACTCGTTGTCAAGCTGCCAGCCGATCACCGACTCGTTCGACGCGAACCGCTCGGCCATCTTGCGCGTGATGCGCGCGCAGTACCGCTTGTACGTCGCGTTGGTCGGGCAATAGTGCTTGCGGCTGCCGGCCTCCTTGACGATGCCTTTCTCGTCACGCGGCAGGACGTCGCGGTGCGCCGTCGTCAGCCACGGCGGCGGCGTTGCGCTCGGCGTGCACAGCACCGTGGTGATCCCCCGCTCGGCCAGCAGCGCGATCGCTCGCTCGAGCCAGTCGAGATCGAACTCGCCGTCCCTCGGCTCGAGCCGCGACCACGCAAACTCCGCCAGCCGCACCACGTTGATCCCCGCCGCCGCCATCAGATCGGCGTCCGTCGCCCAGCGCTCCTCGTCCCAGTACTCCGGATAATAGGCAACTCCCAACCGCATCGCTCGCTCCTCCAGATACACGTACTGCCCCGGCCGTTCCCCGGCCCCGGATTCCCGGCCTTATACTCATGGAGAATGGGAACAGTCACCCTTTTTTCTCAAACCTTGTACGAACCCCCAAGAAAACTCGAACCCGCGCCACATCACACCCGATCTACCTCTTGACCCTCGTGCACGAGCGTGCTACTTTGGCTTGATGCAGAGGACAACGACCGCTAAACTCAAGGGCCCCGAAACGGACAATTAAGTATGGTGTCCCCCGAATTCCGCATCATCCCATCTCTGACGTTGCAGGCAGCTTACGGACTTGCATTCACGCGACTTATGCCGATCTGAGGGCAGGGGCGTTATCCCGCAATTTCGCGGCCCAAGGGTCTTACGAAGAAACCATACAAGCATTGTTACAGGGCTGGTCAGAGGCCCTTCCTGTTGGGAGGAACCCATGGAAATGTGCAAAGCAGTTGGAATGGGACTCATTCTGGTAGCGGCTGTGGTGGGCGCGTCCCCACCAACGACACCGGCTTCGGTGGTGCGGTCCCCTAACGAAGCGATCGAGTTTCCACAGGCCACGCTCGCGTGCAAGGTGAAAACGGGGACAATCACAGAGAGGGAAGTAGGATCGCCATTAGGGACGAAGTGCGATACAACATGCAAAGTAATCTCGACTTTGAAAGGGGATTTGGGGGAAGAGGTGAGGATTACGTTCAGGCGTCATGCGAATGGACCAGCCAGGCCGGGCGTGGATGCGGTGAAGGCAGACGAGGTCTACGTGGTGATGCTACGGGGCGAAACCGCGCCTTACGAAATGTTCGCGGCGATGAAGGCTGTAGACGCGGTGGTGGAGCCGACATTTGGAGCAAAGCCCGGTGACCGACTGATGGCCGAGCTGGTGGCGATGTGGAGATCGAAGGATGCGAGCATGCGTATCGCAGCCATCGAGCAGATCGGGATCATGAGGGACAGACGGGGAAGCGAGGAAGTCAACGCTGCAGCGCGCTCTGAGGATTTGGAAACAGCTCGTGCGGGGATAATGGCACAGTGTCGAATGGGAATCGCACCGGATGTGAGGCGGACAATGGATCTCTTCAATAGAGAGATGATGGATGTCTGGTACCAGGAATCTGGGGTCCCGCAAAGGGACCCCGAAGGAAATCGTATCTGGCGGCGTGAGGGCGGCCATGTTTTCCTGGAGCGCGGGCTGCCGGGATTTGACTACGCGACGTACGTTCGGGAGGGGATCAAGAAGGATTGGGTACGTAGAGACGACCACACGTTATATGTCTTCTTCGGCGTGCCGTGGAAGGTCCAGCGGAAGGCCTGCGTGCCAGAACTGGTCAAGCTGCTGGATCATCCAGACAAAAAGGTGCGGTGGTGGGCGGTACTGTGCCTCGCACACACGGTCGAGAACGTGGACCATCCGCAATGGCAGCAGTATGAGAAACGGGAAGGTGAAGAATTGGAAAAGTGGCGAAAGTGGTGGAAAGAAGAAGGGGAAGCATTCATGGCGGAACCCGCGATGCAGCCGGCGAACCCTGATGCGTCGCTTCGGCATGGTGGTGTCCCCGTAGCCAATCACTCGAGCCGGGAATTCCAGGGCCACTCCACCCAATTCGCTCCCGCCCGGCTCTGACGGCTCCCTCCCCGCGCCTGCGCAAGAATCGTACGTCGTGTTCGCCGATTTCGAGCGGTGAACTAGAACCCCATCTTGCTGAATTCGAACGATTCACGGAGCTGCCTTCAGCCCCTCCCACTTGACCACCCACGAGCCGTCGTCGGGGAAACCCGGAGCGTTGCGCGTCGGCGCGCCATCCCAGCCGGCGGCCATCATGGCCACGGCGTAGAGCAGCCCGCCGTTGCCGGGCAGATACCACCCGTTGTTGATTCCATCCACCGGGTAGCGATTCTGATTGGACTCCTTGAGCAAGGCGTCCACGGCCATCTGCGGTTGACCGATTCTCGCCGCCGCCATGGCCATCCAGGGGAAATCCCACCCCCAGCAGCGGTTCCAATTCCACGTTTCCCATACCTTGCGGACCGTGCGGTCTGCCGTGGCCGGATCCACGCCCTCAATCTGCGGCAGCATGCCGAAGACGCCCACCGGGTCGGGGTGCTCCCAGGCGCGTCTCGTGTAGGTGTCCTTCCATTCCGCGGAGTGGACGAAGACGCCGTCCGCCTCTGGTAGAGGTGCAAGATGGTTGCGCACCTTGTCCCAGTGGGGCTCACGCGCCATTCCCAGCCGGTGCCGCCACTCCTGGGCCTTGTCCAGGCCCCAGCGCCAGTACGCCAGATCGAACACGGTGTCGCGCGTGATGCCCTGCTCGCTGGGCGGCATGATGGGCACCAGCGAGTACAGGCCCGTTTTCTCGTCGAGCGTGGGAAAATCGGCCATGTAGTCGGCCGTCTCGAAAACGATCTCCTTCCATTTCTCCAGCGCGCGCTGCGGGTCAAGACGGTATGCAAGCTCGGCGAAGAAGATGGGATGCGGCTGCTGCCAGTGAAGAACAAAGCTGCCGCTCCACGTCGAGGTGCGGCCCTCCGGTCCGACCATTTTCCCCCATTTGGCGCCCCGGCACTCAAACTGCCGGGCAAGCTGGCGGGCGACGGGCAGGAACCGCTCGTAACAGCCCAGCGCGCGTTCCGCCATGCCCCAGCGGTCCCACAGACCGTAGTGCGCGAGGTGCCACCAGACCATCTCCATGTGGAACTCGCCGACCCATCCGTCCATTCCCATCAACCCCACCTCTGCGCACGGGAAGCTCCCGGCGGCTTGGGTGGCCATGATGTACTGCGACAACACGACGCGTCGTTCGAGCTCCTTCCATCGCGGATCCTTGCTGCCGGAAAGATCAATGGCGCCGCCGGATTTCCAGAAGTCTTCCCAACGCTTTGCGCTCTCCTTCTCCGTCCGGGCAAACTCCGGCAGACTCTCCCTCACCGGTTTCGCGCTGAACGCGCACGCAATCTCGAGCACATTCCCCGCCTTAGGCGACAGCACGAAACGATGCTTCGACGAAGGGGCTTGCTGTAAGTCCGCTTCACCGGACCACTCGAGGCGAACGTGGTATTCGTCGGCGTCAACCGTTCGCACAAAGTCGGCGCGGCGGGCGTCCGGAGTCATTGTGACGGTCGTTGTGTGCGCATCCGGCTTGGTCCAGTTGCCGACCCAGGGGGTGTTGCAGCGCAACGACGGATACGGGAAGTCCAGGGAGACCGTGAGCTCCCCGCGCTCGATGAGCGGGGATTCGATGCGCACGGCAACCATGTCGAGGGTCGGATGCACGCACGTCACCACCCGCACCGGTTGGCCCCCGATCTCGAAACTCGAGGTCTGGGTGCCGCTCCACAGGTCCAGTTTCCGCGAGAGCTTGGCCACGTCGCCGGGGACGAGTTCCGCACCGCCGGTCCGACAGAGCTGCAATCGCCCGAGGTCCATGCTGTGCGGATTGGCGTAGTTCCATCTGTAGAGCGCCTCCTTGCCGGCCGGAACCGCCCACGCGCCTTTCATCCGCCCTACGGACTCGTTTCCCGTCGGCGGAAGATCCTCGGGCTTGAACCCCTCCGGCAGCGGGAACGAATGCCAGCCCCAGTGCGACATCGTATTGCCCGAAAAGGTCTGCAGCCCCGTTGCGTCGGCGCCGAAACAG
>CAZJXV010000171.1:0-9424 GCA_964550015.1 uncultured Verrucomicrobiota bacterium
CGGCGTACGCCGCGGAGGTCTATCGCTCTGGGATGGACGCCGTCCACGACGGTCTTGCCCGGGCATCCGCTCGTGCTGAAGGGCAGGCCCGACGCCACGGCCCGCTCGAGCACGGGTCCGTCCACACCGAAGTTCGTCACGTAGCCGTCCTGGTACCATCCGAGCACCTTGCTCTTGAATACGGCTCTCAGGTTCCGAATCTCCGTCTGTCCGTATACCCGTGCCATCTCTCTCCTCCCAGCCGGTGTGTCACGAAACCGTTCAGCCGCCGCGCACGCTCACTCACGCCGGCGACGCCCGGGTCATGCGCGTCGCACCGCACAACGTGTGTCTGCTTCAACGACGGAAGCCGCGCGGTCATCCGTTCTTTCGCCGCAGCGTGACCGTCCCGCTGTCTTCCATCAGCAGCCGTCCGGCCTCCCGGCGCAGCAATCTGATCTGCTCCTGCCCCTTGATCCGGGCAAAAAGATTGCCCGCGATCCAGCCTTGCTTGAGCTTGCTTTGGCCCCGGTCCCAATAAATGCCGATGTCGTAGATCATCGTCCCGTCGCGCACCGGCGGCTGACGGTAGTGGTAGTACAGAATGTCGCCATGCTCCGGAAACACCGTGGAGTTCTCGTACGGAAGCTCCTCCACCGGCGGCGGGACGAAACACCACATCTCCGGCCCGGTCTCCCCACCGTGGTTGAGTTGTGCCGTGTGTGGCGACGCAATCGCCGCCCAGAAGTTCTCGCACGTGATCGGTGCCTCGTCCTCGAGCAGGTCCGCCACGACAACGACGCCGCTCTCCCCGAAAACAATCTCGAACTGCTTGCCCATCCACGTTCCTCCCGATGCCGGCGCGTGCCGCCGGCCTTTACCAGGCCGCCTTGGCTGCCAGGACCGACGCGATCAGCCGTTCCGCGTTATCATAAAAAATCGCCTTGATCTCCTTGCCCCCGAACCCAAGCTCCCCGCACACGGTCTTCAGCGAGAACAGCGCCTCGTACATATATAATGTATAGGTCGCCTCGATCTCCGGCGCCTCACGTTCCTTGTTAAAGAAAAAGTCGTGGCTCGTCCGGTTGACGTAACTCCGCCCGTGCCATTGGCGGCGCCCGCGCATATAGAACACCGGGTTGTCCGTCCCGTACAGAATACGTTCCGGCCCGAGGCACTCGAGCGCGATCCTGTGCGTCACCGGGTTGATAACCGCCGAGTTATCGAAGTATAAACCCGGGTCCTCGGCGAGAGGCGGCAGCCCTTCGCGCGCGTGCGGCTCCGTATAGCATCGTCCGAGGTGCGCAATCACGAGAACGATGTTCGGGTACCGATGCCGGATTTCCTTGATCTCTCTGACGTTATCCGGGTGCCCGAGCCGCTCGGCCTTCGGCACGTGCAGCGTCACCCAGGCGCCTCGCTCGTCGGCCACCTCGAGTGCATGGTGGGGGAGGTACTCGTAGACGCTCGCCTCGATGTGCTTGTCCCGCGTGTCGCGATCGGCGCTGATGAGAGCATAATACGGCTTAAGCCCGATCACCCCCGGCTTCGCTAGCTCCGCAGCCACACGCTCGGCGCCCCATTCGGGCCGGAGCATCGTGAGACTGTACCATCCGCGTTTCAAGCACTCCGTTCGCACGTACTCGTTACTCGCCTCGATGTCGTAGTCAAGGTCCGGATGGCCCATAACCACGTTGATCACTTCCCGTCCTGGGAAGGTGATGCTGTTGCAGCGCTCCGCCGTCGCCGCGTCGATCGATTCCGCGACCTCCGCCACCCAGTACTGGCGCCGCTTCGCCTCCGTCATCGGCTCAATCCGGAGGCCCGGCGCCGCGACGTGCCGGTGCGCGTCAACGATCCGTCGTGGCACCCACTCCTCCAGATGCGTGGCCCAGAACGTGCGGTCCACATCGGTGTAATCCCACACGTGATACAAAGGAATGCGATTCATGGCTGCTCTTTCTTGACGACGTCTAGCGGCAATTCCGCCACATACTGCGCGAACATTTCCTGATAAAGAGCCGCGTCGGGTCCGGGTTCCACCACGCGCAGCGGGGGCGTCATGGCGGCCGATATCTCTGTTAGTGACCGCTTTGGCTCCAGCAGACCGCGCGCGAGCATCGCCGCGCCCAGCGCGCCCGTTTCGCTTTCCGTGGCGCACGCCACAGGCAGGCCCGTCGTATCGGCAATGATTTGCGGCGTCACCCGGCTCGCCGCGGCGCCTCCGCACATGACGAGACGCTCCATCGCCGCGCCCGCATCGGCAAAAAAACCAAGGTATCGCGCCAGCTCCATCGCCAGCCCCTCGACAACCGCCCGCAGCACGTGGGTCCGCCCGTGCCCTAAGCGTAACCCCGTGAGCCGGCCCGCGGTGCCCGCTGCAAGGACCGCCCCGCCCTTTGGCGCAAGCAGCGGCCACACGCGCAGCCCGTCCGCGCCGGGTGCAATCTCGTCGAGCAGGTCGTCAATCTCCGCCCCGCTCTTATCGCTCAGCCCCAGCAGGTCCAGCGCCCAGGTGACCGTGCAGCCCCCATTGACCATCGAGAGGATTTGCCCGTATAAGCCCTCGACCACATGCCGGCACACGAACCCGATGTCCGATGCGGGCAGCATGGGCCGGTCGCTCACGGCCAGCAGCGCCCAGGCGGTCCCCGAGCCGAACATCACGTCGCCGGGCGCCGTCGCCCCCACACCGAGCGCCGACGCATACTGGTCGTGCACCGGTGCCGACACCGGGATCCCCGCAGCCAGCGACGTCTTGGCGGCCACCTCGTTGAGTAACCCGCCGGCCGGCTCGCGAGGCGAGATCAGCTCCGGAAGCTGGTCTTCGCTGATGCCCGCGCGCTCGAGCATCTCCGGGTCTGCCAAGCCCGTCGAGGGATTGAACAGCACCGCGCACGAGAGCGACGTCGCGTCGTGCGCCCAGCGCCCGCACAGCCGCGAGACAATCACGTCGCCCACGAAGCCGATGCGATTGGGCTTCGCCGGCAATTCGGGTTGATGCTCGCGCAGTCGCAAGAGCTGCCCCAGCGCCATCGTACCTTGCGGATGCCCGCTGTGCCGTGCGAGTTCCCGCGTGCCCATGTCCCGTGTGATCGCCTCGTCATACGGCTTGCCCCGCGCGTCCAGCCAGCTGATGACCCGGCCCAGCGGACGTCCGTCCCCGTCGAGGATCTGCAGCGCCCCGCCTTGCGATGACACACCAAGCGCCTGCACGCTCGAGACGTCCGCCGCCGCCGCGATCCGGCCGATCGCGGTGAGCACGGCCGCGAAAATGTCCTCGATATCTTGCTCGACGCCGCCATCCTCAACGTGGAAAAGCTGTACCGGTGCCGAGGCCCGGGCCACGATCCCGCCGTTTTTCTCGACGAGGAGCACCTTCACGTTCGTTGTGCCGAGATCAAGACCGAGGAACACGGTTCACACCTCGCAGTAGTCGGCATCCAGAAGCTTCGCCGCCGCCTTCAATCGTTCGCGTGCATCGCCGAAGCACACCGCGTTATGGTGCGGCCCGCCGGCCTTGGCATATGCCGTCAGAAACTCACGCACGTCGCCGCCGGGCGCCAGCTTGAAATGCGGCACGTCCATCGAATCGAGCGGCCCCCAGTCGGCGATCGTCGTCGCCGACGCGATCAGCCGCCACCGCCCGCCCGGACCGAGTGTGAGCGCCATCAGCGTTGCAGGTCCCGCCTCGAAGCTTGTCACCAAGGCGAGCTGTCCCCGACGAGTCCGCGTGATCGGTGCTTCCCGCGCGACCATGCGGACTTTGTTACCGCTTCTGGCCATCGCCACGTTGGCTTCGCCCATATGGCTCATGAAAACACTGTTGCCCTCGAAGTCAATCGTGAAGATCTCGCTGAAGCTCGCGGGCGGGTTGAGCCAATTGAGGAACGTCGTCCCGGCGGCTGAGATCAAGTCACCCTCGCCACCGAACCCGACGCCCTCGGCCATGAGCCGGCTCGCCGCGACGAACGGCACGGTGGGCGTGCGCTCGTCGTCGCCGAACGCCGTGAACTGGTACGCGACCGCGTCGAGCCCGTGGTCCGAAACGATGCCCCGCAGTGCCACTTCCACTCGTGCCGTCGCCTCGAGGTCTCTGTCCGTAATTTCGGCCGCGACGTCATAATGTTCTCGATATGCTGATAGAATCTCGGCTACCGCTTTCGGTGTCGCCGCCTCGGCCCGGTTCACGTACGCCTCAACCGGCACGTTCAGCCATTGGCACCCGAGAGTCGCGGCCAAATGCGTCGTGTCCAGCGCGAAGTCGCCCATGCTCGGAAACGGATACCCGATCAGCCCCAGCCGCGCTTTCCGCAGCCGCCCCACCGCCGCCGCAGCGCGAAAGAAATCCTCGAGGACGTGTATCGCATCCTCGTCGATGAGGTGCGACGTCACGTACTCGAAGTCAACGCCGCTTCGCACGAGCACGTTGCACAGGTCCTGCGTCCCGTGCACGCCGTGGTTCGCCATCATCGCAGGTGTGTCGAAGTGGTCGTCAACCGCAAGCAGCTCCTGCGTGTTCCAGACGATGATCGGCAGCCGCGTCCGTTTCAATGCCGGCAGGACGAGCTGGCTCGGCGAGTAGGTGAGGAGCACGACGAGCAGCGTGTCCACGCCGGCGGTCTCGAAACGCCCCACCTGCGCCTCGATGTCCGTCCGAGTGAAAACGGCCTTGTCAAAAGCTACGTCCGCCGTCGGCTCGAGCGCTGGAAGAATCTTACTGCGAAACCATTCCTCGCGCTCCTCTCGCAGCCCCGGCGCCAGCGTCTCGTACAGGTCCAACGTCAACGCCAACACGCCGACTTTGGGCTGCATCCGTTCCAGCCTCTTCATCTTTGGCTCCTCCTCCATCCTCGCCTTCTCACGCCAGTTGCGGCAGACCGACCCACGCCCCCGTTCCCGCCGACTCCCGCACCGCTTCGAGGATCCGTTGCCTGTGAATCCCCTCGGCCAGCGAGGGGCCCGGCTCCGTGTCCTCGGCAATCGCCTTGAGGAAGGAATACAGACTATGAACGTGCGCGCGAATCCAGCCGATAGTAAACTTGGGCCCGGGAAACTTCCCGCCCGGCGCGGGATACTTCTGCAGGCACGTCAGCTTCTTCCATCCGCGTTGGCCGCCGTAGTCGCCGCCCGCGTCCCGCTCGTCGAAAACCTCCAGGCAATTCGGGTCCATCAAGTTGAATCGCATCGCGCCGTGCCGGCCGTGGATCTCGAACCGCAGCTCGTCCTCCGTGCCCGTCGCGATCTTGCTCACCTCCACCGTGCCGAAGGCGCCGTCGCCGGCGCGCAGCAACAGCGCCGCCGCCTCCTCCACGTCAATGGCCATCATCGTCCCAGGCTTGTCCGCGCTTGGCCGCTCGGACGACCAGATCCGGCTCGTGCAGCATACGCTGTCGAACGGCCCGATCAGCCACCACAGCAAATCCAGGATATGCACGCCCAGGTCACGGATCACACCGCCCCCGGCCGCCGCCGTCGATTTCCAGTTCACTGCCTTGTTCGGGTCCACGCTCCCGCTATGCAGGTAGGCCGCGCGGAAATGCGTGACCGGCCCCAGAAAACCCTCCTCGATGAGCTGCTTCGCCCGCAGCGTCGCTGGGAAAAACCTGCACTGGAGGACTACCTGCGCTTTGCCGCTGCAGTCGGGCAGCAGTGTTTCCAGCTCATCGGCCTCGGCAAGGCTGGCGGTGACGGGCTTCTCGACACAAATATGCTTGCCGGCCGCAATCGCCGCCCGCAGCGCCGACATGTGCTCGGAGTTCGGCGTGCAGATGTGCACGATGTCTACGTCGTCGGCATTGATCGCCTCTTCGGGATCCGTCGTGCTGCGCTCAAATCCGCCGGTGGCCTTGGCTGCCTTGGACAGAGCCGAAGTCGCCTCACAGACCACCCGCAGTTTGGACTCAAGCGGCGGCGGGTCGTAATAGAATGGGATGGCTTTGTGGGCTAGAGTACGCGTCCGGCCCATAAAGCCAAATCCGACAATGCTCACACCTAACGTCTTCATCGGTACCTGCTCCTGTTACCGCGTGCGCGCTTGCGTCGCTATCAGAGAATAGCCGGCGCGATCCGTCCTCAGTCGCCGCGATACCCCATCTGCGTCCAGACCTTTCGCGCTGCAGTCACGTGTTTCTTCGGCGGCTCGTTCAACCCCTTGATGCTCGGCGGCGGCTGGCCGCGGCGCGCGTCTTCAGGCCAGGGCGACCAATCGTCCTTCGCGTACTTTTTGCGTGCGGACTCCTTGCGGAAATCCGGAATCTCGAAGGGTGCGCCATCCGCCAGCGCCGAGCGCCAGGACTGGATGCTCACCATCGCCATCTCGAGCCCCCGATACACGTCCAGGTACGGCTGCTCGTTCTTGCGGATCGCATCGGCAAAGTGATAGTTCGTGAAGAAATCCCCGCCGCCGTGCCCGGCCTTCCTTGCCGCCGCTGCGTGGACCGGGAACTCGGGCCGGTAGACCTTCTCCTCGACCTCGCCCTTCTTCACGTCCCATGGCTCATGCTTCACGCGCAGCATCTCGGTGTCGCCCGTGCGCAGGTTCTCCATCAGGCCGCGCGTCCCGTGAATGCGATACCAGATGCTGTGGCCGTGCATCTTCAGACCCATCACGCGCGCCACCGACCCGTTGTTCATCCGGCACAGAATCACTGAGCCCGTGTCCCCGCGCATCACGTGCGCGTTCTGCTTGTCTCTTGACGACCGTGCGATCGACAACGCATTCACCCGCACCGGGTGCGTATCCGTAATGCACATGATAGGCCCCAGCGCATGTGAGCAATAGTACGTGGACGGAAGCCAATTGCGCCAGTGGTTGATTCCCGGCGCCAGCCGGATGTAGCCGTCCGAAGGAAACGGGTGATTGTATTCGCCCTCCGCGTACTGCACCTCACCGATCTCGCCCTTGCCGTACAGCCGCCGCATTTCCTGGTTATAAGCGAAAAAAGGGTAATTCTCGGCGAACATGTAGATCCTGCCGCTCTTCTCGACCGCCCGCGCCAGCGCCACCCCCTCAGCCGGCGTTTTGCACGCCATCGTCTCGCTCATCACGTGCAGGCCCCGGCCGAGCGCCTTGATCGCAAACGGCGCGTGCTCGTGGAAGTAATTGGCCAGGATAACAGCGTCCATATCGTGCTCGAGAAACCTGTCGAACTCCGCGTACGTAGCCACCCCTAGCTGCTCGCCCGCTTCGAGGAGTTTCTCTTCCCAGGTGTCACACAGCGCGACGAGCTCCATGCCGACGACCGACGCCCCCCGCGCGAAGCTCATCCCTCGTCCGACGCCGACCACGCCGACGCGAATCCGCCTTGTGCGCTGGGATGATCGTCGACGTCTCTTCATAGCAGCCACTCCCTGTGTCTCACGTTCCCGGCGAACACGGCACCGTCACACGACCGATGCTGTCGAAGTCAATGCCGAGCCTCTCACAGACGCTGACCCACCGCTGCGGCATGTCCGATGCAAACAAAAAAGGAATCCAGCCAAGCTTCAGATATGTCTTTATAGCCGGAAGCCGGAAGTCGTCCGTCCGGAGAAACAGGTTCTTGTATCCTGCCTCCAGGAATCGCGCCGTGACGGCCGCGCACACGCAATACCCCAGCCCTTTGCCCCGGTGTTCCGGGTCGGCGGCCACCCAGCCAAGCTCGCCGCCGTGCGGATGCAGCGGCATCGGGTTATCGACCGCCATGGCCGTCGCCACCAGTCGCCCCTTGACCTTGTGCTCAATCACGAAAAACCCATCGGGCACACACCGCGGCAGGGATGCCCTGACGTTCTCTTCCTTCCAGTCACTAAAGCCCGCCTTCCTCATCACCCGGACATGCCCGTCCTCATCGCCTGCCCGGAAGGTGCGCAGCACGTATTTCTCCGGCACCGACCAGCAGGGAGGGGTGCTCAACCGTTCCCTCGGCCAGACCATCCGAAGCTGCTGCCCTGCAGCCTGTTCGGTCGCGTGCATCACAGAACTCCGCCACCCGTCTTTCTCACGGGCGAACCCTGGGGAATTCCCCCTCCGGGTTGCCTGTTACTTCATGCAGGAGCGTCATGAATTTGCACATGCTCTCGAAACGCACCAGCGGCTGAATGCCGTGGTCGCCATTCGGGAAATACCGGCCCTTTTTGAGCAGCGGCGGGACCTTCGACATAATCTCAGGCTCGATAAGGTGCTCATTCCCTTCGTTAATGACTTCCTTCTCGAGCCACCCGACGAAAACCAGCTCCGGGTGACGTTCCCGAAGCGCAAAGAGATCATTCCCCGCCTTGACCTCACACGGATGAAAGGCCGTCACGCCGTAGGGTGCGGCCACGTCCGCAAATTCCATCAAGTTTCCGTCCGTATCCACAGAAACCATCTCGACCCCGCACGCGTGGGCGGCATCGCAGACCTCCCGGTAGTAAGGCCCGCAGAACGTGTGGAACTGTTCCGGGCTCAGCAGCATCCCGTGGTTATAGCAGAGGTCCTCGCCCATGCCGACGATCTCCGGGCGCAGTCGCTCAATCAATGGAAACGTGTATTGCCGTGCCTGCTCGAGCAGCCAGCCCATCATGTCGTGAAGCAGCTCCGGATCGTCGTAAAACGTCACACTGAGCTTTTCCGGCCCGAGCATCCCGCGCAGGAACCCGTACGCCCCCGCCGTCCCGACCATCAGCGGCCGCTCGCGGTTCTCGTACGCTTTGCACCGCGTCTCCACCTCGTCGGCCGCCATCGTGTCCGTCGGCGTCATGCGTTCCTTGCAGAACTCCCACGACTCCCGGTCGCGGACAGCATACACCAAAAACTCCGGCATGCTGTACGTGATGTCGTTGTCGATGATCTGCCGGATCACGGCGCCCGAGTCCGCCTCGATGATCTCGAACTCCCCCTCGACGCGCCGCGTCTCCCCAAAACCCTTCGCGCCTTGCCCGAGACTGAAATCGCACACAGTCGGCCCCGTCGTACCCCAGTACCGGTACCAGCTCTCCACGTCCTTCAGGCCCTGGCCCAGGTGCCACACGCCCCCGACGTCCGCGGGCATTCCGGTCTCGACCAGCCGGTCGTGCGTTCTCTTCATGCAGCCCCCGCCCATCCCCGGCGAACCCGGGAAACTGAAAATGGGCACGTAGTCCGGCTCCTCCAAGTGCACGATGGCTTTGAAGCGTTCCAGATTGTTCATGCGCCCGTCACCTCGCCACGATGACCTCCAGGCCCAGGCTCTTCAGCGCCCGCCGCTCTTCGCGGGGCTGCCTCATCACGTTTCGTATTCCCGAAACCGTGACTATGTATCGTTAGAATCATCGCAATCAACCAGGACCGCACGGTCAAGGGAAAAGCCTTAAGGCCCGCATTTCCTCGCTGCCTGTCGACTGCAAGGCCAAGGCGTCTGCTGCATCCCGATTACACCTCCTTATTGACCACGACGGCCATATGCGACCTCTTGGCTCCCAAAGGACCCGCCGCGCGTCCGCC
>CAZJXV010000172.1:0-9384 GCA_964550015.1 uncultured Verrucomicrobiota bacterium
GACGCGCCGCCCTGGGTACAGACCCCACTACAAACCCAACCATAGCCCGAAGGGCTTACATAAAGGGAGTTTTTCAACAGGCCCGTAAGCCCCAGGTTCACGACGAGAAAACACGCAATCCGAGCCCCGCAGGGGCGGCAGAAGCATCTGCAAAGCTGCCACGGCTTCTGGGAGTTGACGGCGTTTTCAGCAACCTGCTAGACCACTTACGACCGGACGATCTTCACACCGTCCCGCTCGAGCGCATCGTCCACCGCCGCGTGCCAGGGGCGCGGCGCCGCGCCCGTCGCGGCGCGGTACTTCGCCGTCGAGAGCACAACGCGCGCCGGCCGTGTGGCCACCCACCCGAGCTCGCCCGACTCGATCGCTACCAACCGCGCTGTGTCCAGCCCGGCCCGCTCGAACACGGTGCGCGCCATCTCGAACCGCGTGCACGCCCCCGCGTTCGTGAAGTGATACGTCCCCCTCGCGCCCGCGTCCACCAGCCGCCCGATCGCCCCGGCAACGTCGTACGAATACGTCGGGCACCCCACCTGGTCGTCAATCACCCGCACCGGGTCTGCATCATCAGCCCGCCGAAGCATCGCCCGCACGAAGCTCTTGTCCGCGTGGCCGAACAGCCACCCCACACGCACGATGAGATGGGTCGGCGTCGCCGCCCGAACCGCCATCTCACCCTCAAGCTTGCTCTCGGCATACACGCACAGCGGGTTCGGCGCGTCATCCTCCGAGTACTCACCCGCAGACGCCCCGTCGAACACGTAGTCCGTGCTGAGCTGCACGATCAGCGCCCCGGCCTCCCCGGCTGCTCTGGCAAGGTTGCCCGCGCCCTCGGCGTTGACCTGCATCGCCTCGTCGCGGTGGGCCTCGCACCAATCCACCCCCGTCGCCGCCGCGCAGTTGACCACCACCCTCGGCCCCGTCTCGCCGATAACGCGCCGGCACGACTCAGGATCCGTGATATCCGCCTCGGGAAGATCGACCCCCGCCGCCCCGGGCCAGCGTTTCACGAAATCAGCGCCCGCCATCCCCCGGGCGCCGACCACCAGCACGCTACCGCCCTCCGTCGCGCTTCGCTTCGAAGCCATAGTGCTTCTCGTAGTACGCGCGGAACTCGCCCGACTTGATCGGCTCCCACCACGCGCGGTTCTCGACGTACCACTCGACCGTCTCGCGCAGGCCCGCTTCGAACTCGACCTGCGGCCGCCAGCCGAGCGTGGCGAGCTTCCCCGTGTCGAGCGAGTAGCGCCGGTCGTGGCCGGGGCGGTCCTTGACCAGCCGGATGAGCGACTCGGGCTTGCCGAGCGTGGCGCAGATCAGGCGCGCCACCTCGATGTTCTCCCGCTCGTTGCCGCCGCCGATGTTGTAGCTCTCGCCCGCGGCGCCGTGCTCGATCAGGAACTCGATCGCCGCGCAGTGGTCGTCCACGTGCAGCCAGTCGCGCACGTTGCGCCCATCGCCGTAGAGCGGCAGCGGCTCACCCTCAATCGCGTTGGTCGCGAACAGCGAGACGAATTTCTCGGGGTACTGATACGGACCGTAGTTGTTCGACGCGCGGGTGACGATCACGTCGAGCCCGTACGTCGCGAAGTACGAGTACGCCAGCCGGTCGCCGCCCGCCTTCGAAGCCGCGTACGGGTTGCGCGGCATGAGGGCGTCGGTCTCCTTGGACGAGCCCCGCTCGACGCTGCCGTACACCTCGTCCGTGCTGATCTGCACGAACCGGCCGAGGCCGTGGCTGCGAGCGGCTTCAAGGAGGACGTAGACCCCGTACACGTCCGTCGTGATGAAATGCCCCGGATCGGCAATCGCCCGATCCACGTGGCTCTCCGCGGCAAAGTTGACCGCGACGTCAATTCCCCCAGCGAACAGCTCGTCAACCACGCTCGCGTCGGCGATGTCGCCCCGGACGAAACGGTAGCGGGGGTCGCCGGCCACGGCGTCCACGTTCTCCGGCCGGCCCGCATAGGTGAGCTTGTCGAGATTGATGACCCGGATATCGGCGTCCCCGGCGAGCAGCCGCCGGATGAAGCAGCTCCCGATGAACCCGGCCCCACCGGTCACAAGGTACGTTTGCGCCACGGCTCGATCCTCCCGATGGCCCTGCTCGGCCCGATGGCCCGGCTCGGCCCTCCCGATGGCCCGGCTCGGCCCGTGCTGGTGCCCGGCCCGACTCTAGCGTAACTGCGTCCGGCGGGGAAGGCTTACTGCGGCTCCCTCGCCACCCACTTCTCGTCGAAGAAGTCGAGCTTGTGCAGCGGCATCACCGTGCTCGTGGCGATGTTGGCCAGGTGCGCGGCCACGCGCTTGAGATAGCGCGCCAGCAAGGTATACGACACCGCGCGCCGGCACGGCATCTCATCCTCGAGGAAACGGTCTATCATCTCGTCGGACCGCGCCGCCAGCGCCCGCGTCTTCTCGACCACCACATGGCCGATCTCGCCGTCTGACTCCTCAAAGCACTTCGCCGTCGGTTCGAACGCGTCGCCGATCTCCCCGATCAACGCCCGGAACTCCTCGGCATACGCGTCGCCCCCGAGCGGCGCCTTGAGCCACCCGGCCACCTCGAGGATGTTCTTGCAGTAGTCGCCGATGCGCTCGGCGTCCTTGACCACGCTCATCAGGATCAGGCACGTCGGCACGTCGCTGCCCGGCAGAAACGAGAGGTGCTCGACGAGCTGCGTGCGGATGTGCCGCTCCGCCTTGTTGATCGTGATGTCCCGGTCGTAGATCTCGCGCACCGCCTGCGGGTCGCTCCCGTCGCCCTCGAACAACAGCTTCGTCACCGACCGAAACATCCAGTGCGCGTCGCCGATCATCTGCACCAGCGCCTCGCACATCTGCACCAGGATCGGCTTGCGACGCCACGCTCTGATCAATTCCTTAAACATCTCGGCCTCCTACAACAGCCGCCCGACAAAAATACAGATCAGGGGCAGTACAAAGAACGCGCCCACAAGGTATAACACGGCAATCCAGCGCGACCGGCTCCCCACGCCCGCGAACCAGCGTGCCAGGCCAATCGGTATCCGCCGCAGCGGCTTGATGGGATAGAATAACAAGACACCTGTCACATTGAACACCGTATGCACCAGCGCGATCGCCAGCGCGTTCACGTTGCCGGTGGAAAACGCCGCGAGCAGCGCCGTCACCGTCGTCCCCACGTTCGCGCCCAATGCCACCGCAAAGACCTGCTCGACCGTCACGATACCCGCCGCCGCCATCGGCACGCACAACGAGAGCGTCACCGAGCTGCTCTGCACCGTCATGGTAACCACCAGGCCCAGCACGATGCCCCGGATCCCGCCGCTGCCGATGAACCGGTCGAACAATACCCCCAGCCGGCCCACCGACGCCGCCTTGAGTACCCGCACCATCAGGAACAATGCCCCCAACAGCAACGCGAGCGACACGACCACCAATATCGTGGCCCCCGTGGCCGGACCCAGGCTCCGCTCGATGAAGGACGCAATCATCTTCACGAGCGGTTCCACCGCGCTCTTCACCGGACTGCGGAACGTGCAAATCTCCGCACCCGCCATGAGACCGGCGAGCCATGTGCTGGTGTGCCTCAAGAAACCCGTCAGCAGCTCCACCGGCAAGAAGAGCGCGACCAGGATCGCCTTGAAAAACTCGTCCACCGTCGCCCCGCCGAGCGCACGCCGAAACTCCTCGCGGCGCGACACGCACGCGAACGACACGAGCAAGCTCGTGACCGTGGTGCCGATGTTGGCGCCCATCACGATCGGAACCGCGTTCTGCACGCTCAATGTCCCCCCCATGACGAGACTCACGATAATCGAGGTGGTCGCCGACGAGCTCTGGATAACGCTCGTGACCAGAATGCCGACGAACAGCCCGACCACGGGGTTCGAGGTCGTCGCCATGAGCTGGTCGGCGAACCCCGTGCCGAACATCTTCAACCCCTTCCCGAGAAGATTAATGCTCACGAGAAAGAGGTAGAGCAGCACGAGGACCGCGACCGTGCGCCACACGGCCCGCAGCCTGCGCCGGGAAGAGACCTCCTCCAATCCGCCCCCCTGTTCGGTCGTGTCCGTGAACGTGGTCCCCGATCTCGCCTCGTCCGCCGAGGCAAAACCCCACGCGCGGATACCACGAGGCCGGGGCGGAAGGCAACCGAAATCTTCCCCTCCCCCCCCGCCATGCGGCCGTCATGCGGAGCCGTTGCACGGAGTGCTGCGCCGGACGCGCGCCTGTGGTAGCGTGGCCCCAGTCGTCCGCCTGACCGAGGGCCCGCGAACAACCCGTCACCGGGTCGCTTGAGGAACCGCGCGTATGAGTGCTCGCACGCTCACGATCGCCTCGATCTCGTGCCTCGTGCTCTTCGCCCTCCTCATGCACTGGCCCATATTCCTGCAGGGGAAGACGGTCTCCGCGTTCGACCTGAGCTATTCCTTTATGGACGCCTACAAGCCCGTCCGCCCCGCCGGCTTGGAGCGCCCGTCCAACGGCCTGCTCAGCGACCCCGTGGTCCAGTTCAATGTCTGGGACAAGGCCATGTTCGAAGGGCCGCTCACACGCCCGTGGCTGTGGAACCCATACGCCGGCTGCGGCAGTCCCCTGCTCGCCAACGCGCAGGCCGCTCCCTTCTCCCCTTTGAAGGCCCTCGCCTACACCCCCGCCGGCGTCGCCAGGGGGTTCGGGCTCCTGTGCTTCCTCAAGATGCTCCTGGCGGGGCTCCTCATGTATGCATACATGCGCGCCGTGGGCGCCGGACCCCTGAACTCCTGCCTCGGGGGGATCAGCTTCATGGCGTGCGGCTTCATGGTCGTCTGGCTGCAGTGGCCCCACACGCACGTCGCCGCCATGCTGCCCGCGCTCTTTCTCGGGTGTGAGCGCATGCTCCAGCGCCGCCTCAAGGCCGGCGTTCTTCTCGTGGCTCTGGCAACGGCCCTCGGCTTGCTCGGCGGCCACCCGGAAACCTCCTTCCACATCACGGTCGCCGCCGCGTTCTACCTCGCCGCGCGCGTTGCCTTCCGTCTGCTCGACCCCGACAGGGAGAAACGTCCTCCCGTCAGAACGTGCCTCGTCTGCGGGGCCGCGTTCGTCGGCGCCGTCGCAGCCGGTGCCGCGATCGCCGCCGTGCAGGTCCTGCCCAACGCCGAGTACATCCGCACGAGCGCCATGCTCACGCAGCGAGCGGCCTCGGCCGAGGCGGGGCACCGCGCCCCCATCCTGTCTCTCGGGAACCTCAAGTACGCCCGTCACGAGCTCCTCTCGTACCTGCTGCCCAACACGTGGGGCAATCCCAGCCTCCACTCTCACTGGTGGAACAAGTCGTCGAACTACAACGAGTCGGCCGGCTACATCGGGATCGGCACGCTCTTCCTCTCCCTCTTTGCCTGGCGCTACTTCGCGCGGTCTCCCGTGATCCGGACGCTCTGCCTCCTCCAGCTTCTCAGTCTCGGCTTTATCCTCAGGGTCCCGCTGGTGACAAACACCCTGGGCAAGCTGCCGCTCTTCGAGCTGGCGGCCAATAAGCGGCTCCTGCTCGTGTACTGCTTCGCCGGCGCCGCGATGGGCGCGCTGGCGCTCGAGCATCTGCTCAGAACCAGGAAGCTGTCCGTGCCGGAGATCATCTGGCTCGCGTTCATCGCTCTTCTCTTCGTCTCGGTGGCAGCGAACGACTACCTCAAGCGCTTCGCCAAGAACCCCTACGACTGGATCCCCGGGTACGGGCGCAGGCAACTGCTGCATTTCCTGCTGTTCCTGGCCCCGTGGTTCACGATTGCCGCCTTCCCCGCCCTCAAGGAGCGCCTCCGCACCGTGCTGTGCGCAGGGCTCGTGTGCCTGGCCGCCGCCGACCTCTTCCTTATCCAGTTCGGCTATAACCCATTCGCCGATCCCGGAAGCCTCTACCCCGACACGCCGGTCACCCGACTCCTTCAGGCCAAGCCATCACCCACACGCGTCTTGCCGATGCCGGCCACCATCGAACGCAACATCCTCACCGTCTACGCCATCCAGGATCCCAGGCTCTACGACGCAGTCACCTATGCACCCTACGCCGACTTCCTGGCGCGACTCCGCACCTCGGGGCGCGACCCCGACCTGAGGCTCTGCTCCATCGCCGGCATACGATACCTCTGGGTGTACCCCGCTTGGACGCCGCCCGCTTCCGGAGAAGTGGACCTCACCCTCGCCGATGAACAGGGCCCCCTCTACGAAAACAACGGCGCCCTGCCGCACGCCTACGTCAGCCGCTGGTGGCGCACGGCCGCTTCCCCGGGCGAAGCCCTCGACATGCTCGCCCAAGACGACTTCCCTTGGCAAAGCACCGTCGTCATCGAGCCCGGCAAGGCGAGAGACATCGAGCCGGCGGAGCAAGAGGAGCCCGTCCCCGTCGCCGCCGCCACGATCACGCAGTACGGCCCTCACTCGGTCACGGTGGAACTCCCCGACGCAGCCCGCGGCCTCCTCGTGCTCAACGACTGCTACTACCCCGGCTGGCAAGCGTGGGTCAACGGCGAGACACGGCCCATCTACCGCGTCAACGGCACCTTCCGCGGCCTCTTCGTCGGCCCCGCCGACAACGAAGTCGTGTTCAAATACAATCCCCGCTCGTTCAGGTACGGCGCCATCCTCTCCATCGCCGCCGTCGCCGCGCTGGTCGCCCTTATGCTCCCCGCCCGCCGCTCGCCACAGGCGTGACTTGGTGTGCATAAAGCGCCTTGTTCACGACGGCGATCATGTGAGAGAATGTTGTGTCGCATGAGGAGGTCGTGAGACGTGGCCCAGGGCCTGTCGTTCCAACCTGATGAAATTGGCCCCTGGTCGGAGATCAAACTGGATATCGTCAGGAAATACGCCTCCGCATACTCCAGGATTCTTTCCGCTAAGCCGAACCTCTACCACATCTATATCGACGCCTTCGCCGGTGCAGGCATACACATCTCCCGAAGAACGGGTGAATTCGTGCCGGGAAGCCCCGTGAATGCGCTCTGGGTGAATCCGTGCTTTCGCGAGTATCACTTCATTGACCTTGACGCCAAGAAGGTCGCGGAACTAAGGGGGGTGGCAGGCGATCGACAAGACATCTGCATCTACGAGGGCGACTGCAACCCCATTCTCCTTGACACGGTGTTTCCTCGAGCCCAGTACGAAGACTACCGTCGAGCTCTCTGCTTGCTTGACCCATACGGTCTTCACCTCAACTGGGAAGTAATCGAGACTGCCGGACGCATGAAAAGTATTGACTTGTTCCTGAACTTCCCTGTTCTTGACATGAATAGAAACGTTCTTTGGAGCAGACCTGAGGACGTTCCAACCGGACAGATTGAGCGTATGAACCACTTCTGGGGCGACGAGTCCTGGCGAGATGCTGCGTATACAGAGGAACAAGACCTCTTCGACAAGCTATTGAAGAAGGAACCGACCGAGGCAGTCGTGGAAGTCTTTCGTGCGCGATTGGGAAGCGTGGCGGGCTTTGACTACGTTCCGAAGCCTCTCGCCATGCGGAACTCTGTGGGCACGATCTTGTACTACCTCTTCTTTGCCTCGCAGAAGCCCGTGGCGCAGAAAATCGTAGGGGACATCTTCAGGAAGCACGGCGGCCGAGGGATGGAATAGTGGCCTCCAATTCATCCATCGAATGGACGGAATCGACGTGGAACCCTGTCACGGGGTGCACGAAGATCAGCCCTGGCTGCAAGCACTGCTACGCCGAGCGAATGGCAAAACGCCTCCAAGCGATGGGCCAGCCCAACTACGCTCGGGGCTTCAACGTCACCGTGCACGAGCACGCGCTGCATCTGCCGCTCAGGTGGCGGAAACCGCAGACCATCTTCGTCAACTCGATGAGCGACCTATTCCACGAGAAGGTCCCCGCTGAGTTTGTCCGCCGTGTCTTCGGTGTCATGCACGAGGCAAGCTGGCACCGCTTTCAAATCCTGACAAAGAGGTCCCGCCGCTTGCTCGAGCTGAGTTCCCAGTTGCCGTGGAAGCCGCATATCTGGATGGGTGTCAGTATCGAGAACCAAGACCATCGCTATCGGGCTGACCATCTGCGAGAAACCGGGGCACTCGTGAAATTCCTGTCTCTCGAACCACTCCTCGGCCCTTTGAGCGGACTCGACCTCGAAGGCATCGACTGGGTCATTGTCGGCGGCGAGTCTGGCCCCAAGGCACGTCCGATGGATCCCTCCTGGGTGATCGATATCCGGAATCAGTGCCAAGAATCGCAGGTCCCGTTCTTCTTCAAGCAATGGGGAGGCCCAAACAAGAAAAAGGCAGGGAGAAGACTTGAGGGCCGAACGTGGGATGACATGCCTGCTCAGGCAGCCGCGGTCTGACTCGCAGAAAGAAGAACGCGTCTCCCCTCCACTTCCGCCGCGTCCGCCTCAGCTCTCCTTGAGCTGCAGCTCATCGAGCTTGCGGTACAGCGACGGCACGCTGATGGCCAACCGCTCCGCGGCCGCCTTCTTGTCGCCGTTCGTCTCGCGCAGCACCCGCGCGATATGGCGCCGCTGCGTGTCGCGCGTGACGGATTTGAGCGTCCGGTCGCCCACCAGCTTCAGGTCGTGGCCCTCGAGGAGCCGCTCGGGCAGGTCGGCCACCGTGATCCGCGTGCCGTCGCAGAGCGTGGCCGCCCGCTCGATCACGTTCTCGAGCTCGCGCACGTTGCCGGGCCACTCGTAGCTCTCGAGCACGAACATCGCCTCGTCGTCAATCGTCGTCTCGACGCCGAAGCGCTCGCGCCGCTGCTCGAGGAAATGGCGCACGAGCAGCGGCACGTCCTCGCGCCGCTCGCGCAGCGCCGGGATCTCCATCGGGATCACGCTGAGCCGGTAGTAGAGGTCCTCGCGGAACTCGCCCTGCTTGACCCGCTCGGCCAGGTCCTCGTTGGTGGCGGCGATCACGCGCACGTCCACGTGCGTCACCTCGGTCGAGCCGACGCGCTTGATCTCGCGCTCCTGCAGCACGCGCAGCAGCTTCATCTGCATCGCCGGGCTCATCGTGCCGATCTCGTCGAGCAGGATCGTGCCCTTGTTCGCCGCCTCGAACAGCCCCTCCTTGTCGGCGTGCGCCCCCGTGAACGAGCCCCGCACGTGGCCGAACAACTCGCTCTCCAAAAGCGATTCGGGCAGCGCGCCGCAGTTGACCGCGCAGAACGCCCGCTCGCGCCGGGCGCTGTTGTAGTGCAGCGCCCGCGCCACAAGCTCCTTGCCCGTGCCGCTCTCGCCCATGATGAGCACCGTCGAGTCCGTGGGCGCCACCTTCTCAATCAGGCGGTAGATCTGCTCCATGGGCTTGCTCGTGCCCACGATATTGCCGAAATCGTAGCGGCCCGCGATCTCGCGCTTGAGCATCCGGTTCTCGTCGAGAATTGCCCGCTGCTGCAGCCCGAGCTTGACCTTGAGCAGG
>CAZJXV010000173.1:0-9319 GCA_964550015.1 uncultured Verrucomicrobiota bacterium
CGCTCGTGCTCAAGCGCGAGGAAGCCCGGATGATCGGCCTGACGGGTCCAACGACGGGCGACATCGTGTACGCGGTGCGGCCGGAGTACGGCCACGAGCACGGCCAAATCCTGCCACCGGCGAAGTTCGGCGTCGGCAGCATGCTGGGTATGCTTCTCCTCGCTGGGCCGGGCGTCAAGAAGGGCGAGGCGATGGCGCGGACGTGCTGGCTCACCGACATTGTGCCGACCGTGTGCGAGCTGATGGACCTGCCCCTGCCTGCGCAGACCGAAGGCGCCGTCCTGTACCAGGCGCTCGAGAAGCCGAATGTGAAATCCGATCGCGTCAGGGAGCTCGAGAAGCAATTGCGCCGGTACAAGAAGGTGGTGGACAGCCACACCGCCCAGACCCACAGCTACTGAGCATTGAGGAGCGCGAGGATTTCGTCCCTCGCCGGCATCGAGGGCTGGGCGCCGGGGCGTGTGACGCTCAGCGCCGCGGCGGCGTTGGCCATGCGGACAGCGTCGAGGAGATCGAGGCCCTCGGCAACGCCGCACGCCAGGACGCCGCAGAAGGCATCGCCCGCGCCGACGGCGTCCACGGCGTTGACCCGGAAGGCGGGAACGTCGTGCCGGCCGGACGAGTCGAAGACGGCGGCGCCGTTCGCGCCGAGGGTGACGATGACGTGTTTGACGCCGCGCTCGAGCAGCGCGTTGACGCTGGAGTCGAAGTCCCCCGTGCCCGCAAGGCGCAAGGCCTCGACTTGATTCGGGACGAGGTAGTCAATCATGCCGAGGATCTCCGGGGGGATCGGTTCGCCCGGCGCGGGTGCGGGATTCAAGAGCACTTTGGTTCCGTGTTCGTGCGCGGTGCGGATGGCGTGGTACACGGTTTCGGCGGGGATTTCCATCTGCGCGATGAGGACGTCGGCGGCGTCAATGATGCCGGCGGCGGCGTCAACGTCCTCGGGCGAGACGGCGGCATTGGCGCCCTGTGCTACGGAGATGATGTTGTCGCCGTCCGGCCCGACCATGATGATGGCGAGGCCCGATTTTTTTTGCGAATCCTCGACGACGTGGGCTGTGTCGATTCCCTCCACCTTGAGCCGTTGGAGCGATTCGCGGCCGAAGAGGTCCGTGCCCGTCCGGCCGACGAAGTGGACGTTGGCGCCCGCGCGTGCCGCGGCGACCGCCTGGTTGGCGCCCTTGCCGCCGCCGGCCATGAGCCAGTCGCCGCCGAGGACGGTCTCGCCCGCGGCGGGCAGGCGCGCGGAGTGGACGATGATGTCGGTGTTGATGCTGCCGGCTACGACGAGCTGCGGCTGTGCCATAACGACGTGCTCCGATGCAGATTCCATATGCTAGCATGCCGCCGGCGCGGCGACAATGTCTGCGAGGTTTGTGAAGTTTGCCGGACGTGTGGCGCTTGCGAATCGGTGGCGGACGTTCTATCCTTGTGCCGGACGCGGGTCAGGAGGGTGTTCATGCGCGGGCCTATTATGGCTTTGAGTTGTGCAGGGGTGATGTGCCTGAGCGCTGCCGGGTCTGCGGGTGAGGAGGCGGGTCCACTCAAGGACGCGGGGGCGCGGATCGAGCAGCACCGGATGGGCGACATCAGGTTGGCACTTCTCGACGGGCGCGGGCGGCCGCTGGGCGATCGGGTGGTCGAGGTCGAGCTGGTCAGGCACGACTTTCTCTTCGGCAGCAACATTTTTCAGTGGACGGCGTCGGACGGTCACTTCCACCGGCGGTACCGCACCCGGTTCGAGGAGCTGCTGAACTACGCCACGCTGCCGTTCTACTGGTGGGCGTATGAGCCGGAGGCGGGCAAGACGGACGAAGACCGGGTCCGCAAGATCGCGGCGTGGTGCGCCGAGCGCGGCATTACGGTGAAAGGCCATCCGTTGATCTGGAACCATATGGATCCCGCTTGGCTGCCCGACGACGAGGCGGAGGTACGGCAGCTCGTCTTTGGGAGGGTGGGAAACATCGTCAGGGGCTTCGCAGGCACGGTGGACATCTGGGACGTGCTCAACGAGCCGACGGACTGGGCGCGGAATGCGAAGAAGGCGCCCAAGACGACGGCCGCCGTGACGAACATGGGCACGGTCGAGGCGTGCAAGGAGGCGCTCCGGCCGGCGCGCACGGCAAACCCTGAGGCGACGCTGCTCATCAACGATTACGTTACCGGTGAGGCGTACTACAAGGTGCTCGACCAGCTGCGCGACGAGGAAGGCACCCTGCTGCTCGACGCCGTGGGCATTCAGACGCACATGCACCGCGGTCCGCGGCCGCTCGACGAGATGTGGGCGGTGTGCGAGCGGTTCGCCCGGCTCGGCGTGCCGCTGCACTTCACTGAGACGACGGTGCTAAGCGAGTACCCGGACACGAAACTGGGCGAGGAAGAGACGGCGCAGTACGTTGCGGACCTGTACACGCTGTGGTTCAGCCATCCGGCCGTGGACGCGATCACGTGGTGGGATTTCTCCGACCGCGGCGCGTGGCTGGGCGCGAAGGCGGGGCTGCTGCGCGAGGACGGCACGCCGAAGCCGGTGTACGAGCGGCTGCGCACGCTCATTCACGAGACGTGGACGACGAAAGAGACGCTCAAGTCGAACGACCGGGGCGTCGTCGAGTGGCACGGCTTCTACGGGACGTACACGGTGCGCGTCAGCCGGGGTCCGGACTGGTGGTTCACGAAGGAGGTCACGGCCAGGCGTCGCGACCCGAAGACACACACCCAACGCGTCCTGATGAGGTGACGCGCGCGAGGGAACCGTACGACACCGGGATTTTTTGACGAACGGAGTCAGAGTGCGCACGTGAACACCGTGTCCGACAGCGACGAGCACGAGGGCGGGGCGTCTGCGTCCGGTGCTGGCTCGGGATGTGCACCCCTGCGCAGCATCACGGCGCTTGCGTGGATCGTCTTCGGCGTGGCGCTCGTGGTGTTTCTCGTCGAGAGCCGGCACCTGACGAAGCCGGGCTACGACACCCTGCGCGACAGGTCGTTCCTGCTGAGCGGCGACGAGCCGTGGTACCTGCTGAACACGCGCTCGGTCGCGATGGACCTGGACTACAACCTGTACAATGACCGCGTGGAGCAGGAGTTCTGGGACAAGAACATCTCGGGGTGGACCCTTGAGAAGGAGCTGAGGGCGATCGGGCACGGCCGGACGAAAACGGAGGAGTACTGGGCCGAGCGCGTTTACCCGACGAAGCAGATCGGCCTGGGTATCGTGCTGGCGCCGGCCTATCGGGTCGGGTTGTTGTGGGACGAGCAGGTGCGGCTGACGTGCGTGTGGTTCCTGTGCCTGGTGGGGGCGTTTCTCGTGCAGCAGGTGTTCTGGCTCGGCTACGAGCTCACGTCGAGCCGCGCGGCGGCGGCGGTCGGGGCGCTGGCCGGTGCGTTCTCAATGCCGATGATCGTGTACGCGGCGCAGATCTTCACGGAGTTAGTCGCCGCGTTCCTTCTCATCGTCGCCGTGCGGATGGTGCTCACGTCGAAGTGGCCGCCTGTGGTCCGGGCGATCATTACGGGCTGCTGCCTTGCGTACCTGCCGTGGCTGCACGAGAAGTACTACCTTTTCGTGCTGGTCGGGATCGTGATGTTTTGTGTCGCCTCGCGGCCGTGGCGCTGGAAACCGCTCGTCGGGTTCGGGGTGCCGCTCGTCGTGTCGGCCGTGCTGCTGATGATGTTTTACCGGACGATCTACGGTGTGCCGTATCCGGTCTACGTTCACAAGGACCCGATCAGCGTGGCGGCGGGTTTTCGGAGCGGCTATCTCGGGTTGCTGTTCGACCGCACGGACGGGCTGTTGCCGTTCTGGCCGATGCTCGCGTTCGCCGTCGTCGGCCTGGTGTGGATGTGCCGCGACAGGGAGCGCAGGCGTGTCGGGGTGTGGCTGGCCGTGCTGACGGGGGCGCTCTGGCTGGTTTACGGCGCGTTTCCGGATTGGCCGGGCGGGGTCTGCCCGCCACTGCGATATTGGCTGCCCGTGGTACCGCTGCTGATTGTGGCGTCGAGCTATGCATTGGCCGCCATGCGCCAGGGGTTGGTCGTCATGCTGGCCGTTCTCGCCCTGTTGCTGGGGGTCGTGGTCGGCGTGCGCGGCATGAGCCATCCACGTGCGTTGATGAAGGACTCCGTGCCGATGGCGCCGGGGCCGGGGACGCTCGGCTCGCGGACCATCGAGCGCACCTATCACGCGTTTCCCGACATGAAGCGGCGTCCGGACGGGAGCGGCCCGTCGGCGCGCGACTATGTGCGAGGTGTTGTGTGGCTTGTCGTGTTGTCGGGGTTCGTAGTACTCGTCGTGCGGCTCGAACGCCGCCGGGAAGGTGGAGCGGAGACACCGGAAGTTGAGCAGGATGACCGAGCAACCGACAGCATCGTTGAGTAACGAGCGTTCGTCCAGCGCCTGGATGCCGTGGGTGCTCGCGGCGATCGCCGTGTTCGTGTTGAGCTTCCAGCTTGGCACGCGCGAGCTCGCCTCGCCCGACGAGACGCGCTACGCGGCGATCAGCCGCTCGATGCTGGACACGGGCGACTGGCTGACGCCGGTGCACAACTACAAGTTCAAGCACTGGCACAAGCCGCCGCTTGCGTACTGGCTTATGGCTGCGTCATTTCGGGTGCTTGGCACCAACGACTGGGCCGCGCGCGTGCCGTCGGCGGCGGCTGCGCTCGCCGTGATCATGGGCGTGTACGTGATCGGCCGGACGCTGCACGGCGGCCGGACGGGTTTTCTGGCGGGCCTGGTGCTGCTTGCGAGCCCGCTGTTCTTCGCGCTCGCGCGCCTCGCGAACGCCGACATGCTGTTGTGCGCGTTCATCACGTGGAGCTGGGCTGCGTTTGTCCTGAGCCTGTTCGGCCGACGGCGGCCAACGCTGTGGTTCGTGCTCGGCGCGGCGTTCGCGGGTCTGGGGTTTGTGACGAAGGGCCCCGTCGTGCTGATGAGCACGCTGGCGCCGATGCTGCTCTACACGCTGCTGACCAACCAGTGGAAGCGGATCGGGTGGTGGCGGCCGCTCGTAGCGGTGGGCGTGTTTCTCGTCGTGGCGCTGCCGTGGTACCTTGCGGTCTGCATCAAGAACCCCGGCCTGCTGCGCTACTTCGTGGAGTACCAGACCTTCCAGCGCGTGGCGACGCACGTGCACGAGCGCACCGAGCCGTTCTGGTTTTTCTTCTGGGTTGTGCCGCTGGGGTTTGCTCCCTGGATTCTGCTGTTGCCGTTCGGGATCCTGAGCATGTTTGGCCATCAGGAGCCCGACGCTCGAGCGGAGCGGGTGCGGGGGATGGCTCCGTTGAGCTGGTTCGTGGTCGTGCTCGTGTTCATAACGGCGTCCACGTCGAAGATGGTGACCTACTGCCTGCCGCTCTTGCCGGCGGTCGCGCTTCTCGCTGCTCGTTGTTTGACGAGGGCGTTCGAACGCCGCATCTTCAGGCCGATGGTGGCGTGGGACCTGGCACTTGCGGGGCTCGCCGTGCTCGTCGCGGGCGTGCTTGGTGCAACGCGCGGTCTTGTAGGTCTTGAGCTCGACCAGGCTGACTGGCTGAGCGCGAAACTGCCTTTTATCGCTTCCGTCGTGATGCTGTGTGCCGCGGCCTCTCTGGTTGCTCTCGCGCTGAGGCGCATAGCAGCGTGCACTGCGTTTCTGCTGGCTGCCATGCTGTTCCCGCTGCTTTCCGGCACGTGGATTGTTGTGGGTCACGAGGATGAACTCGGCATCGGCAACCCCGGTAACGAGCTGGCGGCGCTGATCCGGGAGCGCCAGGACACGGACCGATACCGTGAAGTCGTGCCCGTCATGTATCGGGAGTACCTCAAGGGGCTGCCGTACTATCTCGGCCACAGCGTCATCTGCCTCGACTGCCATGTGGAGTTCGACTATGAGCGCGCCGACGGCACGAAGGTGTCTTTCTACACCAAGGACGAGATCCTGGCGCTCGAGAAAGGATACTATCGCTGGAACGGGCGCAACCAGCTCGACAATATGATGCGGCTCAAGAGCCGGCGCCTGCTCGTGGTGACGGACCGCAAGTCGTTCGACGACATCAGCACGAGCTTCATGGAAGACGGCAAACCGCTCGTGCACTTCGTCGCCGAGGTGGGGGAGTTCGTGCTGTGCTCGAACCATCCTGATACGCCCGGCGACGAAGCCTTTTTGGGAGAAGAGTAAGCGCTTGACGCCGACGGGCGATTCGTGTTTGCTACCACCTCACCACGGAACGCTTTTTCCGAGCGAGTATGTGCGGCATTTGCGGCCTGATACAGCCGGGCGGTATTGACGAGACGAGCCTGCGGGCGATGGCCGACGTCCTTCGCCGAATGGCGGACGTGATGCGCCATCGCGGCCCCGACGACGAAGGGTTCTGGGTGGGCGACGGCGCGGGGTTGGGCCAACGGCGGCTGAGCATCATTGACCTCGAGGGCGGCCACCAGCCGATCCCGAACCGGGACGAGACCGTCTGGCTCGTCTGCAACGGTGAGATCTACAACTCGCCCGAGCTGCACCGCGACCTCGAAGCGCGCGGGTATCCGTTCCGCACGAAGACCGACGTCGAGGTCATTCTGCACTTGTACGACGAGTACGGCGTCGAGTGCGCGCGGCACCTGCGCGGCATGTTCGCCTTTGCGTTGTGGGATACGCGGCGCAAGCGGCTCGTGCTCGCGCGGGACCACATCGGCCAGAAGCCGCTGTTCTTTCTCCACGACGGTGAGCGCTTCGCCTTCGGTTCCGAGGTGAAGGCGGTGCTCAAGAGCGGCATGGTCGAGCCGAAGCCGGACCTCACGGCGCTGTGGCACTACATTTCGCTCCGGTTCATTCCCGATCGGATGACGCTGTTCGAGCGCGTCCAGAAGCTGCCGGCGGCAAGCACGCTCGTCTACGAGAACGGGCAGATCAGCGTCGAGAAGTACTGGCGGCCCGACTACCGCGACAAGCTGCCCGACGACGAACGCGCGATCGAGGCGGGCCTTCACGACCTGCTCCGGGACACGGTGCGGATGCACATGCTTAGCGACGTGCGGATCGGCTCGTTCCTGAGCGGCGGGATTGACTCGAGCACGATCGCCGCGATGCTCGCGTGTGAGTCCGCGGAGCGGGTGCCGACGTTCTCGATTGGCGTCAAGGAGATGGACTTCAACGAGCTGCCCTACGCGCGGATGGTGGCGGCCAAGTACGGCACGGAGTACCACGAGGAGGTCGTCGAGGCGGACCTGGTGCACCTGATTCCGACGATGGTGTGGCACATGGACGAGCCGTCCGACCCGTTCGGCGTCGGCGTGTACCTCGTCTCGCGGCTCGCGCGTAAGACGGTCAAGGTCGCGTTGGGCGGCGACGGCGGCGACGAGCTGTTCGCGGGCTACGACCGCTTCAGCGGCCACCGGCTCGTGGATTACTACTGCGTCCTGCCGCGATGGTTCCGCGCGCGCGTGATGCGGCGGCTCGTCGAGCTCGTGCCGGATTCCTACGGCTACAAGAGCCTGGCGCAGAAGCTCAAGTGGGTCAATGAGATGTCGTTCCTCACCGACGGGCGGCGCTATGCGCAGAGCATGAGTTTTTTGCGGTTTACCGACGAGGCGAAGCGCGAGCTCTACACGGACCGGGCGCGCGCAGCGGTGGAGGGCGCGGACTCGATGTCGAAGATCCTCAAGCATTTCGAGGCGGAGTGCGTCGAGGACGTGGTAGACCGGATGCTGTACACGGACCTCATGACGCGGCTGCCTGACCACCTGCTCGTGATCCTCGACCGGATGGCCATGGCGCACGGGCTTGAGGGGCGGCCGCCGATCGTGGACTATCGGGTTGTCGAGTACGCGGCCTCGATCCCGGCGTCGCTCAAGCTCAAAGGCAAGACGCTCAAGTACATTTTGAAGCGCGTGGCGTCGCGCTACTTGCCGCGCACGCTCATCGAGCGGCGCAAGCAGGGGTTCGGGTTTCCGCTGGCGCACTGGATGCGGGGTGAGCTCGCCGGCTACGTGCGCGGGCTGATGGCGCAGTCGCGCTTCGTCGAGCTTGGGCTGTTCAACCGGGCGTTCATTGACCGGCTGCTCGACGAGCACATCGGCGGCAGGGCGGACCACAACTTCCGGATATGGATTCTGATCAACCTCGAAATGTGGTACAGATTGTTTTTCGAGGGGCAGTCGGTGGACGAGCTCCGCGCGCTGACCGACCGGCTCCTCGGCGCCGCGCCGGCCCCGGCGAGCCGGTAGGAAAGGACCACGAGCATGGGCGAGCCGAAGCTGCAGAGCACGCGACACCTGATCGGCGACGAGCGCCAGTCCGCGTTCAAGAAGTACCGGATGGTCGTGCTTGGTGGACGCGGCCTGGGCTACTTCGTCAAGTACGAGCTGGCCATGCTGGTCGCCAATACGTGCCCCGGTGCGCTTGGCCATTATCTTCGCAGCAAGCTGTATCCCGGCCTGTTTCGGCATGTTGGCCGGGGCGCGATCTTCGGGCCGGGCGTGACGCTGCGCTCGCCGTGGCGGATCGTGATCGGCGACCGGGCCGTGGTGGAGGGCAACGTCTCGCTCGACGCGCGGAGCGAGGAGGACGTGAGCATCACGCTCGGCGACGACACGATCCTGTCGCGCAATTCGATCATCGCGTGCAAGGGTGGCAGCGTCCGGCTTGGGCGGCGCGTGGGCGTCGGGGCGAACTGCACATTTCACGTTTATACGGGCAACCGGGTCGTCGTCGGCGACAACGTGCTGATCGCGCCGTACTGCTACTTCGCGGGCGCTGCGGGCTACACGGCGGCGCGGACGGACATTCCGATCGTGGACCAGCCGCTCGATCTGCGCGGGGGGATCACGGTCGAGGACAACGTGTGGATCGGCGCGCAGACGACCATCATGGACGGCGTCACGATCGGGCGGGACTCGATTATCGGCGCGGGTTCCGTCGTGCTCAAGGACGTGGCGCCGTATAGCGTGGCGATGGGCGTGCCGGCGAAGGTCGTGCGCGACCGCCGCGCGAAGACCGGAGCGGAAGCGGGATAGCCATGACGCGCTCGAAGCGCAAGACAAGCGGCGGCGGGTCGTTCGGGCGACGTGTTCGCGGGATGGGTGAGGCGCCTGAACCGGCACGGCGGCGTTGGCCCGTCACGCTCGCTGTGGTCGGCATCGTGTTCGTCGCCTTCTTCGTGCGGTTCTACGGCCTATCGCACGACCTCGACGAGGACAGGGTCTATCACCCGGACACGCTCAAGCAGGTCGGCGCCGCGCACGACCATTTCGTCCAGGGGCGGTACTACTTCCACACCGGCGAGCGCGGCATTGACGGCTACCCGTATTTCAACATGCACGTCGTCGAGTGGGAGTGGCGTGGCA
>CAZJXV010000174.1:0-9289 GCA_964550015.1 uncultured Verrucomicrobiota bacterium
CGCCCCCGTCGGATTCGAACCATGGAATGGGCCAGCATCGGCGCCCTTTGCCGACCTTGCCATAGACTGCCGAGACGTTCGGCTCGTACGTCGGGTCTATGTTGTCGAGAGCGGAGAAGATGACGTCCTGGGGCACGACCTTGTCGAGCCCTTCGTACAGTGTGGTGAATCGCATGTGCCTGTCGCCGCCCCAGCCGCTGACGACGAGCTCGACGTCCGAGTTGATCTCTTTGACGATTGTGTGCGCGAGTCTGACGAACTCGGTTATTCGCTCGGGCTCGGCGAAGCCGTGGCCCTCGGGCAGATAAGCGAACGCTTCCTTGATGTCGTCGGGAACCTCCTTGTGACGGCCGCCGCCGGTGCCGCCTCCCTCGCTTTGCCATATCCATAAATAGTTGAGGGGATATTTGCCGAGGACGTGTTCAATGCGTTTCCTCAGCTCGGCGCGTACCTTCTCGTCGTGAGGATTGCCGGTCACCTCGAAGCCGATGCACGTGCGTATTCCCCGGCTCTGGGCGAAGGCCAGCGCGTCGGCCATCATGTCCTGCTGCCACTCGACGGCCCGCCGGGGATTGAACGTCCAGGCATCCTCTATGCCGACCTCGCAGCCCCATTCGCCGCGGTCAAAGAACTGGTCCGTGCCGAACAAGTACTCGGACGTGCTCATGGCGTGGGGCGACCACCAGCGCGACGGGGAGATCGTCGTCATGAGGGGGCCTCCCTTCCGGAACACGCCGGGCTTGCTCTCGTAGGCGCAAAACGGCTCGTGGTCATAGGCATGGAAGCCGATGAGATTCGCCTTCTGCTTGGACATCTGCTCGAAGAAGGTCCTGTAATCCTGCGGGTTCCACGTCGTGGGGCTGTTGAGGAAGTTGAACCACGGGAGGTTGCCGCGGACCTTGAGCGTGGGGACATAGGTCTTGTTCACTGCGGAAGCAACTCGACCTGGGTCTTTTGAAGGGACCGCATCGCCGCCCAGATAGAACCCAACGCCCCACGTTTCGACGAGCGTATAGGCGCCCCAGAGCGTGCTGGCCGGCGTGACGCCGTGGACGATCTGACGGAAAGGCGCGACATTTTCCGTATAGAGCGCGAAGTTCTGCTCAGGATTGGGTCCTGTCGTCGGGACTTTTTCGGAAGGGCCGGTACGCAGAACCACAGCCGGGCCGGTCTCGGGCGCCGTATCCCGGATGGCAATCCATGTGGCTGTGAGCTGGAAGACGTACGAACGCAACTCCTCCGCGGCAAGTCGGACCATGGATGCCGCGCCTGCATCAACGACCACGCTGAGGTCCTGCAACTTGTAGACGGGAGCGTGTTCCTCGGCGCTGAGAGCGGAAGGCAAGACAACTATAATACTGAGGATTGCAGCGAGGACTGTTCTCATGATGTGGCTCCAGATGCAGGGCTTCAATAAGAATGGCCGTTCACAGCTCGGGACGAGTTGTGGCTCTCGCCTCGAGCTGTTTTTCACCTTCCCTGTTTCCCAATCTTTGTCTTCGCACTGTTCGCCAGCGGGGCGCACGTCCTGCGGAGAGACTCACGGGGACCCCTCGCCATGGTGCGGCATCGCGTGCGCCGGTGACCCACATTAGGACCTGGGGGACTCGGAGTCAAGCGCCGCCGCGAGGCCCGGGGCTACTGCCGCTCCTTGTCCAAGCGGTTGGTGTGTTCAAGCGGCGTCCTGTAGATCAAGACTCGGCCGCGATTGAGGTCCGTGATGTAGAAGTTGTCCCGCTCGTCAAACGTCGCCGCATACGGCATGGAGTGGAAGTCGCGCAGCACGGCGACGGGCTGCGCGTTTTCGTAGGGGTCGCCGAAGACGAGCGGGAAGCGCTTGCCGCTGTAGCCGTTGACGCCGACAATCATGCGGCCCTTCGAATCGAACGCGGGCTCGAAGACCTCGAGGTGTTCGCGCGCGTCCTTGGTTCCCGTGAACCGGCCGCCGTGCCCCCAGACGCGGCTCGCCGGGACGGCGAAAAGGGCTTTTGCGGGACGCTCCGGAAACAGGCCGGCGTCGAACTCGAGCAACCTGTGATTGCCGGAGACTTCCAGCGCATGGTCGGAGATGAACAGGTTGCCGCGCGGGTCAAGAGCCACCGCGCCGGGGTAACTCAGGGTGTCCCGCGCGGGACGGCCGCCGTTGTTGGGGCGTTTCTCCTCGAGGTTCGGGTGGCCCAGCACGACGTCCACGACCGGCTTCGTGAGCGGATCGCGGACGCGGAACACCGTGCTGATGCTGGGGTCGCTCAGCCAGATGAACGAGCCGTCGGGCGCGGCCGCGATGCCGCCGATATTGAGGAAACCCGTCCACGCAAACTCGCCGCCGCCGGCCAACGGCAGCGGCGAACGGATCGTCAGGAACGGCATGTCGGCGTTCTTCAGCGGCAGGCGGTACACCTGGATGTCCGGCCCGCGTACGGCGAAGAGGTGGCCGGCCTTGTCGGCGCGCAGCCGGCCGTAGGGATGGCCCAGCGTCGGCTTACGCAGGCTCTTCGCGCCGACGATGCCGGACGCCTTTGCGCCGTTGGCCAGCGTGTCGACGCCGTTCCAGAAAACCACGGCATACGCGTCCGCC
Organism: uncultured Verrucomicrobiota bacterium; assembly: GCA_964550015.1. Classification (GTDB taxonomy): domain Bacteria; phylum Auribacterota; class JABMQX01; order JAFGEW01; family JAFGEW01; genus CAZJXV01. Next base: position 2,579 of record CAZJXV010000174.1, read on the forward strand.
ACAATGAGCTGGCCGTTGACGACTGCCACGCCGCGCGCGCTCTGCAGTTCGGTCTCGCAGCTCCATCTGTCGGCAAGCTGGGTCTTGAACAGGCGCAGATCGGTGCAGTGCGCGACGCCCTTTTGCGGGTCAGGGAATGGAGCGGGAAAGCGCCAGATGTCCTGCACATTCGTCGAGCACGCCACGTACACGTTGCCGTCGGCATCTATGCCGAGTCCGCCGCGCGGTTCGGTCATATGATATGGCATGCCCGCGCGGTCGCCGCGGATCGGGCCATCGCCCCTCGTCTGTCTCGGGACGTCGGAGATGAGCACCTTCTTGATCTCGCCGTTGACGAACAGAAGGACCTGGCTGTGGTTCGCGTCCAGGACCCAGATGCCGCCGGTGGCCGGATCCAGCTCGAGGCCCTGCGGGAACTTGATGTCGGAGCCGAGCGTGCCGCTTGCATCCATGCCATTCGTCAGCGGCGGCTTGAAAACGAGCACGCGGTCGTTGAGCGAGTCGGCCACGTACACTGTGCCGTCCTTGTCCACGCGGACGGCCGCCGGCGCCGACATCTGGTTCATCGCCTTGCCGCGCGCGCACGAGGCAAAGTCCGGCTGGCCGAGGACGAGATCGGCGGTCTTGGCGGGAAGCCGTGTGGTCTCGTCATAGGGGAACCGCAGGACGCGGCAGTTCTGGTTGTCGCACACCCACAGGTTGCCCTGCGCGTCGAGCCCCACGCCGCCGACGAAACCCTCGTTGTACGGGCTCCGGAAGGCGAAGCCCGCCGCGTCGGGCTTGCCGAAGCCGCGGCCGTGGTTGGGGCCGTTGGCGGCGAAGTCCTCCTGCCCCCACACGGCGTCGGCGACCGTGTCCGTCTCGAACGGCGTGTCGTAGCGCAGCACGCGGTGGTTGCACCAATCGGGCACGTAGAGGTTGCCCGCGTCGTCCACGGCCATGTTCGCAAACGAGCCGCCTTCAGTGAGGCTGATCTGGTCCACGGGCATCGTGGCGAGCGTTGTCGGGCTTGCCGGCGGCACGTCAGGCCACGTGTCGAAGTTGCCGTGCTGGTTCGCGGAGGTCCGGTTGAACGAGGGCTGGCCGATGACGAGGTCAGCGCCGATGCCTTCCACCGTCACGATTCCGTGGCCGGGAAAGTCGGAATCGCACGTGCCCGGTTTGCCTTTGTCCGGCCCGTCCTTGCAGTATCCGACGCGGCTGAAGCCCAACACGCGGCTGTTGCCGCCGTCGTATACATAGATCCGGTTCGGCCGCACGGAGCGGTCCACGATCACGCCGCCCGGGTTGAATACGGAGTTCGCGCTCGCCGCACCGGGGACTACTTCATTGAAGTCCGGCTGGCCGATGACGACGTCGGCCCAGAAGTCACCGGCCTTGCCGCGAACCGGCCGAGTGCTCTGGCCGTCCCGTTGGGCCAGGCAGGCGCCGGTAAAGGTTAGAAAGGTTAGAAAAGAGATGAGCACAGGCAGAAACCGCCACGGGCCAAGGGGCCGCTTCACGCTGCGTGTTTCTGTGAGTGGCGGACGGTGCATGGCCGCAGTTTCTCCAGGTTCGTCCTTCGTCGGGTTCACATGCTCTCTCCGTCAAGAATCGCCGTCTGCCGGCGATTCGTCAATGGTTCGTTGGGCTAAACGTCACTGCAGCGAGCAGCCGTCCGCGTCTGCCTTGTGGAAGGTTCTCCGGCGCGACATTGTTGTGGACTTTGACAGGCCGCATAGACAATCTTGGCCGATCGGGGCCGGCCCCCGGGCCTGCTGGTCGTGTCTTGGTCCACGGATGTAAGGGAATCAGGTCGCGCTGGCGCCCCGGGACAGTGTCACGCCGTCTGGAGGAACTCGAAGGATGCCAGAGAAGCCTGCAGCGAAGTTCAGTGCCCACTACATCTCGGGCACGCATTGGGACCGCGAATGGTACCGCCCGTTTCAGGAGTTCCGGGTGCTTCTCGTGGAACTCATTGACGGGCTGCTGGACCTGATGGAAGCCGACCAGGAGTTCCGGTTCTTTCACCTGGACAGTCAGACGTGTCTCTTGGGGGACTACGTCGAGGTGCGGCCGGAGAACCGGGAGCGGCTGGCGGCCCTCATGCGCGAGGGCCGCATCCTGGTCGGGCCGTGGTTCACGATGCCGGACCTGTTCTGTCCCGGCGACGAGGCGCTCGTCCGCAACCTGCTCATGGGGCGCCGCATCTGCGGTGAGTGGGGCGTCGAGCCGATGCCGGTGGCCTATACCTGCGACATGTTCGGCCATCCGAGCCAGATGCCGCAGATCTACAGGGGCTTCGACCTTTTGGACTGTGTGCTTGGCCGCGGCACGAATGAGCACACGACGCCGGCGTTCTTCCGTTGGCAGGCGCCGGACGGAAGCAGCGTGTTCTGCTTCAAGCTCCAGGATTCGGCCGGCTACGCCTCGTTTGTGGGGGTCCGAGGTTTTTTGGAGGCACCCGAGGCCGCACAAGACCTTGAGGCCGAGGAGAAAGCGAAGGATTGGCTAAAAAAGCGCATTACAGGCGAGATTCAGCGCTCGAACGCGCCCGTTCTGTGCCTGATCGATGCGCTGGACCATATGCTCCCGGCCAAGGACGCGGCCCGCGCCTTGAAGCTGGCACACGAGGCGTGCCCTGAGGCGGTCCCCGTGCACTCGGCGCTGCCGGCCTTTTTCGCTGAAGCGCGGAAGAAGGCCGGTGACGTCCCCACCCGCCGGGGCGAGCTGCGCGAGCCGTCAAAGGTGCTCAACGGCTACAACTGGCTGATCCCCAACTGCGTTTCCTCGCGCGCCCGGATGAAGCAGGCGAACGACACGTGCCAGACGCTGCTGGAGAAGTGGGCCGAGCCTCTCGCGGCGATCGCCAATCTCGAGGGCGCGGGCGTTCCGGAGCGTTATCTGCGCATTGCCTGGGAGTATGTCTTGGCCAGCCACGCGCATGACTCGATCTGCGGGTGCTCGATAGACCAGGTCCATCGCGACATGATGCACCGCTTCGACCAGGCACGCATCGTCGCAAAGCAGCTCCGCGCGAAATCGCTGGGCTTCTTGACCGCAGGCTGCCGGGACCTTGCCCAGGCGGACGACGAGTTCACCGTGACGATCGTCAACCCGGTCCCGGTCCGGCGGCGTGAGGTCGTCACGTTCGATGTTCGGTTACCTCAAGGGTTCCCGACATTGTTCAGTGAGGGTTTCAGGGGCGGGCAAGACATCCTGGCGTTCACGCTCGAGGACGAAGGCGGCCGCGATGTGCCGTATCAACGTCTGTCCATCGTGCCGAAGGAGAGGGAACGCAGCGCGTACGCCCGGCACGCGTTCTCGGCGGACATGGGGTTCAGCCGCTACACGGTCGCTGCGGAACTCGACCTGCCGGCGCTGGGGTTCACTTCAATCAGGGTGAAGCCGAGCCAGGTGCCGGTACGTCGCATGGAGACCCTGCGGACCGGCCCCACGACGGCGGAGAACGAGCACCTGGCGGTGGAGGTCAGCCCGAACGGCACGCTCAGGCTGACGGACAAGGCCACGGGCGAGGTGTACAGCGACTTGCTCACGTTCGAGGACCGCAGCGAGCTCGGTGACGGGTGGTTTCATTCGCACACGGAAACCGATGAAGTGGCGCTGTCGTCGGCCAGTGGCGCACAGGTGTCCGTCGTCCACGACGGCCTGGAGATCGTGACATTCCGCATTGCCGTGAAGCTGAACGTCCCGAAGCGGCTCGACTGGCGCACGGAGCGCCGTTCCGAAGAGCGCGTCGATCTGCACATAACGAGTCTTGTCTCGCTCCGGCGCGGCGCGCGGACGGTCGAGGTGGAGACACGGGTTGACAACAACGCCGAGGACCATCGGTTGCGGCTGTTGCTGCCCACGGACACGCGCGACGCGAAGAGGTACCTGGCCCATCACCCGTATGACCTCGTCGAGCGGTCTATCGAGCTCGATCGCGAGACGGCAACCTGGCAAGAGGTGGAGATTCCCGAGAAGCCGTTCCTCGGCTTGCAGGCCGTCGGCGCGGGCCGCCGGGGGCTCGCGTTCCTCTCGGCCGGGGGCTTGCACGAGGGCGGCGTACAGGACGACGCGCGGCGCACGATGCTGGTGACTTTGCTCAGGTCGTTCCGCCGAACAGTGGCCACAAGCGGCGAACCGGACGGCCTCGAGCAAGGGCGGATCACGTATCGCACCATGCTCATGCCGTTCGCGGGCACACTGCCGCGCGTGGAAGCGCTGAATATCCTGGCGGCGCTTCAAGCCGGCCTGATTACGCGCCAGACCGGGAAGTGCTCGTCGGGCTATCCTGACATGGCGGGCGAAGCCGCGCCTGTGCAGGGCTACGTCGAGTGCAAACGCGGCGAGCTGGTGGTCTCGGCCATCAAGCCGACGGAGAGCGGCGGAGGGTTGGTCGTGCGGCTCTGGAACCCGACAGGGCGTGCGGCGACGGAGACCCTGAGGTTCTGGAGGCCGGTGAAGGGCGCTAAGCGGTTGAAGCTGTCCGAAGAGCCGGTGCAGGCTGCGGAGCCGTCCATAGACGGGCAGACGGTCACCGTCGAGGCCGGGCCCCACGAGATCGTGACGATCGGGGTGGTGTGCTGAGCGGGCGCGGCCGCTAGCCCGGATTTCTCACACCGCGCGGGAATAAATAGGGACAGGCACCTATTTCCCACTCTCTTGCCGCGGTGAATGCCCCCAGCGTCTACGGGGAAATAGGTGCCTGTCCCTATTTATTCCGACAGGCCGGCGCTGTCTGTCCGTAAGAAATGCGCGCTAGAGCCCGAGCACCTTGGTGAAGAGCTCTTCCTTGACGTAGTTGAGGCGCTCGAGGAAGTAGCTCATGCGCGTCATCACCGTGTAGCCGAAGAGCGTGCCGAAACAGATCATGATGGTCCAGCGGCCGAACGTGCGCCCGCGATGCACCAGCGGGGCTTCCATCCGGAACGTGAAGATGAAATAGATAAGCACGGTGACCAGGGTCCCGGTGAACAGCAGGTTCTTGATGGTCCCCTTGATATCGAAGCCGCCGTCGCCCACGACGACGAGCGGCCGGAACGAATCCTTGACCTGCGGCATGATCAGCAGGAAGTAGTTCTTGAAGGCGAGCCCCGCACCGAGGCCGATGAAGAGGCCGAACACAATCCGGCTCATCCACGAGAGCTTCTTGCTGTAGAGCGTGTACCACATCAGGCCCGGAACCAGGCAGAGGATCCACAGCAGCTCCCACGTCGGGCGTGCATCCCCGAAGAGTGTCTTGATGGCCTTGCTGACCGGGTCCCACCAGTTGGGCTTCAGCGCCTGGGTCCAGATCAGGTAGATGCTCAGCGCGGCGGCGGCGCCGAGCAGGATGTGGCTGAGCATCTTGTAGGCCGAGTTGTCCTTGAAGATGTACGACATGACGATGAGGAAGGTGATCGTGGCGACCACCACCTCGGCGATCTGGATCGGGTCGGTGTATGCGTCGGGCGGCATCAGGGCGCTCCCCGCCGTGCGGCGAAGTATCCGACATTACCCAGGGCGATGAAGACGATGATCAGGATGTGCACGAACGCCTGCGGCGTCATGAGGCGTGTTGCTTCGCCCGGCTTCTCGAGCTCGAGCAGGCTTTCATACTCGGCCGCGCCGCGTGTGCCGACGATCATGCCGGCAAGCTGCCCGGACTCGATGTAGGTGGCGTAATAGGGCACCATGATGCTCATGTTGGCGAACGCCACGGGCGTGCCGTACTGGCCCCGGATGAACGAGATCCAGTCCTCGCTCGGGGCGTAGGTGACGCAGATGACCAGGTGCACCTGTTCGATGCCCTTGACCCGCTGCATGAGCGGGAGGTCCGGCACCGGATTGTCGTAGACGTCCCTCGGGTAGACCGAGTGGATGTCGCGCGCCAGAGCGCTGATGACGAAACCCAGCGGCGAGGTGGCCACGATGCCGCCGATGCTGCCGCCGGGGACGAAGCCGAGCTGCACGTAGTCCGTGCCGTACTCCTTGTCGTATTTCTTGGCGAGCTCCTCGAGGATGTCCCGCGCCAGCTCGGGCGCCAGCGGGGTGACACCGACCGAGGTGACAACGAACTTGATGTTCCGCCGGAACATGTGCTCGACGAGCACGCGGAACTGCGCGCGGTTCTCGGACTGCGAGCCCTGGTCCCACGAGCTGTCGAGCAGGATGATCTTGTCCTCCGGGCAGCTCTCCACCGCCCCGAACACGGCGCGTGCCTCGGGGCCGACACTGCGTACCGGCATCAGCGGCACCATGAACGAGAAAATGGCGGCGGCGAACAGCACGCCGAAGATGATTCGGCGATCGAGCAATTGCAGCCGTGCCAGGCGGCCGCCTTCTGAACGCTTCGTTGTGTCGGGGGACGAGTCCATCTGCGTGTCCTAGTCGCGTCGCCGCTCCATCGAGAGCCACAGCCGGGTGGCGAGGACGAGGCCGCCGATCGCGGCGCCGATCTTGATGGCGCGCATCACGGGCGTCACGATGGTGTAGGCCATAGACGTGCTCACGTTCTGGATCTGGTACGGCTCGCTGTGCCGGGAGGTCCAGGCCGCGGGTCCGCTGCGCATCTCGGTCTCGGACCGGGTCGAGGTCTATCGCACCGTCAGGCGCCGGTTCCGCGAGGGCAGCCGCGAGGAGCAGATCGCCCTGGCCGGCCTCGGTGCCTTCTGGCGCCATGTCCGGGATCAGTGGACCGCGGCGACCTACGCCGAGCAGCAGACCTGGGTCGCCCTGGCACCGCTG
>CAZJXV010000175.1:0-6720 GCA_964550015.1 uncultured Verrucomicrobiota bacterium
AGGACGTATCGGACGTAGAGGACGAATTCGGTGGAAGGAAAGCAGCCGACGAAGCCTGTGGCGCCACACGGGGGATACCGGAAGCTTAAGTCATACCAGATGGCGGAGATTGTGTACGACGGGACGGTGGCGTTTTGCGAGCGGTTCGTGGCCGCTCGCTCGCGTACGCACGATCAGATGGTGCAGGCGGCGCGGAGCGGCAAACAGAATATCGCGGAAGGAAGCGTGGGCTCCGGCACGTCACGCAAGGGAGAGCTGAAGCTCGTCGGTGTGGCCAGGGCGAGCCTCGAAGAACTATTGCTGGACTATGAGGATTTTTTGCGACAGCGGTCTCTGCCCTTGTGGGGCAAGGAGCACGAGGAGGCGCGGGCCGTTCGCAAGCTGGCGGGGGCGAGGGATAGGACGTATAAGACATATGTTGAGGAAGGGGCGCCGGAGGTGGCGGCCAACACCATGATCTGTGTCATCCACCAGGCCAACTACCTGCTGGACCAGCAACTGCGCCAACTCGAGCAGCGATTCCTGGCCGAGGGCGGGTTCACCGAACGCCTCTATCATGCACGCCAGGCCAGCCGGCGACCAACCCTCTCGAACGAACGGGGCAGCCGACGCCACAATGGCCAGTAAGACGAGCCTGCACACCTCACGTTCCACCGACGGGGACAGACCCGTGGACTCTTTGCCGCGTGTTGTGACGATTGCCGGGCGCCGGGTCGGGCCGGGCGAGCCCGCCTATCTCGTGGCCGAGGCCGGCGTGAACCACAACGGCGACGTCGGCACGGCCAAGCGGATGATCGAGGTCGCCAAACGGGCCGGCGCCGACGCGATCAAGTTCCAGTCGTTCCAGGCCGCCGAGATGTGCGACATGGAGCTGACGGAGACCAAGGACGTCGAGGGCGTCACGGGCGGCACGAAGTCGTCCTACGAGATGTACAAGAGCCTCGAGCTGTCGCCCTGGGCGCACGAGCGCCTCTTCGCCACGGCGCGCGAGGTGGGCATCACGCTCTTCACCTCCGTGTTCGACGCCGGGATGGTCGGTTGCCTGGCGGGGCTGGGGACGCCTGCGTTCAAGATCTCGTCGGGCGATGTGACCCACCTGCCGCTGGTGCGCCGCGCGGCGGCGGCGGGGCGGCCGGTCATTATCTCGACGGGGCTCTCGACGCTGGAGGAGGTCGCTGAGGCGGTGGCGTGCTGTCGGGACGCGGGCAACGAGGACGTGGTGCTGCTGCAGTGCACGAGCGCGTACCCGCCCGCCGACGACGAGGTGAACCTCAACGCGATGGCCACCTTGCGCGAGGCGTTCGGCGTGCCGGTGGGGTTGTCGGACCACACGGTCGGCATCGAGGTGGCGCTCGCGGCCGTGGCGATGGGCGCGTGCATGATCGAGAAGCACTTCACGCTGGACACGGCGATGCCCGGGCCCGACCAGAAGCTCTCGCTCGACCCGGACGGGTTCGCGAAGCTCGTTTCCGGCGTGCGACGGATCGAGCGGGCGCGGGGGTCGTCGGTCAAGGCGCCGACGGCGGGCGAGCGGGCCTGCCTCGTCGAGAGCCGCCGGGGCCTGTTTGCCGCGCGCGACATCGCCGCGGGCGAGGTCATCACCGGAGAGATGGTGCGGATCCTCAAGCCGTGCAAGGGCATCGAGCCGAAGCACCTCGAGACCGTTATCGGTCGCACGGCGCAGCGGGACATCAAGCGGATGGAGCCGATCGGCTGGAGCGACGTCTGACGGGACCGCGGGACGATTCGCCAAGAGGGAACGCGATGCTTGGGAGCAGGGACGTGTGCTTTCACGTTCGCCGGGCTTTGGAGCCGGGGTACGTGGAGGTGATCGACCCGGGGTTCGCCGGGCTGGAGTACCTGAGCCTGGGCGTGCTGACTCTGGGCGAAGGCGCCGAATACGCCCTAAGCACGGCTGGGCGCGAGGCAGGTCTTGTCGTGCTCGGGGGCCGGTGCAGGGTGGAGGCCGGCGAGAGCGTTCTTTGGGAGGTTGGTGGCCGGCCGGACGTCTTCTCCGGCAAGGCACATGCGGTGTATCTCCCTCCGCAGACAGAAGTCAGGGTGACGGCCCTGACGGGTCTGGAGGCTGCTGTGTGCTGGTGCCGGGTCGAGGAAGGGGGCAAGCCGGTGCTGGTCGGGCCGGAGGCGGTTCGGGAGAAGAGCGTGGGCCGAGGTAACTGGGCCCGCACGGTGTACGACATTATATATGAGGACAATGTGGACGCCCGGCGCCTGGTGCTGGGCGAGACGGTCAACCCGCCGGGCAACTGGTCGAGCGCGCCGCCGCACAAGCACGACGCGGACGATCCGCCGAACGAGGCGGAGCTCGAGGAGATATACTTCTTCAAGGTCGAGCCGCGGCAGGGCTTCGGGATCCAGCGCCTGTACAACAAGCGGGACTTCGACGTGGCGTACACGGTCAAGGACGGGGACGCGGTGGCGATCCCGGAGGGGTATCATCCGGTCGTGGCGGGGCCGGGCTACCGGCTGTACTACCTGTGGTTCCTGGCGGGCCGGGGCCGGAGGCTTCACCCCAGGACGGACCCGGACCACGCCTGGGTCGAAGAGGAGGCCGTCTAGTGGCGATGCGGATCGAGGAGCTCGTCGAGCGCGTTGACCGCCTTCCGGTGACGCCTTCGGTCCATGCGCGGGTGCAGCGCATGGTCCGGGACGCGGACGCGTCGGTCCGGGAGCTCAGCGAGGCGATTCTGGGGGACCCGTCGCTGACGGCCCAGGTGCTGCGGCTGGCGAATTCGGCGGCGTACGGCCGGTCGCGCACGGTGGGCACGGTGTCGCAGGCCGTGGTCCTGCTCGGATTCGAGACCATCGGCCGGCAGGTCCTTGCCCCGGCGCAGGACAACCCCACAGAGCGGGGCGCCGGCGACGGGGCGTTCGACTTCGGCGCGTTCCGGGAGCATTCGGTGGGCGTGGCGGCCGGGGCGCGGCTGCTGGCGCGGCGGGCCGGGCACGCGGACGAGGAGGCGGTGTACGTAGCGGGCCTGCTGCACGATATCGGGCGGGTCGCGATGGCGGAGCAGATGCCGGTCGAGCTGGAGGAGGCCGTGGACCGGGCGTGGCGGTTGCGGACCTCGCTGGTGGAGGCGGAGCGCCGGACGATCGGGTTCACGCACTGCCGGGTGGGCGCGTGCCTGGCGGCGCGGTGGGACCTGCCCGAGCTGGTGGAGGACGCGGTGGCGTTTCACCACGGTCCGGACCTGACCGAGCGGCACAACCTGGAGACGCGGATGGTCGAGGCGGCCGATGTGCTGGCCAAGGCGATGAGCCTGGGTTACAGTGGCGACGACCGGGTCGGCTCGATCTCGAAGAGGACGCGCGAGCTGCTCCAGCTCGAGACCGACGAGCTCGAGGGGCTGCTGGAGGCGATCCGGGCGGAGTCCGGCCAACTCACGGCGCCCGAGGCGGATGGCGCAGATCAGGGAGAGAATCCGGTAAAGGGAGCGGCAAAATCTGCCGATGCTATCCATGACCGGTAGGCACTGTTTTTGCGATAGGGGGATAGCATGGATGTGAAGAAGGTCAACGACTCCGTCCAGCTCACGGGGCAGCTCAAGCCCGTGGGCGGGCACAAGCCGGGTACGAAGGGCGTCGAGAAGGTCGTCGAAGCCGACAAGGCGGCCAAGGGCGACGCGCTCGATATCTCGGCGGAAGCTCAGGAGAAGGCGAAGATCGCTCGCTACGTCCGAATAGTCAAGCAGATGCCGGAAGTCCGTGACGACAAGGTCGCGGCGGCGAAGAAGAAGCTCGCCTCGGGCCAGTACAAGCGGCCCGACGCGGCCAAGAAGATCGCGGACAGGATGCTCAAGGACTAGGACGGGCCTCTCTGCCTTTCACACCGACACCGACCGGCGGCACTGGCGTGGTTTTCGTGCCGCCGTTTCTGCACCGGCCCGAATTATCCCGACCTGATGTCGCCCCCTGCGGGGGCTGGGGGGGACGCTGTCCACCTCGGCGGCGCGCTTGGCTTTCGGGAATTCAGTATGGTGTCCCCCGATTCCCCCGATTCCCTTCCTAACGTTGCCACTGAGGCGCTGCCTAGTGGATGTCGCCTCCACTCGTCTTGTTCGATGGTCCTTGTCTCTCGTATTGCGTCCACACAGGGGGAAACAGCAGGATCTCAATTCGTGTTGCGTTTTCATCCTCTATGAACACGGCGTAGCCTGCATCAGGCCTGTTGTCTGAGAAGATGAACTCCCACTGTTTCCGCGCTTCATCGAATCCGATTGACTCCAGGGGGTAGCCCTGCCAGTGATTGGATTCACGCATGAGTTCGACGACGCGGTTGAGCATGAGTTCCTGCTGTTTCTCGGGTAGCGCGCGGGCGTGCCATCCCTCAGATTGCGAAGAGGAGGTTGTCTTTACCTTACCCCCGCAACCGATGAGTGCAACGGCAATCAACATGACCAGGATTGTGTATTTCATGATCTCTCCCATCGCACGCCTGCGTTCACGCGCGCGGTTTACCGCGTCGCCGTGCAACCCTTTGCTGGACGTTCATCTCGCTTGTGACATGAGAAACTGCTTCTCCGAATCGGATAGTTCTTGTTTCCACTCTGTTGCTGCGATGAAGCGCTCCAGGGAGGCCTTGATTTGCTTGTTCGTCTTGTCCTCATATCTTTCGGGGACCCAGGTTCCTTCTTGAATGCAGTAGGACAAGTAGACTTCCACAGGCTCTGCTTCACCACCCACCGCATAGCCTTGTGTGATCAGGATTGGGACGCCTTCGAATATGGCAATGGGCTCTAATGGCCAATCATCATAGGTGGTTCCACCGAGAAACACTGCACCGCCCAAGGGAGGTCTGCGCAAAGGGGATTCTTTTCCCTTGAACAACATTCTGCACATGACGATTGTGCGGAAGTCATCTGGATTGGCTTTCGCCCATGCCTTGAGCTGGACTATTGCTTCTTCTGTGCCGCTTTTCTGCAATTCTCGTGCTGTATCGAGGGTCCGCTTGATACTATAGGTCTCGTACTCATCATACGGGGAGCTGTCCGATGAGGCTGTTGTGACAGATTCACTGTCACAGCCCATCGCAAAGATTATCAGAAGGACTGCAATCTGTTTCATCTTTGTTCCCCTCTCATTATGGTCCTGCGTTCCTGTCGATTCAGCAGTTCTTTCCTTTGTTAGAGTGCCGTCGCTGTCGAGATGTTCCTTCTTCTCGGGGTGTTCTGATTCATCGAGATGATCTCTGGAATGTCGGGAAAATCTGAGGGGGTTTGGGGGCGTTGTTCAATCCCGTTGGGGTTGGGTTGTTCTGCAGGTCGACAACCCCGGGTTTCACCCGGGGCTATTCGTGTTGAATCCCTTCGGGATTGAGTTCCCAGAGTCTACCTTTCGCGGGCAAGATGGTGTCGGGGGCGGGTGTGGGCGGCAAAAGCTTCCGTGTCTTGGCGACTTACAGCGAGGCCGGGCGGGGCGGAGTTCTTCTTTCCAATAGCCTGCGTCCGAAGTGGTTGTGAGTTCGGCGGAGGCGTGTGTGCGGGCGCTGGCACATGCGTTGCTCATTCGGGCGTCCGCCCAGGGCCTGCGCCGCGCGCGGGTGATGGGTAACAGTGGCTTCAAAAGGATTTGACAGGCGCCTGGCGGCGGGCGGCCGGCCGGAAGACCGGCTGAGGACTGGCTGAGGGCCAGGGGACAGGCTGAGGGTCGGAGGACCGGCTGAGGGCCGGAGGACCGGCTGAGGGCCGGAGGACCGGCTGAGGGCCGGCGGACCGGCGAGCCGGCGGGCGCGGCGGGCAGCGGAGGCACCCAGTCATCATGTCGAGCCTGTTCAGGATTCGGACGAACACGAGTGCCCTGCGGGCATATCAGATTCTCACGGAGATCAATGAGCGGATCCTGACGGTGGCCGAGCGGATCTCGAGCGGCCGGGTGATCAACCGGGCGTCGGATTCGCCGAGCGGCTACTACATCTCGCGCCACATGCAGCTCGAGGTGCACCGGTTGGAACGGCTCCAGCACAACCTCGAGCGGGGGATCAACTGGCTCGAGAGCAACGACGCGCGGCTGGCGCAGGTGGTGGACCTGCTCGAGGAGATGTACGACGTGGCGTCGCAGGCGGCGAGCGGGGGGATCACCTCGGCCGAGCGGGTGGCGCTGCAGGTGGACCTCAACGGGTTCGTGGCGGAGATCGGCACAATCCTGCAGAGCGGGGTGAGCAACACGCTCTACAGCGGCTTCACGCTTGGCAACCTGGAAAACGTGTCGCTGACCGGTTCGGCGGCGCCGTCAACGTCGAGCCTCGCCATCGACAGCCTGGTGCTGACGGGCAGCTCGACGGACCCCTCGACGATGCAGAACGCGCAGAGTGCGCTGACGGCGATCGACTCGGCGATGACGCGGATGCTTAGAGACGAAGAGGTGATCGGTTCGTGGATCCACCGGCTCGAGTTCCAGAAGGCGGAGGCGGCGGTGGATGAAGTGAACCAGCGGGCGAGCGTGAGCACGATCGTGGATGCGGACCTCGCCGAGGAGCAGGTGGAGCTGACGAAGCTGCAGATCCTGCAGCAGACAACGCTGGCGATGCTGGCCCAGAGCAACGCGTTTCCCGCGTCGGTGCTGAGCATGTTCGGCAGCGTTGTGTAGGCGGCGCCGGACGCGGGCGCCACACGGGTTTGTGGGCCACGGAGGCTGAGGGCCAAGGAGGCTGAGGGCCAAGGAGGCTGAGGGCCAAGGAGGCTGAGGGCCAAGGAGGCT
>CAZJXV010000175.1:6820-9269 GCA_964550015.1 uncultured Verrucomicrobiota bacterium
GAAAGCCATGAGTGATCTAGCGAGAATTCGGACGAACATCACCGCGCTGCGCGCGTACAAGACGCTCTCGGACATCAACAAGCTGCTGCTCGAGGCGTCGGAGCGGCTCTCGACGGGGCGGAAGCTGAACTCGGCGGCGGACTCGCCGAGCGGGTGGTACATCTCGCGCCTGATGCAGCTCGATATCGCCAAGTACCGCCACCAGCAGACGAACATCGAGCGCGGCATGAACTGGCTGCAGACGAACGACAGCCGGTACGCGCAGATCGTGGACCTGCTGACCGAGATGTCCGACATCGCCTACCAGGCCGACAGCGGGGGCGTGACCTCGGCCGAGCGGGTGGGCCTGCAGATCGGTCTGAACGGCTTTCTCGCCGAGATCCAGAACATCCTCAACAGCGGATTGAGCCCGATCTTGTACACGGGCTTCACGCTCGGGGCGCTCGAGAACGTCTCGCTGACCGGCAGCGCCCGGACCATCTCCAGCCTCGGCCTGGACAGCCTGGTGCTGACGGGCGATTCGACGCTGGCGGCGACGCGGGCCAATATCACCGCGGCGATCGCCTCGATCGAGAGCGCGCTCGAGGAGGTGCTCAAGGACGAGGAGGTCATCGGGACGTGGATCAACCAGCTGCAATTCCAGGTCGAGCAGGCGGCGACAAATGAGGTGGTGGCGCAGGACAATCTGAGCACGGTGCAGGACGCCGACATGGCCTACGAGCAGCTCGAGCTGACGAAGCTGCAGATCCTGCAGCAGACGGCGCTCGCGATGCTGACGCAGGCGAACCTGGCGCCGGCGTCGCTGCTGAGCCTGTTCGGCATCGGGTAGGGCCCGGCACTCGGGCCATAGACAAGAGGATGCCGCCGTTGCCGCCGGTGCCGCCGACGGCGGCCGGGAGTCTTCGGCCCGGGCTGACCCTCCTTCGCCAAGGCTAGGGAGGGCAGGCGCCCGAGCCGTTTCCTTGTCCACGGCGGGTGTGTGGCCCGCCGCCCGTGGTGAATCGCCGAATACCGATGGGCCGAATCCCCGCAGGTAACGACATCGTGTAGCCACAGGCGTCAGGGCCTGTCAAGAAAGTCCGCCTTTGTTCTTCGCAGCTTTGCCCCGACGGGGCAGCATAGAATAGCCCAGGGTCAGCTTGGCCCCGAGCCTGCCGAGGGGCGAAGCGCCACCCTGGGTCGAAGGGCAACGCGCACGAGGTACCCTGAAGGGGTTGCATAGGGGCGGCTCGCGGGCCGCGCCTTTGTCCTCGACGAGGGATCTATGAAACCCTTTCAGAGTATTGTCCCTGCGTCGTCTCGATACCCAGGGCGGCGCTTCGCTTGCCCTGGGCTGAGCTATGTGGCCCTTTCAGGGCGACGGCCTTCGTGGCAAGCACGGGCGAGTCAGCATCATCGGGCTTGTTCCACGGGCCCGTCAGCCTGTGGGACATGACGGCGATGAGAACGGAGCCCCCGCAGGGGGCGGCATGCGGCCTTGTCTCGTGGAGAGTTTCACAGGTCGCCCCCTGCGGGGGCTTCTTCTCCCGGCGGCCTCGTGATCCACGGGCTGACCCTCCTTCGCCAAGGCTGCGGAGGGCAGGCGCCCGAGGCTACAACATGGCGCCCGCGGCTCGACTGAGCTCGCCGAAGTCTGCGCGGGCTCGGCCTGAGCTCTTCGTCACTTGGATCAAGGCTTGAGAGGGAGGCAAGAAGGTCCGGGCGTCCCGGCAAATATGGCGTGCGAAGCCGTGGCGGAGCCGGGGGCCGATTCGCGCAGGAAATGTTCCAAGATGCCTGATACCAGTCGGTTAGGATGCCGTCTTGCGTGGCGGCTTTGCGCTGGCACCGGCGTTGCTCAGGGAAGGGGCGGCTGATTGGATATCCGAAAAGCCGTTCAGCGCTGAAAGAATCACGACGATCGGAGGTCACGGATGATTTCCGGGTTCTATGACGCTGGGGGCGCGATGCGCACCTACAGCGATCGCAACGACATCATCGCGAACAACCTCGCGAACGTCTCCACGCCCGGCTTCAAGAAGGAGAGCGTGTACGTCGAGCCGTTCGACGTGCTGTTTGCGCGGGTGACGCAGCCGGTGGCGGACGAGGAGGGGCTGGTGCAGCCGCCGCTGGGCCGGCTGCGCACGGATGCGGTCACCGTGTATACGCCGGGGCCGGTGCGCCCGACGGGCGGCCGGTTCGACCTGGCCATCAACGGCGACGGGTTCTTCAAGGTCCAGACACCGGCCGGCACGCGGTACACGCGCAACGGGGCGTTCCTGCTCGACGGCGAGGGCCGGCTCGTGACCGCCGACGGCTACGAGGTGCTCGGCGAGGGGAGCACGTCCATTGTGATTGACACGAGCGAAGGGACCGACGTGGTGATCGCCGCGGACGGGGCGATCACGGCCGGCGGCGCGCCCGGCGGCCGGGTCGCGCTCGTGGACTTCGAGACGCCCTACCCGCTGCG
>CAZJXV010000176.1:0-9165 GCA_964550015.1 uncultured Verrucomicrobiota bacterium
GCCTCAGGGCGAGCTTGCCCTGGGCTGACCTATGTGGCCCTTTCAGGGCGACGGCCTTCGCAGCAACCGCAGGCGAATCAACGTCATCGGGGGTTTTTCAACACCCCCTCACGCCCGAGGCTACACCATGCCGTCCTCCAAAGAGGACTCAGGACAACCTTCTCATGGCGTCCCTCGGATTGCCCACCAGGGAATCTCAGTGCGGCTCAACTTAGCGCTCCACCAGTGAGGCATCCGAGCGCCGACGCGATCGCCGGAGGACATAGAAAAGAATGATTGTATTGGCGGTGGCGACCGCCGCACCCGTGAAGCTTGGTACGTCCGCGGAACGCGTCGCGAACCGTGTGAGCCACGCAGCAAGTTTGTATCGCATGTTGTCCCGGAACTCAGGATAGTACTCGACCAGGCGCTCATGATCGAACACTCCTGCTCTGTCCAAGGCCGTAACCCGTTGGACGGCTTCCAGCCAGAATACGGTGCGCGCCCAGCCCCAGAAGACCAGATGGAAAACCAGAACTGCGCAGTTAAGAAGAACCAGAGTTCGTACTGTTTTCATGTCTGCTCTCCCGTTGCCAAGTTTGGCGGCGGCTGAGTTCGAGGAATTCGGGGGACACGATGCCTGGTTACGTATTTCGCGTCGCCTGACGTCCCGATTCGAAGCTGCCGATGAACTGGTTGATGTCGGGGATGGCATGGTCGGTCATGAAGGCCGTGATGCCGTCGAGGATTTCCTCGCAGGCACGGGGGTTGTAGAAGTTGGCCGTGCCGACCTGGACGGCCGAGGCGCCGACGGCGAGGAACTCGAGCGCGTCGGTGGCCGTGGCGATGCCGCCGATGCCGATGACGGGCACCTTCACCGCCCGGGCGGTCTCCCAGACCATACGCAGGGCCACGGGCTTGATGGCCGGGCCGGAGAGGCCGCCGGTGACGTTATAAAGGACGGGGCTCGGCTTGACACCTCGGCCGGGATTGCCGAGCTCGACGGCCATGCCGACGAGGGTGTTGATGAGCGAGAGGGAATTGGTGCCACCCTCGACGGCGGCGCGGGCGCACTCGGTGATATCGGTGACGTTGGGCGAGAGCTTGGTCATGAGCGGCAACGGGGTGGCCTTGCGCACAGCGGCAACCAGGCTTTTCAGCGCTTTGGGGTCGGTGCCGAAGCTGAGGCCGCCGGCCTTGTTCGGGCACGAGACGTTGAGCTCGAGAGCCGTGACGCCGTCGCAGCCGGTGAGCCTCTTGGCAACGGCCACGAACTCCTCGATCGTGCCGCCCTGGACGTTGACGACGCACGCGACGCCGCGCTCGCGCAAGTAAGGCAGCTTCTCGGCAATGAAGGCTTCGACGCCGACGTTCTGCAGGCCGATGGCGTTGAGCATGCCGGCCGCGGTCTCGCAGCCGCGCGGCGGCGGGTTGCCCCCGCTCGGCTCGAGGGTGATGCCCTTGGTGACGACCGCGCCGAGGCGGGTGATGTCGCACAGCCCGGCGTACTCCTCGCCGTAGCCGAAGGTGCCGGAGGCCGTCATCACGGGGTTTGGGATCGTGACGCCGCCGATGTCCACCGCCGTCTTCATTCGAACACCACGTCGCGGGCGTTGAAGACCGGCCCGTCCTTGCACACCATCTTGTAAGCGGTAGCCCCGTCGGGCGTGCGCGTCTTGCAGGCGCAGACAAGACACGCGCCGACGCCGCAGGCCATGTGCTGCTCGAGCGAGAGCTCGCAGAAGAGGTCGCGCTCGGCGGCGATCGCCGCGACGCGTTCGAGCATCGGGGCCGGCCCACACGCGTACAAAGCAACCTTCTCTTCGGCGTCCTCATCGAGGCGTTGCTCGAGCAGGCCGGTGACCAGGCCCTTGTAGCCCCGGGACCCGTCGTCGGTGGCAAGCTTGTACTCGACGCCAATCTCGTCGAAGAGGTCCTCGAGGATAGCGCTGTGCGAAGTGCGGAACCCGGCCAGGATCTCCGTGCGGGCGGCGTGCTTGCGTTTCGCCAGCTCGATCGCGAGGAAGGGGAACGGCGCGATGCCGATGCCGCCGGCGACGAGGATGTTGAGCGTCGCGTCGCCGTCGAGGCTGAAGCCGTTGCCCAGCGGGCCGAACACGTCGAGCTCGTCGCCCTTGTCGAGGCCGGCGAACGCGTGGGTCGCGCGTCCGACCGTGTCGTAGTAGATCTCGATGGTGTCGCCGTCCACGTTGCCGATGCTGAAGGGTCTATTGAGCAGGTAGCCGTGCGGGCGGGCCTCGCGCATCATGACGAAGTTGCCGGGCGCGGCTTCGGCGGCGATCTCGGGGCACTCGAGGCCGACGGCATACGACGCCCCGGCAAGATGATGGTTGAAGACGATGGGCACCCGCTTCTGGATCATGCTGCCTCGATACCTCTGAGACCGGAACCGGGAGAGTGTAGTGGGCAGAGACATGGAAAGTCAACGGGCGTTGGGCATTGCTTGGTTTCGGGCCGGACGTGTGGTATCAGGATGACGCTTGTTGAGCTGCCGGGTCCGATGAGGAGGACGGTTGGAGCAAGAAGCGTGAAGCTGCGATACGAGGAGATGACGCCGGCGGAGCTGAGGGCGGCGCTGGCGGCGCGGCCGGTGGTGTACATGCCGTGCGGGCTGCTGGAGTGGCACGGGGACCATCTGCCGCTCGGGACGGATGGGCTCAAGGCGCACGCGATTTGCATGGCGGCGGCGCCGCGCACAGGCGGGGTTGTGCTGCCGGTGAACTGGGTCGGTGTGCACGGGTTCGATCTGTTCGCGGGAAGCCTCGTCTATGACCGTGACACGGTCAAGCGGGTGCTGCTCGGCACGCTGCGCGAGCTCGAGAAGATCGGCGCACGCGTCGTCGTGCTGCTCACGGGTCACTACGGGGACAGGCAGGTGAATCTCGTCAAGGAAGCGGCTGACGAATTCATGCGAGCGAGCGCCTTTCGTGTGATCGCGCAGCCGGAGTACGAGGACGTGACCGACGCACGCGGCGAGACGCCGGCCGACCACGCCGGCAAGTGGGAGACGTCGTTCATGATGCTTTTTCGCCCAGACCTCGTGCAGATGGACGAGTTCCGCACCGGCGAGTGCGCGATCGAACGCTACGAGGTCGGCGACACGGCCGGGGACGAGGCGTTCCACGAGCAGCAGCGGCGGCCATGGGTCTGGGACGAGGACTTGCGGGAGACGGCGTCGCCCGAGCGAGGGGCCGCGGTCCTCGAGCGGATCGTCGAGCGGCTCGCGGGGCTTGTTGACCGGGCGCTGGAGGCGTGAGTCGTGGTGTGCTCGACGGGGCATTGAACATCCCGGCGGGTTGGCGCGTCTATCTTTTGCGGGGAGAGACGCTTACGAGGAGGTGACCATGCGCGGCCAGAATCACATCCTGCTCGTACTGAAAGTGACGGCAACTGTCGCGGCGCTTGCCGTTGTCCTCAGCGCCGCTCCCGCCCGGGCCGACCGGAAAGCCGACCGGGTGTTCGAGCCGGAGAAGCCGGGCAAAGGCGCGAAGCTGCTGGCGGTGGGACCGAAGGGCGACCGGCTGTACGTGCGGCTGGACGAGAAGTCGAACTGGATCGAGGCCATTGACGCCGACCACGGCAAGGTCAGAGCGCGCTACGAGGGCAAGGGGCCCGCCACCTGCGCCTGCGTGGACGACGGGAACGATTGGCTGCTGGCCGGCGACGCCGAAGGCCGGGTGTACCGCTGGGACCTCAAGACGGGGGAGCGGACCGCCATCGTTCGGCTGAGGGACCAGGACGGCAAGGGCCGCGCGGTCAGCGGCATCGTCCCGTCGCGCCACGGCGGCGTGTACGTGCTCTCGAGGGGCCTGCTGGTGGAGATCAGCAGGGCGGTCTTCACGGCGGGCTATTCGGTCAAGACCGACGTGCGCGCCGCCTTCCGCAAGGAGGGGCACGACATGGCGTTCTTCAGCGACCGGAAGGACCTGGTCGTCACCAACCCCGGCGACGGCACGTATCACGGCTTCAAGGTCTCGAAGGCGCAGGAGCTGTGGGTGCTCGAACTCGGCTACGCCACCACCACGTTCTTCGACGTCGAGCGGGAGGACTTCTTCTTCGAGGGCACGAACAGCCTGCGCCTGATCCACGGCCGCAAGGGCAAGGTCCTCGAAGAGCGCGAGCATGTGAGCGTGGCCTGCGGCGCGGCGACGGAGGACGGGGAGATCTTCTACGTCGGGCTGCGCAACGGGCGCCTCCAGGAGTACGTGCTCGAGCGGCGGAGCAAGATGACACGGTCGCGCGGCTGGGACAAGTTCGAGGCCGCCATCACGGCCGTGGTGCTGGGGCCGAAGGAGAAAAGGGTCTACATCTCGGATTCGGCCGGCTACCTCTACACGGTCCGGGTCGAGTCGAGTCGAGGGGATGACCGGACTCTGAGCCGGGCCAACTAGATCGGCCGCGTCAGGGTAAAGGCGATCACGGACGCGGCCCCGGCGGCCTTGAGGACGCGGGCGCACTCGTTCATGGTCGCGCCGGTAGTGTAAACGTCGTCCACCAGCAGCAAGCGCTTGCCCTCGATCCGCTCGGCCCTCCTCACCCGGAACGCACCTCGTATACTCTTCAAGCGCTCGTCGGGCTCGAGGTCGACCTGCGGCACGGTGTGCCGCCACCGGCGCAGCACCCGCGTAATGACGGGCAGGGAGAACTCGCGCGCAATCGGCCGCGCCAGGGCGGTCGCCTGGTTGAAGCCCCGGTACTGGAAGCGCCGCCAATGCAGCGGCACCGGCACGATGCCGTCGAGCGACTCGACATCAATGTGCCGGTGCATGAACTCCACCATCCAGCGCGCGAGCGGCGCGTGCAGGTAGTGGCGCATATCGTACTTGTAGCGGTGCACGAAGGGCCGCATCGCGTCGTTGTAGAGCGTAGCGGAAAAGGCGCGGTCGAAATGCGGACCGGCCCGGCGGCACGCGTCGCACAGGAGGTCGCCCGTCGTGCGCGCGAACATCTTCTTGCCGCAGCGGTCGCAGAACGGCTCCTCCACAGGCACGACGGCCCGGCGGTGCTCGTCGCACAGCGGCCCGGCGATGCCCGCCTCGAGGTCCTCGCCGCACACGAGGCAGCGCGGGGGGTACAGCAGATCGGCCAGGTAGCCGCACACGTCGGCCAGTCGGCGGAAGGCTGCCGCCGGGGCGCTCACCGCTGTTTCCTCTCGGTCTGTCCGCGTCGCGGCCTGCCGGCAAACACCGCGAGAAGGACGATCAGGACTGCGGTCGCCAGCCAGCAGATGAGACTGTCCGTGTAGCTCATGTACCAGTCGCGGGCCACGCCGAACAGGAGCTTCGAGCGCCCGGCAACATCGTGAAAGAGCGCACCGTCGAGCTTGTTGACCGCCACGAACCCGGCGTGGATGCCGATGGGCAGATAGAGCGTCCCGGTGTGCACGTAGGCGACCGACAGGGCGACGCCGATCAGGAACAGGCCGAGGAAGAACGGCCAGATCTGCCCGAAATGGCCGAAGTTGGCGAGCTGTGACGGCAGAATGCGAAACCCGTTGAGGACGTGGAACTCGTTGAACGCCGGCGCGCTCCCCGTCTTGACGATCTCGGCCGGCAGCGGCTGGATGAAGTGCATGGCCGCGAAAAACGCCGAGGCAAACAGCACCGCAAAGAAGGCTTCCATGTCGGCCTGCAGGTTCTGCAGCACCACCCCCCGGAAGACGATCTCCTCGATGACGCCCACCACGAGACCCGTCAGGAGCGCGCTCCAGATCATCCCCGCCGTGAAATCCGGGTCGTACTCCTTCGCCCCCGCCAGGTGGAAGATCCCGATGATGACGCCCAGGACGAGCACGCCGATGAGGATGCCCCCCAGGAGATGACCCAGGAGCGTGGAGACCCGCTTGTTCAGCGACTCGAGCACGTGCGAGCGCATGTAGCGCCGGAACACGATGAAGTAGGCGAACGCGAAAACGATGACGCACTGCGTGAAGATCTTGCCCAGCGGGCGGGTCTTGGAGAGCTCATCGTTGAGGATCTTGACGAAGGGCGAGGCGACGCATGCCGACGCCAGCGCCAGGCCGAAGATGAGCGGCAGCAGAACGTAAGACTTTGCCAGAGCGCCTGATTCTCTCGCCACAGGACCCCTTCCCCGGATGGCGGTCGTGACCGTTTCGCCCCGGAGTGTAGGTGGCGCAGGGCGCGCCATCAAGGCAAAACGCAGCGCGTTGCACACCGTGAGCAGGGAAAAAGTGAGTCACCGGCAGATTTGCCATTGACTTTTCGCCGGACCCGTGCTATATTGTGGCTCGAACGAACGGGTATTGGGGATTCGACATTCACTTCGCGGAAGATCCTTTCAGTCGGTGTATTCCCCAGAGCCAAAGGCGTGCCCGGAGGCGACGGCGTGCCCCAGGGGGCCCTGCGCTACCGGAGGCCGCCTCCATGGCCAGCGTGAGGAGCCGGGTGATTCACGGGGATTCTGCCGGATTGTGAGTGTTGCACGATTCACTGGACAGAACACAGAACAAGGAAGGGTAAGTCACAATGAACACAGGGAAGTATGTGAGACTGTTTTCGACAGTCTTTTCCGTTGCGCTCGCCGTGGGCCTGCTCCTGGCGCTCTCGCCGGCCCAGGCCACCTACCCTATCATCATCACGGCTGATGACATCGAGGAGACGAAAGAGAACCAAGTGGGTTCGGGCAACGGCACGCTGGACCCCTACTATTTCTTCGCGGACTCGATGGGCGGCACCCAGAACGAGCTCGACGGGTGGGACGGTGATGACGCGAACAGCGATATGCCGACCGGCGGCGCCGCTGGAAGCCAGACGGCGGTTGAGTCGTTCATCACCTCGATTGACGATATTCGCGAGTTCTACTGCCTGACCTTCCCGGATGAGGAGGGCGGCTCAGAGATCATCAGCATCGCGCTGTACGTGGACATCGATCAGATAAACGGTTCTGCGGACCTGATCCTGAACGATCTGAAGGTCGTGATGGACTACACCGCCGACTTCGGCGATGACAGGGACGACCCGGCCGCGACCGATGTCTCCACGGCCCTGCAGAACAGCACCAACGATGGGTGGAGCGGCGGCACGCTCCTGGCCTATCTTGAGTCGGCCGTGTTGCTCCCACTCAACGAGCAGGGGGCCGGCTTCGCCGACTACAGGATCGACACGGGGATAAACCCGTTTGACCCCACGCTGGACGGTGCCCGGTTGCTCTTCTTCTGGGACAGCGGCAGCGTCGATCATCCTCACAACGATGGCGGCGAATCCATCTTCCTCAGCAACGAGTTCGGCATCGTGCCCGAACCTGGGACGATGGCAATGATCGGCTTCGGCTTTCTCGCCCTGCTGGCCAGCCGCAAGCGGAAGTAACCCATTCGACTGACTAACAAGTGCTGACATGAGAAGGGAGGGGGCCTCCTGCCCCCCCTTTTTCTTGTCTCCAACGAGTCCGCACGTGGCTTTCCCCCAGCCGAGCCAGCCCCCCACCTCCTTCTTCAATCTCCCGGCAGCCCCTTCGTCCTGTTCATGCGTCGAGCCGAGAAGCAGGAGTGCATTCGAGGCAACGTGAGACAGGACGCGACAAGGTGGCACCTGGGAGAAATCCGGGAACGGCGAGGTTTTCCCTTGACTTCGGCGGCAGGATGTGGTAGACACCACACGCTAACGGGTATCGGGAGATCTGTTTCTCACCATCCCTGAAGGGCCTGTCCCTTGGCTTGGCTTCTCCAAGCGAAGGGCAGGGCTCGCCAGCGGCCGGTCGAGGCAGATGCTCTCCAGGGGGGCCGATCGCAGCGGGACCTCACCCCGAGACCACGGTTTGCCGTCAGCATTCGCTGCTGGGAGAACCACAAGGAGCCCACGTGGGGGCTCTTACAGAGCGAGGGGATGAGTGCCATGAAACTCTATTGTGTCCTGACACTGGCTGCGGCCTTTCTCTGCCTCGGTTCAGTGTCGTCCATTGGAAGCATCATCGTCTACGGCACGCATGCCGACCATCCAATCGAGCCGGGAGGCGACCTGGCGGACGTACAGATGACGGTGGACCTTTTCGTCACCGGTGGCGAGGCAACAATGACCTTCACGAACACGTCCGTCGGATTTGAGACGACAGCCGTTCTGGCCGAGATCGTGGTGGACATGCATGACGACGATCCCGGCGGGAGCGGGCCCGTCCTGTGGGATCCGGTGATCCTGACTGAAACGGAGGACGTCGCGTTCACGTGGGGAGACTCCAACGGACTGCCAGGCTACCATTCCGAGACCGCCGAGATGCCTCCGCTGCTGGAGTTGAGCGCCCAGCCGGCGCCTCCTAAGAAGGGCCTCGGAATCGGCGAAAGCCTTCAGGTGAAGTTCGACACCAGCCTCCCCGACGGCCCGGACAGGATCGCCGACTACCTGGCGTTCTTCAACGGCGGGAGCGATACGGAGGATTACACGATCGGCTTCCACGCGATCAGCGCGGCAACCGTGGGCGGCCAGAGCCTGAGTGGAATCTACCATGAGACGCCGGAGCCGGGCACGATGGTGCTTATCGGCCTCGGCGGCGTGCTGCTGCTCGTGGGCCGCAAGCGGCGTAAGGAAGCTTCGCACTAGTTTGTTCGACACAGGCGCGGAATCCTTGTAGCAGAGGGGGCCTCCAGCCCCCTTTCTTTATGCCTCGGCGCCGGCCGCCGGTCCACTGCGTCCATCTCCCGAAGTGATTCGCGTTGTCCCGCCCTGAGACGATTCCCCGCGGCTTCCATCTTCGATGTTCCCTCTTCTCCCACCGTCTCTATCCGGCCTGCGGAGGAAGAAGTGCCCCCGAATGGACCCAGGCCTGGAGACTACGGCGGGCTGCGACGCAAGAGAACATGAGAGAAGACATCTTTTTCGCTTGACTTCCCCGGCAAAGGCTGCAACACACTGTGGCTCAATGGGTATCGGACATCCGCCATCCCAGTGCGGAATGCCACGTGTTTCGACCCCGATAAGGCGGTTCTCGATTTCGCGGGAACTTCGGTCGGGGCCCAAGTGTTGCGTAGGTGACAATCTTGTCAGGGTATCGGGTGGAACAAGGAGTGTTGAAGGCGAAGCGTCTGTCTTTCCGTCGCCTCCGACCCCAAACGGAAAGGATGACGATGATGAAAAGCCTGAACTGCAATGCACCCGTGTTGGCGGTGTTCCTGGCCGTCGGCTTGGCGCTCGCGCTGGTCTGCCCGACGCAGGCCTC
>CAZJXV010000177.1:0-9143 GCA_964550015.1 uncultured Verrucomicrobiota bacterium
TGAGTTCGCCTTGAAGAGCATCATTGAGTCTGAAGAAGCAGGAGAGTGTGCGAACCGAAACAGATCGAGCGTCCACACACGGCACGCACGGCTGACAGCGCAGATGATGTTGTCATTGCCTATCCCAGCGTATGAGTGCTTGCCGATGGAGGAGTATCCGGTGGCGTTTTCATCGCTGCCGCTGCGGTCCAGGATCAATTGCCTATGGAATCAATGTGCGTTTTGTCTTCATCATTACGACGGGATGCCGTCGCCTGCCAAGCCAGCACAGAGAATCGCTGACGAGATGAATGTCCTTAGAGCCAGGTACGGCACAACGAGGTTCAGCTTTCTGGACGAGTGCATCAGTCCGGAGTTCGCACATGATCTCGCTACGCGTGTGCGCGGAACCTCATTTCGTTGGTACTCGCATATGCGATTTGGGAATGGTGAACTTGCAGATGTGGCCGAAGACCTCTCGCACGGTGGGTGCATAGCTCTGAAGACCGGACTGGAGTCTATTGTTGATGCGGATCTCGTCCGCATGGGCAAAGGAACTACCAGAAGCGTCATTGAGAGAACAATTAGGCGATTGCATAACGCACGAATACGTCTACAGGCATCATTTTTCTGCGGATTCCCTGGCCAGGAATGGAGATCAGCGATGAGCACGGCGGACTTCCTTTGGAACAATGGACGCTCTTTGCATCGTGTAGCGTTCTTTGGCCCGTTCGAACTGGCGTCGCAATCGATAGTATTCAACATGCCTCAGCGGTATGGCGTATTCAATATCCGGAAGTATAATGCAAGTGAGGACCTCCTGGATTTCTACAGATACGAAACACGTAGTGGTATGTCCCAGGAAGAGGCGATTGACTGCGCCTCAGTTATTAACCGTCGTCTTGCCGCTATGGAAGGCCGAGCACCGAAGTATGCCGATGGGCATACATGCTATTGGCTGCCAGCGGCCGAACCATGTGACGAGAGCCAAGCAGATTGTGGAGTGGCACAGGTCCCACTGCAAAGCGGAGAAACAGAGGTGGCTGGAGTACTTGGGAATGACGAATTGGTCGTGGAGTCTCGGCAAGGAGCATCCGGGTCAACCGTTACGATGGAAACGTGGTTTCCTCTCATAGATATTCTTAGGGATATTCAACGAGAGTGTTCGCCATTCCCTGTGGCAAAGGGGCGCTTGTCTGCTCGGCATTGCTCGAGGGGTAGGGCATTTGCAAGGCAGGATAAGCCCGTCCGCTTGGCATTGTTATGCCGACAGGAGGCCAAAGCCTGAGGTTGTGTCAATAAGTGTGTAGATGGGTTTTAGGCAGCGGCCGCCTCAGGGTGGTGTTGTACGCGTAGTCCGTCTTTGAACTGGGCGGCGAGGGCGAGCTCGCGCAGGAGCCCCGCGGCGTTGAGACGCCGGAACCGCTGCTGGGCCACGCAGAGCATCTTGAAGATCACCGCCGTGGCTTTCTCGACCTTCTTGAAGCGCTTGGCCGCGTCGGTGCGAAGCCGCAGCGCGCCCAAGGGCGACTCGACCACGTTGGTGATGCGCAGATGCGTCCAGTGCTCGCGCGGGGAGCGGTAGAACGCCACCATGCGGTCCCAGTCACGTTCGATCAGCCTTGCCGCCTCGTCGAGCCCATGTGTGTGGCACCACGCCTGGAAGCGCTCGCGCAACCGCAGCGCCTCGCGCGCGCTCGTGGCATACGGGATCTGTTTGAGCTGCAACTTGGCTTGTGCCAGGCGCCGTTTCGGCACCTGGTCGAGTACGTTGAGGATCCGATGGTTCCAGCAGCGCTGCTCGCGCGCCTCGGGATAGACGTTGCGAAGCCCCGCGCAGATGCCCAGGTGACCGTCGCCCACGACCAGCTTGGGGCAGCCAAGCCCACGGCTCTTCAGATCCCAGAGCACACCTGAGCACGCGGCTTCCGACTCGCGATGACCCGCCGCGAGCGCCACAAACTGCTTGCGCCCATCACTGCAGCCGGCGATCACCACGAGCAAGGCGACTTTGTCTTTCTCGAGGCCGGCCTTGACGTAGACCCCATCGACCCACAGGTAAACCGGCTCAACCCCGTCGAGCCGCTCGGTGCGCCAGGCCTCATCCTCGCTTTGCCACTCTTGCCTGAGCCGCGCGACCGTGCTGGGCGAGGGCGCGGCCCCATCTCCCAACAACCCGTCCAGCGCCAGCTCGAAGTCCCCCCAACGCCAGCCCGTGCAGGTACAGCTCCGGAAGCAGCTCGGCGACCGCCGGGGTGCGCTTGGCAAACAGCGGCACCAGCCGGCTCTCAAAGCGCGCCTCCAGCCCGCGCACCCGCGGACGTTTGAGCTCGACGGTGCCGCAGCTCAGGCTCAGCCGCCTCGGCTTGCCGCAGCCATTACGATAGCCGCGCGGCGCATCCACCGCCCCCGACGCTCGTGCTTGGAGCGCCCCAACGGCTCGGTCACCTCGTCCTCCAGCAGGCCCTGGATGAAGCGCTGCACGTGTGTGCGCACGCACCCCTCCAGTTCGTCCCAGACAATCCTTGACTTCTCGGTCCCGTTCGTGCTCTTATCTTCCATGCCGGTGTTCTCCTTCCTTCGGCCCAATGGCCGGGGTTTTGGTCAACCCGGAAAGCTCTCACCGCCTTTTGCCTATTTCCACACCTTTTGAAGTTACCTCAGAAGTGCGCAAACCCTTGGGTCTTCGCATGACAGTGTGGGAGCGTGGCACAAAGCGGTAAAGGGAGCGGTGGGCAGCAGAGATCGCGGCGATTGCGGGAGGCGGGTGTGATTTCTCGTGCTCTGTTGGAGGCGAGGCCATTGCGCACGCTGCGATTAAACACACCGTGTGCCCAGCCAGGTCGGTGGTGAGCCGCTCGTAGGCGTCGTAGCTGAACGTGTCGTACCGGCCGTCCTCGTGGTCAGTGCGCTCGACCTAGCCGAGACCCGTGTGGATGCCGTTGTTCTTGTAGGTGTAGTCGAACGAGGTGATCACGTGGCCGCCGAGGCTCCTGGCGTTGACCAGTTCGGTGAGCCGCCCCAGGTCGTCGTAGGTGTACTGGACGCGGTCGCCGGAGCCGTAGGCCGGGCAGCGCCACTCGGTAATCCGGCCCGACGAGTCCTACTCGTCGATGTTGATCTGCCTGTGCCAGACGTCTTTCAGCTGCGTGAGCCGTCCGAAGGCGTCGTACGCGCAGCTGACGCCGCCCTGAGCTACGCCCGACGTACGCCCCGTGGTCGTGTCGTACGTGTAGGTGATGTCGTTGTCGCTCGGGAAGTTGATCGTCTCGAGCTTGCCGTCGTTGACGTTGTTGTCGTCGCAGTACAGGTAGTCGACCGTGCTGCTGCGCGCGTCGGTGACCTTCCACAGATCCCCGTTCGGCTGGTAGTCGTACGTGGTGACGATGAAGTTGGTCTCCTGCTCCTCCCAGTCGTCGGGCGTGCCCGCCTTGCGCACGCGCTTCTTGGTGAGCTGGCCGTAATCGTCGTAGATGTACTGCACCTCGGTGTCGGTGCCCGTCGAGTGTACGTCTTGAGCAGAAGTGGGCGTTTTGAGGCCCCGAATCCGGTTGCGGTTCTCAGCCCCGCGGTCCGTGTTTTGCGTCCTTTGTTTCTGAGCCTTCGCCTCTGCATCGTCCGCGTCTTGAGCTGACCGCGCCGTCGGAGGATCTCGGCACGGCACCGAAGTAGACATCATCGGGTGTGACGTTCGCCAACACCTCATGATACGGCCTCGCGCTGTAATAGATTTCTCGATTTCTTTTTCGACCTCGGCCGGCGACTCCCATACGACCAGCTTGATCTGCTCCTTGGCCGAACGGTGGTAGCGCTCGATCTTGCCGTTGGTCTGCGGGTGATAGGCAGAGGCCAGGATGTGGCCCAGCCCTTTGGCCTCCAGGTACTGGCCGAACGAGCGGGAGAGGAGCGCCGCGCCCCGATCCGACAGGACCTGGGGCCGGTTGTTGGGAGGCACCCGCTCGACACGCGTCTCCTGGCACGCCATCTCGACGACCTCGGCGAACGCCTCGGCGTCCATCGACGGCTGGAGCCGCCACGCCAGGATACGCCGGCTGAAGTCGTCGAGCACCGAGACCAGGTGGTACCACCTCGAGTTCTTGACACACAGGTAGGTGGCGTCCGTCTGCCACAGCTCGTTGGGGGCACGCGTCTTTGAGCTGTACTCGCTCGAGGCCGGGAAGGTCTTCAGATCGCGAGGCTTCACCAGCCCTCGGCGCTTGAGCAGGCGGTAGACGGTCAACTCCGAGACTGAGAACCGCCCCAGGTCGGTGATGAAGCAGCTGATCTCACAGCTCGACCACTCCGGGTGCGCGTGCGCGACCTCAAGGACCTCTGCCCGCTCGTGCTCGAGCAGCTCGTTCCACACCCGGTCGCCGCGGCCCTCGTGCGGCGAGGCGTCCCTGAGACCCTCGAACCCCTGCCGGTGAAACCGCTGCCGCCAGCGGTAGTAGGTCGAGGGCGCCATGTCGAGCCGGGCCAGTGCCTCGCGCAACGGTAACGGCGAGCCCGCCACGGCACGCAGCACCTCGAGCTTCTGCGTGGCGGTCATGCGCCCGTACCTCGCCCTTACATGCCGAGGCTTTCTTGAGCCGCTGCACATCAAGGACCTACTCGGTCACCGCCCGCTTGAACGGGCCGTTCTCCTCGCGAAGCGCGGACCTCGTCGCCGGTGGCATCGCGCCTCGTATCGCGCGTCAAGCCGTTCTTGCCGGCCTCGAGGAACTCCTTGGACCAGCGGTAGTAGATGGTGGTGGCGATCATCTCGCGCCGGCACAGCCCGGAGACCGGGATCTCGCCCCGCAGCCCCTCGATCACGAGGCGGACCTTCTCCTCGGCAGAGAACTTGCGCCGGATCGCCTTGCGGATCTCGTTGACAACGTTGCCCTTGGCTGGGTCCGCTCCCTTCTCGAGGCCCCTTCGAGCCTACGATACGGCGCCGAACCGCCGCGTCAACCCCTTGGGCCCTGGGGCCCAAAGGGGTTGATCTGCAACCTAACTCGAGCCTCCCCCGTGTCCCAAAGACGCTGACGATAAACAGGTCTTCGCCCATCCGTGCCGGCCGACGAGCAGCAGCGGGTCGCCCGTGAGCAGCGACGCCAGGAGAAGGTCCTCCTGCGCCGCCTTCCAGCCGTATACTCCAAGTACTTCAAGTAGCGTCATCAGTCTTCCTCCGTTCTGCACAAAAAAACGAGGAGCCCTGGATCGCTCCCGGGCCCCTCGCTTCCCGTGTCTGTTTGTGTTCTATCGCAGTGCGGCCCGATCGCTCAGTTGCCGCATCCCGTCATGCAGGGCCCGTCACGTCGTCGAGCTGGACCACCTCGCCGAACGGCTCGAACTCCGGGCAGTCGGTCTTGCCGCCGAACAGCACCGTCAGGATCTTCACGCTGCCCGCCGCCAGCCTGGCTGAGAGCTCGTCGTCGAGACTCGCGTAGCCGTCCGTGATGACGATCGCCCTGTCGTAGCCGTGCTCGAGGACCGACTCCGCGATGCAGTCGAAATCCGTCCCGTACGTCGTTCCGATCCGCCCCTCCGACAGGGCTTGCAAGCTCGTCTCGACGACCCGGTTGCTAAACAGATAGATGCTCTTGACCCGCCCACGCAGGCGGGCCACCAGGCCAACGATCCGGGGAAGGTGCTCGTGCACGCTCCCGCTCACGTCGAGGTAGACGGCAGCGCCCCTTTCCGCCCGCCTCGGCTTGAACTTCCGGTTGTGAAAGTGGCCGGGATAGACCCCGGCCGCCACCAGCACCAGGTCGCGCTTCGACGGGTACACTGGAACCGGCGAGGCGCTGCGTTCCGGGCTCGTCGAGGCCTGGAGGAACAGACCGACCCGTCGCCTCGTTGCGTACTGCTCCAGCAGCGCCCTTCGCAGCGAGAGCCGGGACTTCAACACCTCGATGACCATGTTCATGAGAGTCTGGTACTGCCCGGCGGCCCGGCACCGGCTGAGGCTGCCCCTCAGCTCCCGCGCCATGCGCTCGAGCACCTCGACGGGGAAGGCGACCGCCCGGGGCCCCGCCCTACGTTGATCGTTCTGCCCCTGGTCAACCTGCGGATGGGATCCAAGGAGGAGCACCCTGACGCCGTGACCCGGATCGAGGATCTTCAATGTCTGAATGAGCTCGCCCGTCGTCATCGCTTCGCCGCGACCGTACGTCTGGTACAGGGCCCGATACACCTTGTCGTACCGGCTCTCGGCCATCCGGCTCTCCGGCCGCAGCAACCCCTCCAGGCCTTCAGCCGCGTAGAGCTTCCGGAAGAGAGTCCCGCCGTTTGAGTGGTAGGCGAACCCTCGGCTGATGGTCGCGTTGATGATGGCGTCAGCCGCGATGTTCTCAATCGGACCGCCCCGGTAGATGAAGTGGCCGAAGACGGCATGCAGCACCTCGTGCATCACCAGCGAGAACAGGTCCTCCTTGCACGTCACGTGCTCGCAGCAGAACCGCGGGTTGTAAAACATCGTGCCCTCCGCCGAAATCGCCGCCGACGGGCACTCCTCATCCTTCTCAATCCTCCGGACGAAACCTGCGACGAACGACTCAAACCCAAGCGCGTCCTTGAGGACCTGCCGGACAAGACTCAGCGTGATCTTCATAATGTTGCTCCTTTTCTGGCTATGTGACGAGCCCTAGTGAGAGGTCGGACGGATTAACGCGGCAAGGCGCTGGCGTCGCGGTGGCCACCGGTGGGCTCGGTCATTCCGAACGCGAGGGTCCTACGGCGACTGCCGTCTGCACGCACATCGAGCGCGCCGGCAGCTCCGGCGGACGCCGCAGTCCTGGTGACGATCTGGTGCCACAAACAAGTCAAAACAGACGAGAAACACCGAAGCAGACCGAAGCAGAATGAAGCGTTTCTTGTCCCGTAACTGCTTCATTTCCAACGGGATTTGCCGCAAGCCCTTCCGCCTGAGCCATTCACCAAAATCGCCAAAATGGGACTTAAAATCCCCTGGGCTTCGGCCCATGTGGGTTCAACTCCCACCCCCGGCACTCTCTGCCTCCAAACCACGCACGACTCAGCCACAACGTCCCTTCGGCAACGAAGTTTCATGGCGGAGTGGAACGCGCCGCAGTGCTGAGCACGCTGTTGCTTGTGGTACAGGAACCATGCGCTCAGGACGGGATCTCTCGTGGCGGGTCCAAGCTGCGAACGGAAGCCCCGTGTCGCTCAATCGGCGAGTGGGCCGCCGTGCTGTCTTGTCTGCCGGGAGCACCGCGCTCGCCCACAGGCTGAACGCCTCCCTGCTCGCTGCGGAACCGGCGCGGGCGGTGTTGCGTCAAAGCGGCAGGTTTTGGCAGAATTCTGTTATCATCGCGTTTCGGCGGCCCGGTCTGTGCCGCCGCGCAAGCACGGAACTGGTGGAGGACAAACCTGTTATGCCGACCAAAAACGGGGCCATCGACGTCAAGGCGATCAACGAGAAAGTGCGCGAGGAAAGCGGGTTCGTCCAGCGGATCCGCGAGCAGATCAGGCGCGTCATCGTCGGGCAGCAGGTTATGATCGACCGGCTGCTCGTCGGCCTGCTGGCCAACGGCCACGTGCTGCTCGAGGGCGTCCCGGGCCTGGCAAAGACGATGGCCGTCACGACGCTGTCGCGCACGCTGCGCACGAAGTTCCAGCGCATCCAGTTCACGCCCGACCTGTTGCCCGCCGACCTGATCGGCACACTCGTCTACAACCCGCAGAGCGGCGCGTTCACCGTCAAGAAAGGGCCCATCTTCGCCAACATCATCCTGGCCGACGAGATCAACCGCGCACCGGCCAAGGTGCAGAGCGCGCTTCTGGAGGCGATGCAAGAGAAGCAGGTCACCATCGGCGACGAGACGTTCGAGCTCGACCGCCCGT
This sequence comes from uncultured Verrucomicrobiota bacterium, assembly GCA_964550015.1. Taxonomy (GTDB): domain Bacteria; phylum Auribacterota; class JABMQX01; order JAFGEW01; family JAFGEW01; genus CAZJXV01. Next base: position 7,828 of record CAZJXV010000177.1, read on the forward strand.
TCCTCGTGCTCGCCACGCAGAACCCGATCGAGCAGGAAGGCACGTACCCGCTGCCCGAGGCGCAGGTCGACCGATTCATGCTCAAGCTCAAAATCGACTACCCCACGAAGGACGACGAGCGGCGCATCCTCGATCGGATGGCGTTCACGGACGCTGACCTCGACGTGGAACCTGTTGTCACCCCCGCCGACGTCCTCCACGCGCGCGAGGTGGTGGACGAGATCTACGTCGACGACAAGGTCCGCGACTACATCGTCGACATCGTGCTCGCCACACGCACCCCCGGACAATACGGCCTCGACATTGCGAACCTCATCGAGTGGGGCGCCTCGCCGCGCGCGACCATCTACCTCACGCTGGCCGCCAAGGCGAGGGCGTTCCTCGAGGGACGCGGCTACGTCACGCCGCAGGACGTCAAGTCGATCGGCATGGACGTGCTGCGCCACCGTGTGATCATCACCTACGAGGCCGAAGCCGAGGAACGGACGAGCGAGGACGTCGTGAAACAGATTTTCGATCACATCCAGGTACCATAATGCCGCACGACCTGTCGTCGTGCGCGTGTGACGACGAGCCATGATTCCGGCCGACATTCTCAAGAAAGTCCGCCACATCCAGATCCGCACGCGCCGCACGGTCAACGACGTGCTCGCGGGCCGGTATTCGTCCGTCTTCAAAGGCCGCGGCATGGAGTTCGACGAGGTGCGCGAGTACCAGGTCGGCGACGACGTCCGCACGATCGACTGGAACGTCACCGCGCGCACGGGGCACCCGTACGTCAAGCGCTTCGTCGAGGAACGCGAGCTCACCGTGATGCTCGTCGTGGACGTCAGTGCCTCGGGCGCATTCGGCTCGACCGAGCGGCTCAAAAGCGAGTTGGCCGCCGAGCTGTGCGCGCTCATCGCGTTCAGCGCGATCCGCAACAACGACAAGGTCGGCCTCGTCCTGTTCACCGACCGGATCGAGCTGTTCGTCCCGCCGAAGAAAGGCAAGCGCCACGTCCTGCGCGTGATCCGCGAGCTGCTCTACTTCGAGCCCGCTGGCCGTAGGACGGACATCAGCATGGCGCTCGATTACCTCAACCGGGTGACGCGGCGCCACGCCGTCGTGTTCCTCGTCAGCGATTTCCTTGACCAGCAGTACGCACGGCGGCTAACCTTGGCCAACCGCCGGCACGACCTCGTCGCCGTCGCTGTCACCGACCCGCGCGAACTCGAACTGCCGCGCATCGGACTCATCGAGCTCGAGGACGCCGAAACCGGCGCAATGACCGTCATCGACACCTGGAGCCGGCGCGCTACACGCCGCTACGCGCG
>CAZJXV010000178.1:0-9109 GCA_964550015.1 uncultured Verrucomicrobiota bacterium
TCACCGAACTCGAGCGGCCGGAAGACCGCGATCCCTTTCTCAATGACGTAGACGCCGAGCACCTTTTTCCAATAGACGAGGGCGTCGAGCGGCACGGTGATCGCGTCCGGGACGGTGCGAAGCGTAAACGTCACCCGCGCCACCATACCGATGCCGAGCGCGCCGTCGGCGTTGTCCACTTCGAGCTCGACGGGGAAGCTGCGCGTCCGGACGTCGGCCTTGATGGACTTGTAGAGGACGGTTCCTTCGAACGCGCGGCCGGGGAAGGCGTCCACGCGGACCGGGTAGGTCGCGCCGCGGCGGATGTGCGGCGAGTCGCTCTCGGCAACGGCCGTGAGGATCTTGACCTTGCGAACGTCGGCGACCGTCGCGAGCGGCGTTCCGGGCACGACCATTTCGCCCGCCTCGACGGGCTTGGCGATGACCGTGCCCTCGATCGGACTGTAGATCACCGTGTCGTCGTAGGCTTTCTGGGCGAGGTCGCGCCGGGCCTGAGCCACCTCGAACTGGGACGTGGCGGCATCGTACTCGCTCTCGACGACACTGCCTTGCTCGAAGAGGCGTTTGGCGCGCTCGAAGGTCCGTTTCGCCTCGTTGAACGCGGCCTCCGCCTCGAGCCACCTGAGCTTGTACTCCTGCTGTTCGAGCACGGCGAGGGGCGGCGGCGCGTCGCCGTCAGCGGGCTTCGGTTTGACCGTGTCGCCCTTCTCGAAGCCCAGCTCCAGGATCTGCCCGCTCGTCTTGGCGCTGACGGTGACTTCCTTCCACGCCTCGACGGTACCCAGCGTCGTCACCGTGAAGTCCACGTCACGCGCCGCGACCTCGCGGGTCACGACGGGGATCCGGAGCTCAATCGAATCAGCCGGGTCCTTCTTGCCCGGCCCGCAGCCGGCGGCAATGGCAACGGCCGCAACGATCCCGGCAAGGGTGCGAGCTGTCTTCCTCATCCTCATCAGACCAGCTCCTCGAACGTTCCGAAGCAGGCGCGACCGCGCCAGACACCCCGATCATAGTCCAACAGGGAAAGCGTGTCAAAGCCCGTCGCGGCTCGCCAGGGGGCGCCCGCAGCTTTGCGCACGACGCCCCTTGCGCATCGTGCCGGGTGGGAGTATGTAGGAATGCGGCCAAGGCCATCGGCACTTGCCGCGGGAGGGAATGATATGGCACGCCGTGGAGCGCTCTCCTCACTCACCGTCATCCTCGTCCTCGCACTCGCGCACGCATCATATGCCGGAGAGACCGCGCCCGACGAGGCGGAGAGCGCCCGGCCGAAGCCGTTCTTCCTTCAGCACTACACCGCGCCGCAGCTCGAGATCGAGGCGAAGGTTCCGCAATACACGCTGCCCCTCACGCCGGAGGAGATCAGCAACTGGAAGGAGGCCAGTAGGCACTTCAAGTGTGAGGGCACTGCGGAGCTAATCCTCAAGAACGGGTTCGCCGTCGAGGAAGGCTGGGGCAAGGACCTCGGCCTCATCTCGAGCGCCTACCACAACCTGCCCGAGGGCGTGCCGATGTTCGTCACCGTGGACACGGCGCTGCACATCCAGCACGTGCTCTACGACCAGCTTTTTGGGGAGATCGAGACCACGTTCATGGTCAAGGACCTGGAAGCGATTACGGCCGAGGCATTGAAATGGTTCGACCGCGCATACGGCTTCCAGAAACGCACGGCCGGGACCTCCGCGAAGGGGGTGGCCGCCGCGCGGCGCAACGTCGCGTACTTCGCCGTCGGCGCGCGCCTCCTCGACCCCAAAGTGAAGGTTCCCGACTACGTGGGGGGAACGGCCCTGCAGGAGATCCGGAACATTCAGAAACGCGGAATCGCACCCAGCCCGATCTTCATCTACGACATGGATTACGGCCAGTTCAAGCCGCGCGGCCACTACACAAAGTCGGAAGCGCTCCAACGATACTTCCGCGCGATGACGTGGTACGCCCAGGGGGCCTTTCTCTTCCAGGGTGGCCGGGACATGATCGTTGACGCCGGCACGGCCGACATCCAGACGATGCAGGCAATCCAGATCGGCCGGTTCTTCGTCGAGAACGAGGACGCGTACAAGAAGTGGCAGCGGATGCAGGCTGTTTTGGGGTTCTTTGCAGGCACGATGGACGACGTCTCGGTCGCCGACGTGATCCGCATCAAGCGAAGCCTCGACGCGGAGCTTGCGGCCGAACCGGCCGGCGAGCCGCTCGGCGAAGCCGCCTACCTTGCGCGCATCCGCGAAAAGCTGCTGGCCCTGCCGCCGCCGAGGATTCATGCCGCGACGGGGATTCCCATTCGGCGTGAAGTCACGACGCCCGAACGAAGAAGGAAGTGGCTCGAACAGGCGCGCGGTATGCGCCTCTTCGGCCAGCGCTTCAGCTTCGACGGCTACGCGATGAGCAAGCTGACCGGCTTCACTTACTTGGGCAGCCGAAAGCCGTTGACGCTTACGTCAGGGACCGTCGTGCCCAAGCGCGGGTACCCATCGCCTCTTGACATCATGACGCTCCTCGGCTCGAAGCGCGCCGAGGAAATTCTCCGGGAAGCCGGTGACGCCGAGTACGCGCACTACGACCGCGAGCTGGCGCGCCTGAAGACGGAGTTCGCCAGGCTCAGCGACGACGATTGGCACAGCAACCTCGCCATGTGCCGCCTCAACTTGATCGGCATGCTCCTCGAGCCCGTCCCCAAGGGCTACCCGACCGCCATGCAAACGCCTGCCTGGCGCGACCGCACCATCAGTACCGGCCTCTCCGCCTGGGCCCAGCTCAAGCACGACATGATCCTGGCACACAAAGAGCCATACCTTGGTTTCGAGTCCCTGCCGCAGCTCTCGTGGGGGTGCGTTGAGCCGCATCCCATGCTCTACGCTGAACTGCTCGCCTGTAACGAAGCGATCATGAAGATAGTCAAATCCACCTATCCGGAGCTCTCTCGCTGGCCTGGTACGTTCACGCCTCCGCCTACAAGTCCTCTGGGTTCCTTTAGCCGGTGGCTCAAGTGGCTCGCCGACGCAGCCACCAAGGAACTGCGCCAAGAGCACTTCGACGATCGAGACCGCGAGCAGTTCGATTCGGTCCCAGAAGACGTGGACGTCATTCTGAGCGGCACCCAAGAGGATGAAACGCGGCCTCAAGTCGTCGCCGACGTGTTCACGGAGCCGAACGAGGGGCGGGTGCTCGAGGTGGCGACGGGGCGGTTCAACCTGCTGTGGGTCGTGTACCAGCTGCCGAGCGGGAAGAAGGTGTTGGGCGCGGGGCCGGTGATGAGCTACCGCGAGTTCAAGCAGCCGATGGACGCGCGGCTCACCGACGAGGAATGGCGCGAGATGATAGACGCAGGCGACGCCCCCGCGCCGCCCGTGTGGATGAAGACGTTCCTCAGGCGCCTGCCGCGGAGCTAGGCCGCCCTCAGAAGAGAGAACGTCTCACGCAAAGGCGCAAAGACGCCAAGTGGATTCTCCCCTGCGTCGCTGCTCGCGCCGGGCTTAGTGCAGGAGGAAGTCCACCTTGTAAGGGATGACGACCCAGTCGTTCTCCTTGAGCGGGAGCTCCTTGAGCTGCTCGAGGTTGCTGTACCGGATGATCTCGCGCCCGTCGGCGCCCTTGCGGTTGAGGAAGATCCGGTCCTCGAGCGCCTTGCCCGTGAACTTGCCGCCCGACACCACCGCGTCGTAGATCGTCAGGCCGTCTGCGTACGTGCGGAACCCGCCGCTGGTGATCTCGCCGGTGACGAGGTACAGGCCGAGCTTGACCTCGATGGTGAGGTCGGCGACGCCGGCCTCGTAGCCCTCGACTTCCTTGTACAGGTCGTTCAGGGTCTCGGCGAACTGGGCCGTCGTGCTGCCCGCGGCACGCACGTACCCGACCACGTTGAGCGCCGCCGTGCCGTCCTCACGCACGCGGCCGACGCAGTTGACCTCCGGACGCGAGGCGCTCTTGACCGACACGAAATCGCCGGTCGCGATGGCGTAGCCTGCGTCCTCGACCGACGGCGCCGCAGCGACCGCCTCGTTCTCGGCGAAAATGGGCTCATCCGCTTTCTGCGTCCCCCGGGTGCAGCCGGCCAGCATCAGCGCGGCGAAACACCACAGCACAATCAACCACCTCATGCCGGTCCCTCCTCTGTATGCTTCACTTACTGTTCCGACTCGATCTCGACGCCGCCCGACACGAACACCCGCATCGAGCGGTGGCCGACCTGCCGTGCGGCGACCTGCTGCCAGCCCGCCGTGGTCTCCGGCCGGAGCTGAGTATAATTCTCCTCGGACAGGATGACATAGGTTTTTTCGCCCGGCCGGAGACGCTCGACAAGCTCGTCCTCCTCCGCAATGTCCACCAGCGGCAGGCGGGTGTAGAAGTGGTAGGCGCCGCTGCGGGTCTCGTCGTTGTAGAGCACCACGGGCTCGCCGCCCGTGCGCGCATGCAGCAGGTCCTCGCAGATGAAGCGCGCCGTTTTGTTCGCGTTCATCGCGGGAAAGATCGCGAGCGTCATCACGAGGGCCAGCGCCAGCATGGTGATGCAGACGGCCGGCAGGATGGCCGCGTGCCGGCGCGCCACGACCGCGCCGAGGAGGACCACACCTCCAGCGCCAAGCACCACCGCCGCGATCCACACGAGCCGCGCCGGCGCCTCGAGGTAGTCGGGAATCCCGACGAACCGGCGCAGGAAGCAGAGCACGCCCGCCAGGGCGACAAGGAAGACGCCCAGGACAACGGTCGGCACGGCCAGCGCCTTCTTGGGCATGGCCCGGCCCAGGCAGGCATCGAAGAAGACGCCGACGAGCAGCGCGGCCGCCGGGAACAGCGGCAAGAGGTAGAGGCCGCGCTTGCCGCTCATGAGGCTGAAAAAGACGAAGACCGTCGCGAACCACACGACGGGCAGCAGCCGCTGGAGCGTCCGCCTGTGGATGCAGAGGTGCACGGCCTGCGGCAGAAAGACGATCCACGGCAGGAAGTTCGGCGGGAAGCTCGTCAGGTAGTAGTAGAGGGGCTTGGCATGGCTGAAGGAGGCGACCGCCCGGCCGACGTTCTGCCTGAGAAGGACCGTTCGCGTGTAGTCCGGCCCGCCCTCGAGTGCGGCCGGCACGAGCCACGCGCCGACCACAACGAGAAGAATCCCGAGGCCGGGGAGGAGGCGCATCCGGCGGATGCCTTTCGCCTGGCCCGTCACGACCAGGTACACGATGAAGACGAGCAACGGCACGAGGAACCCCACCGGCCCCTTCATCAGCACCCCGAGCGCCATCAGCACGTACGCCGGCAGCCACAGGCCGCGCCTCGACTCGTGGTGGGCCAGGAAGAGAAGAGCGATTGCGGCCGTTGTTACGAGTGTCAGCGTGGCGTCAATATTGCCGTGCCGTCCGAGGTCCATGAACTGCACGCTCGTCCCGAGCACGATGGCTGCGAAAAGCGCCACGCGCCGGTTGAACAGCCGCCGGCCGAGGAAATAGGTGACGAGGATCGTCGCCGACGCCGACAGGACCGGCAGGATTCGCACGGCGAAGGGCGTCATGCCCAACGCGGCATACGAGCCTGCGAGCAGCCAGAAGTACAGCGGCGGCTTGTCCGCGTACATCCGGCCGCCCAGATGGGGCACGAGCCAGTGGCCGTCGTCGAGCGCCTCGCGCGCGACCTCGGCGTACCTCGGCTCGTCCGGGGCCCAGAGGTCCCATCCCCAGAAGTTGACGAAGAAGCTCCCGACCGTCAGAACCAGCAGAACGATGGGGAGGAGTTTGGAGCGGGCGTTGCCCTCGAGCGTCATGTCAGCGCCTGCGTGCCGGCGGTGTGTGTGCTCCCGGGCCTAGTCGGCGGCCCCCTCCGCCTGGGTGGCCTTGTAGAGGTCCTCGACGCGCTTGGCCACGTCGCGGAAGCCGATGTCCTCCGAGTAGATGATCTTGAGCTGCGCGAGCGCCTCGGCCGCCTTGCCCATGTCCTCGTAGGTCCGCGCGAGGTTGTAGATCACGTCCTTCTTGACGGAATCCATCGAGTACATGCCGCCGAGCGCGGCCTGGAACTGGTCCACGGCGAGATCGAGCAGTCCCTTGCGGCGGAAGCACTCGCCGAGGTAGTTGAGCGACATGGCCTGCTTCTGGGCGCTGTTCTTCGACTGCTGGAACTGCTTGATCGCTTCGTCGAGCCGGCCGTCCTGCATCAGCGCGTAGCCGTACTCGAAACGGAGCGGCATGTTGCTCGGGTACTTCTGGACGCGTACGGCGAGGTCCTTGAGCATGAAGCGGGTCTTCTCGCGCGCGATCGTCTCGGCCGCGGTCTTGAGCGCGGCGTCGTCGGGCCGTTCGGCCGCGGCCGTCTCGGCCTGGGCGATCTGGTGGTCATACTTCTTGACGATCACCCGGTAGCGGAGCTCGGGCAGGTCGGGATCGCCCGGATTGAGCTCGATCGCCTCGTCGAAGGCGGCCGTCGCCTCGTCGTACCGGTGCGCCTCGAGGTACTCGTTGGCGAGCCGTTTGACCAGGTCCACGTTCTCGGGGTTCTCGGCAACGCGCTTCTTGTAGTCCTCGATCAGCGCGGCGCGGTCGTCCTCGGTCTTCTCCACCCGGACGCGCTTCTCGGTGAGCTTCGCGCCTGCCTCGTCCTTGAGGCTCGAGCGGTACGAGGAGGTATCGTCCCAGTGGCCCCGGCTGATCGTGGCGAGCGCGGCAAGGTCGTGCAGCGCCTTGAGCCCCTCCTTGTCGTTGGGCTTTTTCGCCAGGACCTTCTGCCAGGCCTGTTTCGCCTCCTCGATGTTGCCGTTGGCGCGGTACATCTCGCCCATGAGCCGCTGGTTCGCCTCGCTGTCGGGGTTGGCGCGGTAGGCGTACTCCATCGAGTTGACGGCGACCTCGGGCATCTCGAGCCGCACGGCGGCCTTGGCGTGCGCCTTGAGCGCGGCGGTGTTCGTCGGGTCGCGCTTGAGTATGCTCTCGTAGGCCCGCAGCGCGGCCCCGTGCTGGCCGAAGCTCTCGTTCCAGAACGCGATGACCCAGGCCGGGACCGACACGAGACCGGCGCCGATCTTGCGCAGCGCCACCGAGGACTTGCCGGCGTTCCATTTCTCGACCTCGATCTCGCGCAGCTTCTTGCGGGCGGCCACCAGCGTGGGCGCCAGCTTCAGGGCCTGCAGAAACAGCGTGATTGCGTAGTCATAGTTGCGCTTGGTTGCCGCATCCAGACCCCGCTCGTACAGGTCTACGGCGCGCTTGGGGACCGCTTCCTTTGGCTGGACGGCGTCGGCCATCTAAATCTCCTCCTGGGGCGTCACGTGTGCCGTGCCTCTCCCGTTACATATATAGACGCCGGACACGCTCCTGTCAATTCGCAAAATGTGCCTGGGCCCCGGCCCGCACCCGGGCAACGACCAGAGCTCCGGAGACCGCGGGGCGCCCGGGCCCGGAAAGAGTGGCGGCCCACCGAGGGAACCAGGTGGGCCGCCGTCACCAGAGAGAAGGTTGGGTTGCCGCCTCCTAGGTGAGAGGAGGGAAGTCGTTATATGTCTATTCATTGCGGGATGAAACGGGCGAGCCTTGCGGTTGGACCTGCATCCCCTGCCTATCCGGCCGCGTCATTATTATGCAGCCTTCAGCTGCGGTCCTCATCGCCCTGTTTCATCCGTGAGGGCCGGATTTCTCCTTTCCTCACTCCCCTCAACTGCAACCCGCGCCGAAAAGTTCCCCGCCTTGCCCTTCCGGGCCGCGCGCCCTAGAATACGAGCCGGGACGGGCCGGTTCCCTGGAGCTTGAGCGACACAGGAGCAACTTCCGACGGCCCCGGCGCGTTCAACCGGCAGGACCGGCGGCGGCATTCCGCGAGAGGCCTTATGGCTCGAATCGAACAGTTCAAGTACTTCGACCCGCTCAACCTCAGGAAGCTGCGCAACATGAACCTGGTGGCGCGCTTCCTGGTCGAGGGCTTCATCACGGGTCTGCACCGCAGCCCGCACAAGGGCTTCAGCGTCGAGTTCGCCGAGTACCGCCAGTACGTGCTGGGCGACGACGTGCGCCGCATCGACTGGAAGGTGTGGCCCAAGACGCACAAGCTCTACGTCAAGGAGTACCAGGAGGAGACGAACCTCCGCTGCTACATCCTGCTCGACGTGAGCGCCTCGATGGGCTACGGCACCGGCGAGGTCACCAAGCTCGAGTACGCGTCGTACCTGACCGCCGCGATCGCCTACCTCATGACCAAGCAGAACGACAGCGTCGGGCTGATTCTGTTCAGCGACGGCGTCTCGACCTTCATCCCGCCGAAGTGCTCGCCCGAGCACCTCAAGAACATCCTCGTCAAGCTCGAGCACGTCGCGCCCGCCAACCCCACCGACGTCTCGCGCGCCTTCCACGCCGTGGCCGAGCGCGTCAAGCGCCGCGGGCTGATCATCGTGCTGTCGGACCTGTACGACGAGCCGGACAACGTACTCAAGGCGCTCAAGCACTTCCGGCACAAGAAGCACGAGGTGCTCGCGTTCCACATCTTGGACCACGCCGAGCTCGAGTTCCCCTTCGACGGCGTCGTGCAGTTCAAGGACATGGAAAGCGGCGAGTCGGTCCAGCTCTACCCCCGCCACCTGCGCGACGAGTACCTGGCCAAACTCCGCGACTTCATCCGCACCTACCAGCGCCGCTGCTCCGACAGCGACATCGAGTACATTCAGGTCGATACCAAGACGCCGTATGATCTGCTCCTGGCGTCGTACTTGAGCAAGCGGAGCATGCTGGGATAGGAGTCTCTCGCAGAGACGCGGAGCACGCAGAGATGGAGAACACCGCTCGCGCAAAACGGCTCTGCGGTCTCTGCGGCTCTGCGAGAGATCATTCTTCGAGACGATTCACGATGCGTGTGATGCCGTTCTTGAGCAGCGCCTCGTTGAAGTTGATGAGCAAGCCCAGCCGCTTGTCGGCGACCCGCAGATAGGTGAGCAGTGTCTTCTTGAAAACGGGTGTGATGCGCTCGACGGACTTCAGCTCGACGATGACCATGTCCTCGACAATTAGATCCGCACGAAAGCCAACCTCCATCCGCTCCCCTTCCCACTCGACGGGTATGGGCACTTCGTCTTCGACATGCAAACCCCGCTTCCGCAGCTCGTGTGCCATCACCTTCTGGTAAACAGACTCCAGTAACCCCGGCCCAA